>PLQC01000121.1 GCA_003159675.1 Limisphaerales bacterium
CCGCCAGAGCTGCTGTCCATCTGTTAAACTTCATTTGGTTCCTCCAGTATAAGTTTATATTTTGTATAGATTAACTAAACATAGTCATTAGTGGCAAAAACGGTTTGCCACAGACAATCCATTTACATTAGTCGCTATGTCTATTGCAAAGTCATTTGTTTGACAATAAGTTTTTTTCAATCTTTCCAATGCCTCACCGCTGCATCCACGTCGCGCCTCAGCGTGGATTCAGAAAGAATCCACGCTCCAGCTCCGCAAGTCCTGATGGGGCTCAATCCGAGGTGATGCATCATTTTACCCACCTGTGTACCAGTGTTTTGTAATGGGTGTTGGCTTTGACACCAAGCCACATCCGAGACTCCGGCGCGGATCAAAAGACCATCCGGGTGGAATGTCTAATTGTTATTTCGATCATTATTATATCTAATATTATGTGAATAATAATACAATATATAACATATTATTACATACATCCCGCTGCCCATGTGGGCTGGCGGTGTTCCGCTCGTTTTATGTCCATCGACTGTATGAACTTGGGGCAAGTGGGATTGTGAAAGATGCGCGGTCGCCCTCAGTAATGCACGTCTGGCTTGGTTTGATTGGTTTTCGTGCCTTATGGAATAGAGTCTGCTGGGCAAAACCCGAATCATCGGCGAACGAGCTGGAATGAGCAAGCCTATGCCGGATTGAAGACGATTTGGAATTGATGCCGCTATGCCTTCATTTGTTTATGTAGCGCGGGAAACCGCCTCTGGCCGGGAGATACGGAGTTCCGTGGAGGCCGCCACGGAACAGGCAGCCATTGCCGCTCTCCTGAATCGCAATCTGCTGGTCGTCTCCATCCAGGAGAAAATCGGCAAGAAAGGCAAAACCAGCGGTGGACGGGTCGCCCTGGCCGATCAGGTGATTTTTACCCGCCAACTGGCTACCATGATTGATGCCGGCCTGGCGATGGTTCAGTGTCTTCAGGCGCTGGCGGAGCAGACCACCAACAAAGCCATGCGCGACGTGATCCATGACGTCTGCACGCGCGTTGAAGGGGGCGACAGTTTCTCCGAGGCACTGCAGAAGCACCCCAAAGTGTTCAACCGGCTGTATTATTCCATGGTATCCGCGGGTGAAAAGGGCGGTTTGCTGGCCGAGATTCTCGCCCGGCTCGCCGTTTACCTCGAAAACGCCGCCCGCCTCCGCAAGAAGGTCAAGTCGGCGATGATGTATCCGACGATCGTCAGCATTGTTGCCATTCTCATCACGAGCTTTCTGCTGGTGAAGGTGGTTCCGGTCTTTGGTGACATCTACTCCGGCTTCGGAGCCAAACTTCCCGGGCCGACATTGTTCCTCGTCAACGTCAGCACTGTCGTCAAAAAATACTTCATCCTTTTCATTCTTGGCGGCGGGGGAGCGGTTTACGCCTGGCTTTACTTCATCAAGACAAAGCCAGGGCGGCTGTTCTGGGATTCGCGCCGCATCCGGCTTCCAGTCTTCGGGATGATCGCCCACAAGATCTGCCTGGCTCGGTTCACCCGCACGTTGGCTTCGCTGATCCGTAGCGGTGTCCCCATCCTGGAGGTTCTGCAGATCGTTTCCCAAACCGTCGGCAACGTCGTCATGGAAAAGGCGATCAAGGATGCTTCGACCGACATCGAGCGCGGGGAGAGCATTTCAGCGGCCTTGAGCAAGCATCCGGTATTTCCCAACATGATCATTCGCATGATCACTGCCGGTGAGCAGACCGGCAAAATCGACGACATGCTGGAACGCATTTCGGACTTCCTGGATGAGGAAATCGAGACCACCTTGGCCGGCCTGACATCACTCATCGAGCCGATTTTGATCGTCTTCTTGGGTGTGGTCATCGGCGGCATGGTGATCTGCATGTTCCTGCCCATCTTCAAGATGGCGGAAATCGTCAACCCCCACTGATCGCCCATCGGGGCGCGCTTTCCACCGACGGGCCGGGTGGAAACGGCATGAACCCGCGGATTACGGCTGTTGAATCCGCCGCGCCTTGGAGGATGGGCACCGGGATCCTGTCACCGCAACGACGGGGTACGGGAGGAGGTTCGACTTGCCCGTCATCCTGATAATGCTTTACCCTCGCTTGGATGCCCAAAGTTCTGTTAATCGATGACGAACTGACCATGGTGCAGACGGTCAGCGAGCTGCTCCGCCAGGAGGGGCACGAGGTGTTTCCCTTCACCAACGGGCCTGCGGCGCTGGAGGCGCTCACCACCCACAGCCCCGAGCTCGTCATCACCGACCTTTACCTGGATAAGACGCGCGCCCACGGCCTTCAAATTCTCGAAAAAGCCCGCGCCCTCAACCCGCCCGCCGTCGTCATCGTGATCACCGGTTTCGGCTCGATCGAGACGGCCGTCGAGGCGATGAAAAACGGGGCCTTCGATTATCTGGAGAAGCCGTTCAAGGTGGAGGAGCTCAAGATTTGCGTCCAGCGCGCCCTTTCCTACAACGCGGCGATTTCCGAAACGGTTTTTCTGCGCAAGCAACTCAAGAAGAAATATCATTTCAGCCAGATCATCGGCAGCTCCCAGAACATGCAGGACGTGTTCAAGATGATCGAGCGGGTGGCCGGCACCGACAGCACCATCCTGGTTCTGGGTGAAAGCGGCACGGGCAAGGAGTTGGTGGCCCGGGCACTGCACTTCAACAGCCCCCGACAGCACGCGCCGTTTGTGCCGATCAACTGCAGCGCTCTGCCTGAAAACCTGCTTGAATCCGAGCTCTTCGGCCACCGGCGCGGCGCCTTCACCGGGGCCATCAACGACAAGAAGGGGCTGTTTCAGGAAGCAGACGGAGGAACGATTTTTCTCGATGAAGTCGGCTCCATGTCGCCGATGCTGCAAAGCCGCCTGCTGCGCGTTCTGCAGGATCGTGAGGTGCGACGCGTCGGTGACAACACCTCTTTCTACGTCAATGTCCGCGTCGTGGCGGCTTCGAACGAGCCCCTGGAAAAAAAGATCAAGGAGGGCACTTTTCGCGAGGACCTCTATTACCGGCTGAATGTCATTCCCATTTGCCTGCCATCGTTGCGCGAGCGGCGCGAGGACATTCCGTTGCTGGTGGCTCATTTTCTCCAAAGCAAAACCGCCTCGCGCAGCGGACTGCCGTTTCAGGTCACCCGCCAGGTGATGGAGGCTCTCTGCGCCCACGATTGGCCGGGCAATGTGCGCGAACTCGAAAACGCCATCGAACGGGCCGTGACGCTGTGCGAGGGACAAATCGTCCGGATGCGGGACCTGCCCCCGCGACTGGTTCAGAAGGCGGCTGTCTCGGGCTCCGAAGAAGAGCCGGCGGAGGCCGCTGCGCTGCCGGAAATGCCCGAAGGCGCCCTTTACCCGCTCCAGCCGGGTTCGGGCCCCGGGAATCAGCCCGCCCCGTCAGCCCGGCCCTACGAACCCTTCAAATCGTTGAAAACATTCCTGCGCGACCAGGAAGTGGTGCACCTCAACCGCGCCCTGGAATTGTCCGGGGGCGACAAGGAAAAGGCGGCCCTTCTGCTCGGAGTGAGCCTGGCGACGTTGTATCGAAAACTCGCCGATGACGATCGCGAGCCCTGATCCGCGGCTGTCGGTGCCTGCAGTTTTTATTTTCCTTTCAGCCGAAGGGTTTCTATGATGTTTCCTGACTGCGTACGGATGCAGTCGATTGAATCCGAAAGCGAACAACTATGCCATTGACACACACAAGGGAACTTTTCGCCAAAGCGCTCAAGGGGAAATACGCGTTGGGAGCTTTCAACGTCAACAATATGGAAGTGCTGCAGGCCATCATCGAGGCTTGCGAAGAGGAGAAGGCGCCGGTGATGCTCCAGATCTCGAAAGGAGCGCGCCAATACGCCAATCCCGTCTATCTCAATAAGCTCATCGAGGCGGCCGTCAGCCTTTCCAACATCCCCATCGCCGTTCACCTCGACCACGGCGATACGTTCGAGCTTTGCAAGGACTGCATCGACGAGGGGTTCACCAGCGTGATGATCGACGCCAGCCACGAACCGTTTGAGAAGAACGTCGAAATCTGCCGGAAAGTCGTCGAATACGCGCACAAACACAATTGCGTGGTCGAAGGCGAACTCGGGCACCTGGTCGGCGCGCAGTTCGACGAAGGCGAGGAGGGCGGCCATTACTCCAAAACCGGCCATTACACCCATCCTGAGGAGGCCGTGAAATTCGTCAAGGAGTCCGGCGTGGACTCCCTGGCCGTGGCCATCGGCAATTCTCATGGCGCCTACAAATTCAAGGGCGAGCAACACCTCGATCTCGAACGTCTCAAGGCCATCAAGAAGGCGCTCCTGGATGCCGGACTCGGGGATTATCCGCTCGTTCTTCACGGTGCTTCCAGCGTTCCGAAGGATTTGGTCGAGGAAATCAACAAATACGGCGGCAAACTCGGCGCGGATGCCGCCGGCGTCCCCGAGGCCGACATCGAAGCCGCGCGCCGGGTGGGATGCACGAAGGTGAACATCGATACCGATCTTCGCCTGGCCATGACCGCCGCCATGCGCAAGGTCTTCGCGGAAAGCCCGAAGGAGTTTGATCCGCGCAAGATTCTCGGCCCGGCCCGCGCCAGGGTCAAGGACCTCGTCCGGCACAAGGTCAAGACTGTCCTCTGTTGCGCCGGACACGCGTTCGATTGACCCGAAGTTCCGGGTTGCAATGCTGGTGGAGAACCCGCATCATCGCGGGCTCTGGTTCGGGGCGTAGCGTAGCCTGGTAGCGCGCTTGTTTCGGGTACAAGAGGTCGTGAGTTCGAATCTCACCGCCCCGACCATTCTTCCTTGGAGCGTGTCTGAAAATTCACTTTTCTCCTGTAGGAGCCGAGGTCACGAGGCTCAAATCTCTTGGAAACGGGCATTTGTTAACGAAAGAGTGAGCCTCCTTACGTCGTCTCCTGCATTTTGCAGACACGCTCTTGAGTGCTGGTACCCGATGCGGTGAATGAGATGCTGGAGGCCAAGGAGAAGGAGGGCGCCAGCAAGAGGGTTTTAATGCATCTATGCTGGTTGAGCACGCGTTGGGAGGTGGAATTGCGTCCGGCGGCACAAAGCACCTGGAACGTGCAGCGACTCGGCAGGGAGTTGCCAAAACCAAGAACCGACCCGTTTTCAATCGAAAACTAACCAAGCAGACGATGATTGTCAATTGTAAGAACCGACCCCTTCACGAACTTGGTGCAGCCGTCAAGGACGAGACAACCCTTTTTCCTGACGTTCAGCCCGCTTGGATCAAGGACGCCGCGGTACCGAGATCACCGCCCACCGGTGCCCCATGGCCCTAAATGTGCTTTGCTCTATCAAGTAGCTACTATTTGTTAATTAGAATAAATGTGATTCAACTATCGAAGCGATAAATACAAAATGCACTTGAGTAGGTTTCCGCGAGTGGTTTAATGGCGAGCAAATGAAACTCGCTAAAATCCTGTTGCTGGTTTTGTCCGCCTGGGCCAGTTGGTTCGGCGGTCTCAAGCCCGCGCTTGCCCAAGTGTGGACGGAGACGGGCGACCACAATGTGCCTTGGGCCTCTGTCGCTTCCTCGGCAGATGGAACCAAGTTGCTAGCAATCTGTCATGGTGACGGCACAGGAGGACTGGGTTCGATTTATGCCTCCACAGATTCGGGAATGACATGGGCACAAACCAGTGCACCCAGCAACCAATGGACATGTGTTTGCTCGTCCGCAGATGGCACAACGATAGTAGCTGCACCTCGTCCTTATACGATTCCTGCACTAATTTACGTTTCAAAAGATTCAGGAATCACCTGGACATCAAACAACACGACCAGCGCAGAATGGTACTCTGTCGCTTCCTCTGCGGATGGAACAAAACTTGTGGCAGTTGGCACTGCTGATACCGGAGATGAGGGAGTTGTTTATACTTCAACTAATTCAGGGATTACGTGGGTCTCAAACAGCCCACCAATCAATACTTCTTGCTGGAGCGCGGTCAGTTCTTCGGCTGATGGCAGTAAATTGGTGGTGGGGTCTGCTTATGGGCAAATTTGCATTTCAACCAATTGTGGCGCGACTTGGCAGCCAACTTATAACGCACTCAGCAATGCGTGGGAGTCTGTCGCTTCGTCAGCGGATGGCTGCAAGGTAGTCGCTGTTTCAGAACTCTATTGGGCCGCCGGGGGTTCGATTATTAGTTCGACAGATTCAGGGATGACTTGGACGTCAAACAATGTTCCAAGCGCGGATTGGACTTCCGTTGCCTCATCGGCAGATGGGAACAAGTTGGTGGCTGTTGTGGGAATAATTTATGTTTCGACTGACTCCGGTGCGACTTGGACACCGGACGCGTGGACATTAGGCGACTTCAGCAATGGGTTGTTGACGGTTGCCTCATCGGCTGACGGATGCAAATTGGTCGGGGTCGACGGAGGAGGAATTTATTCTTCGGCAGTCCTTGGCCCGATTTTCACGTCATATACCACGCCATCACCACAACTAAACCTCGTGTCTCTATCTACGAACCTCTTGCTTTCTTGGATTATCCCTTCGACGACTTTTCTGCTGCAACAAAGTTCCGATTTGACCAATTGGTCGATCGTGACGAATCAGTCAACGCTGAATTTCACGAACCTCCAAAATCAAGTCACACTGCCGTTGCCCTCAGGCAATAGCTTATACCGGCTCAAATCGCTCTGAACAATTGGGAGACAGACCGCCGCACTTGGACATTTAGCAGGTTCTGGCAATTCGATTCCTTTTGAAGCCTATCTTTCCCCACCCCAATCCGCTAAAGTAAATTAATTAGAATATTATTATTTTACTGTCGCCATGAAGAGATTAAAAGCCCGGTAGCACCTATAGCCGCTAGCGCCAATATTGGCGATCACAAATGGTGCAGTACTGGCTACCCCTACAACCTGGCCACCATTCGCTGATGCGACAATTGATTGCCAATACAGATTAGGTATGGGTGCAGTAGTCTGCGTCCAGGTCTGAATGAAGGGGTCGGTTCTTACAATTGACAATCATCGTCTGCTTGGTTGGTTTTCGATTGAAAACGGGTCGGTTCTTGGTTTTGGCAACTCCCTGCTGAATCGCCACTCGTTCCAGGTGCTTTGCGCCCGCCGGATGCAATTTCACCTCCCAACGCGTCCTCAACCAGCGTGGAGGCATTAAAACCGTCTTGCTGGCGCCCTCCCCCTTCTCCCTGGCCTCCAGCATCTCCTTGACCGCATCGGGCACCAACTTGCTCGGCAGCCGGTGCGGAATCCGCTTCGCGTATTCACGCGCCGCCTCCACCACCAAACCCGATCCGCCGTGAAGGGGTCGGTTCTTACAAT
>PLQC01000039.1 GCA_003159675.1 Limisphaerales bacterium
CAGTTACTTTTGGCACACGGGGGGGCGGGTCGTAAACCGTGACTCCCAGGCAGGACCCGAGTGAGTATGTGACAAGTTCCGCGCCGGGGTCGTTGGTCGCCACCATGTCGGCCACGCCGACGATGATCGCCTTTTTGATTTGTGGAATTACCCATGTCGAAGGTGCGGGCATGGTGAATCAACTTCTCTGTCCGCACCGATAGATGCTCGGACGAACGTTCGTCAAGGCGTGATCGATGCCGATGAGGCTCTCCGCGTGGCCGACGATCAAATAGCCGCCCCGCGTCAACTGGTCCCGGAGACGGAGGACGAGCAGCTCCTGTGTCTTCCTGTCGAAATAGATCATCACATTCCGGCAGAAAATGACGTCGAATTTGTCCGTGAACTCGTAGGACGATTGAAACAGGTTCACGTGGTGGAAGCTGACGTGACGGCGCAGGTCCGGTTTAACACGGTAAGTGCCTTCATACGGGGCGACGCCCCTTTGAAAGTAGCGGCGCAGCCATGCCGGCTCGGGCAGTTTGACCCGTTCCTGCAGATAGATGGCCTCCTCCGCGCGGCCCAACATTTGGGTGCTGATGTCGGATGCCGCGATACTCCAATCGCGATCCGGCTGGTTTTTGAAATGCTCCGCCAGCGTGATCGCCAGCGTGTAGGGTTCCTCGCCGGACGAACAGGCGGCGCTCCATGCACGGAATACATCCGCCGGCTTCCTCGTCCTGGCCGCCTCCCACTCCGGCAGGACGGTGCTCCTCAGGAAATCGAAGTGATCGGGTTCGCGAAAAAAATGGGTGACATTCGTGGAGATCGCGTCCATGAGGCCCGTCATTTCTTCATCGCCCGCGGCGGATCGGAGCAGCTCGATGTAGGCCTCCAGACCCTCCAGTCGCAATGCCCGCGCCCGCTTGCGCAGGCGACTGCATACCAGTTCCACTTTATCCGGCCCCAGATTGATCCGGCTCCGATCGTAAACCAACCGGCGGATGAAATCGTATTCGGCTGCCGCAATCATTCGTGTCGATGAAGAACGCCCGGGCTTTTCATCAGGAAAGCCGTCCTCCTCCTCTTCGGCTCGATCCGAAGGAACTTGAGCCCCAAACACCCCGGCCGACCGGGCTTGATTTCGCCTGAGTTCGATCATAAGTGCTCCACATTTCCAAATGATTGGCCGCGCATTCAGGAACGCAGGCAGGGGGAAGCAGACCGGCTTTCCGCGCCGTCGGCGCCGGCGCGTGGATGGACCCGGTGCGGGGGTGGAGTGCCTTTGGAGCCCTTCGGGAAGGGAGCTTCGAAGTCAGGCGGCGACTTCCACAAAGACCGGTTCTCGGTCAGGCTCGCCTGCGTGCCTGCAGCATCATCCAAATTTCATTTCCCGGGCACGCGTCCTCGAAAAGCGAGGACGCCACTGCCACGTATCGGCGAAAGGGCACCCTGGCTTAAAGGAAACAGAGCGAACGATGCCTTGCATCGTCAATCCCCCGGGCCGTTCCTGGAAACGCCTTCAAGTCCGATCCAAAACGGTCGATAGCAACCCGGTGGACCGCAGCCGCAGTCGATCGTGAGAGTTTTCACGCGTCGAAATGGAGATCTTGCAGCAAACCGTCCTGCATGTCGTAGGGCTTGGACAAAACGCTCACCTTGAGGGCCGCCAGTTTATTGAGAACGGTGTCATCCAGGTAACCGGAAGCCAGAACAAGCCGGATACAAATTCAGCAGGGCGTGGCTTGCCCGGGTGGAATCGATCCTCACACAGAGGGATTGGGGCGAAGGCGCCAGTCCGAGGTTGATTCGTGATAATGAGTCTGGTCGTTGATGCTGCAGATCAATCCGGCCAAGCACTCCCTCCACGCTGTACCCGGTGGTAATCTGGAAGGCGGGATCGGCAAAGGTGATCCGGAAATCCGCATCGGTGATGAAAAAGACCTCGGGCGTGGCATCGATGGTGGTGATCAGGCGCCGGACGTGGGACTCGAGACGGAGACGGCGGCTGGTGTCCTTAAACACCACGAGCGCGTGGGTGTCGGCCAGAGGCATGATCTCCAGGTCCAGGGGCCCGCGATTCGGCTCCGGCAGAAGCACGGTTACGGAATGGAGCATCTCGGGGGTGGATCTGGAGCCGGAGGCGCCCATGAGTTCAGCAATACACGACCAGTGATTGTGTAATCGGCTGAACGCGGTTGTGGTTCAGGAGTTTTTCGATGTAAGTGGCGTTCAATTGCTGGCCTTCGGGCATCAGCAGAAGTCCGTTGGCGGTATAGATGCCCCGCGCCAGCACCATGCCGGGCCGGAGATCGGACAGCATGACCTCGCGCTCCTTCCGCATCAACGTCGCCATGGGCAGCGCCTTCAGCAACGCGCGCACGGCCTCGGGGTCGAATGCCGCGCCGGCCTGCAGCTTGATTTCCTCGACCGCGTCGTCGCGCGTCAGCTTGCTCGAGGCATAAGCCACCGCGACCGCCAGCAGGCGTGCCGGCCACGGGATGTTTTCGCCGATCAACTGGTCCGGATAACCGGTGCCGTCGAAACATTCGTGGTGCGCGCGAATGACTTCGCCCACCGTCTCCATGCCGTCGCCGAACGCGGACAATTCCTGGCTCAGGATCGAATGCTGTTCGATCAGGGCGCGCTCCGCGCTATCGAGGGATCTGGGACTGTCCTGCCATTTGCGGATGAGCTGCCTGGGCACGCCGACCAGGCCGACGTCATGCAACAGCGCGGCGCTTTCCAGGACATGCCGGTCTTCGAGGGACAGTCTGGAGGCGTCGGCCATGGACCGGCAAAGCTGGGCGACGCGGCGGGCCTGGTTGCCGAGCGTGGGATAATAGGTCTGCATGGTATGCAGACAGAGTTCCATGGAGCGAATCAGGTTTTGCTCGAGCGCACGGTTCATCTCCGCGAGTTTGTCATTCTGCTGGGCGACCAGCTTGACTTGCTGTTCGAGCGAGCGGTTCAGGTCCACGAGCTGCTGGTTCATCGCCTGCGTGGTGGACTGGAGGCGCGCATTCTGGCGGAGAAGATCGTAGCGCTGCGACGCGTTTTTGACGGTGACCAGCAATTCCTCGCGGAGCCAGGGCTTCACGACGAAGCGATAAATTTCCCCCTTGTTGATGGCGTCGATGACGGTATCCAGGCTCAGCACGGCGGTGATCAGAATGCGGGTGGCGTTGGGCTGGATTTCCCGCGCCTGCGCCAGCAGCTCCAGGCCGGTCAGCGTCGGCATGCGTTGATCCGTGATGATGACGGAGAACTCGCCTTTCTTCAGCTCGGCCAGGGCGGTCGCCGGATCCGAAGTCGTCACCACTTCATACGCCTCGCGCCGGAGCGTTTCGTACAGGGCGACCAGCACGATTTCCTCGTCGTCCACGACCAGGATGCGGTGCGGTGCGGAATCGGGTGAGTCGATTGGGTCTTTCATGATTGCCTTGCCGGGTCAGGGCCGGCCCAGGACCGCTCTAACGCGGGACACCACCTCCTGGGCCGGCAGATCCGGAGGAAACGTGGCATCCACCCGCTGGAGAAGGCCTGTTTCAATCTCATCCTGATTGCAGCCCACCAGCCCGAGAAACAACTTCACCGGCAACTTCTCGGCCTGGATGCGATTGAACAGTGAAAACTCTTCGGCGTCCGGTTTTTGACACAACATCAACACGCCGCTGAAATGATAATCCGTGGAATACAGGGCCTGCAGGGCGTCGGATTTCGGGGCCGTGGCAACGACGTAGAAGCCGTTGGTGCGAAGCATCTCCACCATGCGGTCGCGCGCGTTGCCCGGCGGGCCCGCCACGAGGAGCGTGTGGCGCGTGAGCGGGGCCGCTTCGGGCGACGGCGGCCGCTCTTCCGACAGGTCCGCCTGTGCGAACCACAGGTGAAACGTGGTCCCGACCTGCTCGCGGGTTTCCACGGAGATGCCGACCCCATGGTTCTCCGCGAACAGCCTGGTGTTGTACAGCCCCAACCCGGAGCCCTTGCCGAGGGGCTTCGTGGTGAAGAACGGATCGAAGATCGAGTTCAGGTAACCGGCCGGAATGCCCGCCCCGGTATCCTGCACGGAAAGGCAGATCAGGGGGGCGCGCGGAAAACTCCCCTGGATCGGCCGGGCCGGGGGCAACTGCTCGTGCCGGGACGTGCGAAATACGAGCGATCCGCCATCAGGCATGGCATCCATGGCATTCAAGGCCAGATTCACGATCACCTGCCGCAATTCGACGGCGTCCAGATAGACGGGTAATTGGCGGGGCTCGAGCTTCGTTTCGACACGCACGCGCCGGGTAAGAACCTTCTGAAGCACCTCGGCCATGCCGGAAACAATTTCATTCAAATCGTGGTAGTTCTTTTCTCCCGGCACACCCTGATGGAGCTGTCGGATGCGGTGTGCCAGCTCACTGGCCTGGCCGGCCGTGCTGCGGATGAGCGTGAGGCTGGCGCGAAGCGATTCATTTCCCGAAACTTCCTTTTCGAACGTTTCGCTCAGCGCCACGATGCCGGCCATGATGTTGCAGAAATCATGGGCCAGCCCCATCGTGAGCGTCCCCAGGTTTTCCTTCCAAGACATGTTCAGCAGGCGCCTCTCCGCGATGGTTTGGCGGGTGATATCCAGCCAGATGCCTTCATAGCCGAGCAACAGGCCGTTGCTGCTCAACACGGCCTGACGGTGTTCCCAAAGATAGCTCACGCGGCCCGTCTGAACATGCCGGATCCGGTAGGTGCTCGTGATCCCCTCCGGCGAAGCCGCCAGGTGCTGGAGCCGGTTCAACAGCGCCTCCGTGTCCGCCTCGTGGATCACCTGCCAGAAGTACTTTGTTTTCCGGCGCCATTCCTGCGGCGAAACGCCGGTGAGTTCCTCGATGCGGGGACTCACAAACGCAAAACTGAAGTCGGGACGCTGGCTGAAGATGATTCCCGGCCAGCGGTGAACCAGGTTGTCCAACTGCGCCTCGGCGCGGATCAGGCGGTTGAAAACCGTATGGGTGGCCGCCCGCCCCCAGCTTTCCTCGGAGAGAACCTCCTCCAAATCCCGCACCGACGGCAGTATCGATTCCATCCGGACAAACCGCACCGGCCCGTGACAGCACAACTCGACGCACAGCTTCCGGGATCCGCCCTGAGCCGGCGACGCGAGCTCGAGGCGGTCAAACGGGGTGGGGTGTTCGAGGAAGCCGCGCAGTTCTTCCTCCCACTCGGGAAAGCATCGCCCCATCAAGGGCAGGAATGACTGGCCCAGAAGTTCGCCGGGCCGGGATCCCAGCCAGAGGGCGAGCGTGTCGTTGGCCGAAAGGATCTTGCCCTCCTCATCCAGGACAGCGGCGCCGCCGCTCAGCCAAACGGCTCTGGCGACCGCACCGGAAACCGAAGGAGCGGATCCCATCTCCTGGCACAATGATTTGGGATCATTTTTCGCCGGACATTGCGAAACGCTCATAACATTGCGTGACTTGCTCTGCCCGGCCCCGGAAGCAGCGCCAACTGCTTCCCGGCGAGCAACAACCGATCGTGATCGAACCAGGTCAAATGCCTGCCATCCGATCAGAATCGGCGCCTGAACGGCCTCGGGTCTTATAAGATTAATGCCGTATGGTAGCAAGATTAAACCAGGAAATGCCTGGTCTGCCGGGTTGATTTGGGATCAATCTTGGCGGGACGGAGAGTTCTGCGGAGTCTCTTTGCCAATCAAATCGGCCACACGTGCTATTGACGCTGACCGCCGAACTCTGGCAAAACAGCGACAGCGGCACAAACACGACAATCTGCAAAATGGACCAGGCAACAGACAACCCAGGCGCGGGTGAAACGGTGGCGGAATCGGAACTGGATCGGATCCGACAGGCGGCGGGTCTCAACTCGCGCCAGCACTGGTGCGAACTGTCCCCGGACGCCATGATCTGCCTGGACGGCCGATGGCGTGTTTTGTTCTTCAACCGCGCGGCGGATGAGCTGTTCCAGGCGAGCGGCATGCTGGCGGTCGGCCAGCCGCCCTGGCAATGCGCGCCCCTCCTCGGGATTCTCGAAGAGTTGAGCCTGGACAGCCTGAGCGCGGAGCCGCGGGTTCAGCGTTGCATGGTCCGGCAGGTGGAATTGGGCAAAGCCGGAACACGGGCGCTGGAAGCGGCCGTGGCCGTGGCCGGAGCGCACGACGAGCGTGTGTTCACGATCTGCATCCGGGATGTGTCTCAAAAAGCTCCGGCACAACCGACGCTTTATCAATCGCAGCGTCGCCAGCTCGTCGGGTCCCTGGCGGGAGGCATCGCCCATGATTTCAACAACATTCTCACGGCGGTGATTTGCCAGATCGATCTGGCGTTGCTCGACAAGGAATTGTCGCAGCAGGCCAGGGAATCACTGATGCAGGCGATGGAGAGCGCGCGGCGCGGCGCTGAACTGAACGCCAAATTGCTCCAGTTCAGCCGCAATACGGAGGCTCGCCCCACCGCCGTTCAATTGACGCGGCTGGTGGATGAAACCGTTTTTCTCCTCCGCCGCGGAATCGATCGAAGGATTGGAATCCAATTCGCGGCGCCGGGAAGCGATTTGTGGCCGGCCTGGGTGGATGAGGGTCAGTTCATGCAGGTTTTGATGAGCCTGAGTCTCAACGCGCGCGATGCCATGCCCAAGGGCGGCGAACTCTTGTTTCAGCTCGCCAACCTCAAATTAGGTCCCGAAGAAGCGCGTGCCCCGAGACGGTCCGGTGAATTTGTGCAAATCACCGTCTCGGACACCGGTCATGGGATGACGCCGGAAGTGCTCGGCCGGCTTTTCGAGCCGTACTTCACGACGAAGGAATTTGGCAAAGGAGCGGGTCTGGGTCTGTCAATCGCGAATCATGTGGTGGTCGAACATGGCGGCTGGATGGAAGTTGACAGCGAACCGGGTCGCGGCAGCCGGTTTCATGTTTTTCTTCCCCGAGCCGTGACGGCCACGGCGCCGCCGGCGGAGCCCGCCGGGGGAGGCGCGGCGGTCGGTACGGCTCTGGAAGGGGATGAAACCGTGCTGGTGGTGGATGACGAACAACCCGTGCGCGAGGTGATCAGGGCCATGCTCGCATTCCGGGGCTATCAGGTGGTGGAAGCCGGGGACGGCACGGAAGCGGTGGATCGCTTTCGCGCGGCCAACGGAGACATTGATCTGGTGCTCCTGGATATTCAGATGCCTCGCATGAACGGATGGGATACGTTGGAAAAGCTCCACAAGTTGGATTCGGAGATCCCGGTCCTTCTGCTGAGCGGAGGAGTTTCGGAGCCGCCCGCCGACCGCATCGCTTCGTCGCGCCCGGCGGCCGTCCTGCAGAAGCCTTTCGCCAGCGCCGAACTGCTTCGCATGGTGCGGAAAATTCTGGATTCAACCCGCCGCCCCGGGTGAGGGCCGGGAATTCGCGGGGACGGGTCAGGCACGGAAGACCACGTCCAGAGAGCAGAGTGCGCCGCCGTACAACATCAGGATGATTTGTCCCGGGGAGGCGGTCAGGGTCGAAATCTGGCGGTACGACTTCCAGGGATTAACAACAGGCATGGTGTGTCGCTGACGGGGAAAACCTTAATGTTTGATGTGCAGAGCCAGGAGAATGGCTATCCGCTCCTCGAAATAATCGGGGGGATAGTGTTCGTCGGAAGCGAGTTGCATTGCCTGGTCCACCTTGCCCTGGCGGACCAGCGGGGTGGCGTTCAGTTTGTCCTGGAGGGATGCGGCCATTGAAGATGACGCGGAAAATGTCGTCGAGTCCGATGCGGCGGGGGTTGTGTCCTGTCGCCCGACCGGCGGGCTCAATTCTGTTTTCGGAATCTGACCCGGATTGAACTCGATTTCCATAAAAATCACTCGATCTCTCTTTCAGCTTCAGCGCCCCTTTTTGTCTTTCCATCACCTGCGTGGCCATCGGAAGCTGCGGGTGAAACTTGAGGACTTTCTCAGCGGTTCGGAAGGGTCTGAAGAACCTGGGCGGCCGCGTACTGTCCAAATCGTCTGAAGGAGTGGCTCATCAACCATTCATCGCGCCTTCCGGGCCAAACGTGGCTTGCATTTCAGCGTTGGAACTCTACGCTGCACCTGGGCGGTCGGATTGATTTGAACGCCCGAGCTTAAGAGCAAACCATGAACCGCCAGACCTGGCAGAATTTTGAGGATTTACGCAAGGCGGCCGAACAGGGCGGCACGCAGGCGCAATGCCACCTGGGCGTTTGCTACCAGACCGGCCAGGGTGTGCAACAGGATTACCAGGAAGCGGTGAAATGGTTTCGCAAGGCGGCCGAGCAGAACGATTCCGTGGCGCAATGTTATCTCGGCTTCTGCTATCAGGCGGGCCTGGGCGTGCCGCAGGAATATGGACAGGCAGCCAAATGGTTTCGGGAGGCGGCTGAGCAGAACGATCCGGCGGCACAGTTCAACCTGGGTGTCCTTTACGAAACCGGCCAGGGTGTCCCGCAGAACTATGCCGAAGCCGTCAAATGGTATCACGCCGCGGCCGAGCAGGGCGAACCTCAGGCACAATTCAACCTTGGTGTGTTCTACGAACAAGGCCACGTCGTGCCGCAGAATTTCGAGGAGGCGGTGAAATGGTACCGTCTTGCGGCGGAACAGGAAGTCGCGCCCGCCCAATGCAATCTCGGGCTCTGCTACCAAACCGGTCGCGGAGTGGAGCAGAATACGCAGGAGGCCGTCAAGTGGTTCATCCGCGCCGCCCGGCAGGGCGACAAAACCGCCCAGCACAATCTCGGCGTCCACTATGCAACGTCCGAAGAAGCATACGCGCCGGAGGCCCGGGAGGCGCCGGAGGCGGCTTCTGAGGAAGCGTCCGAGGAAGTGGATTGATCCCCACGGTTTTCAGGCGCAGCGCGCGCCATCACGGACGATGCCTGATGGCGAGCGCTGAATCGTGCCTCCGCACCTCTTCGGCCATGATCGAGTCGCTTCCCGTTCATCCCGCAGCATTCGGATTAAGCGGTTGTCACGATGTTTGAGCTGTTGAAAACGGACGCGCACAGCAAAGCGCGGTTGGGCCGGTTGACCACCCCGCACGGCGTCATCGAGACGCCCGTGTTCATGTCGGTCGGCACTCAAGCCAGTGTCAAGGCGTTGGACCCGCGCGAATTGCGCGAGGTGGGCGCGGAGATCATCCTCGGAAACGCTTACCATTTGAGCATCCGGCCCGGAATCGAAATCATCCGCGCCGCCGGCGGTTTGCATCGTTTTATGAGTTGGGACGGCCCGATACTGACCGACAGCGGCGGGTTCCAGGTCTTCAGCCTTTCCCGGATTCGCAAAATCAAACCGCATGGCGTTGAGTTCCGGTCGCACCTGGATGGCACCCTCCTGTTTCTCGGCCCGAAGGAAGCGATGGAGATCCAACGTGTCCTGGCGTCAGACATCGCCATGGTTTTCGACGATTGCCCGCCGCACACGAGCACATCGCGGGAACTACAGGCCGCCGTCGAGCGGACGATTCGCTGGGCCCGTGAATGCCGCGAGCAACCGCGCTCCGCGAGACAGCTTGTTTTTGGCATCGTCCAGGGCGGGGCAGCCCCTGCCCTGCGGGAGGAATGCGCCCGGGCGCTCGTGGAAATGGAATTTGACGGTTACGCAATCGGCGGCGTGAGCGTGGGCGAACCGGAGCCGGAGATGATGAAGGCCATCGAAGCCACCGAGCCTTTTCTCCCGGCCCATCTGCCGCGCTACGCGATGGGGTTGGGAACGCCGGCGCAATTGCTGGAATTGATCGCCCGTGGGGTGGACATGTTTGACTGCGTCCTGCCCACGCGCGTGGCGCGAAATGGGACCGCCTTCACGCGCCGAGGCACCATCAACATCAAGGCCGCTCCAAACAAGGCCGATTTCCGGCCGGTCGAGGAAGGCTGCGACTGCTTTGCTTGCCGCCATTTCACCCGCGCGTATTTGCGTCACTTGTTGAACGTGGAAGAAATCCTCGGGTTACGAATGTTGAGCGTGCACAACACGCACGTGTTCATGAAAGTGATGGCCGACGCGCGTAACGCCATTGCGGCCGGAACCTTCGGGGAATACCGTCGCGAATTCGCGGCGAACTATCGACCGACGCAAAGAGTTCTCCTGGCACGGGCGGCGGCGGCCGGTCGATGATCGGGTCCGGCCTCCGGCGCCAGAAAAGGACTTGCTCACGCTCGGGACTCAGTTCCCGAGGCCGGGGTTCCCTCGAACTTGCTCAGTTCACGAGCAACCTGCCCGATGAGGCCTTTCCAGTCTCCGCGCGCGGTTTGGCGGAATAAGCGCATCGTGGGATACCAGGGAGAATCTTCACGCTCGACCATCCATCGCCATTCCGCCTCGAATGGCAGCAAAGTCCAGACACATTTGCCAAGCGCCCCCGCCAGATGCGCCACCGCAGTGTCAACGGCAATGACCAGGTCCAGTTGCACGATGGCCTGCGCCGTGTCTCCGAAATCCCGGAATCGGCTGCCCAGATCCGTGATGGCGCCCTCGAACCCGGCCCGACCCAGCTCCTGCGCGCTGTTTCCAACCTGCAGGCTGTACCACCGAACTCCCGGCAATTGCATCAGTGGACAAAAACAGTCCACCGGCATGGAACGGTTGTGATCGTTCCGGTGCGAAGGTTCACCCGCCCAGGCAATGCCGACGTTGAGACACGGGTCGAGGACTCCGTCCAGATGGAAATCATTTCGTGACACGGTGAAATAGGGAACCTCCGCCGGGACGGTCTGGAGGTTGGTTTCAAAAACCGCAGGCAGACTCATCAAAGGGGCGTGGACATCGAAGTGCGGCAGCGCTCCCCGGTTCGTGACCACTTCACGCACGCCGGGAACCGTTTCGATCAGCGGGCGTAGCGGGCGCGGGCAGCCGACGATGACCTCGCCGCCGCGCCGCGCCACGAGCGTGGCGTAACGCACGAACTGGATTGCGTCGCCATACCCCTGCTCGGCGTGAAGGAAAATGCGGCGGCCGTTGAGGTCCGATCCCTCCCAACGGGGCTGTTTGAATTCAGCGGCTGGAGTCGCAAAGTCGCTCTGTTTCCATCTCCATTCGTATTCCTTCTACCCCCGTCTGAAATCCCCCGTTGCCAGCAGCGTGGTGCCCAGTTCCCAGTGGGCTTCGGAATTGTGCGGTTCGCACTGAAGGGCCTTTTCGAAGCAGCGCAACGCAGCTTCGGTATCGCGACACTGCCGCAGCACCGAACCGAGGTTGACGAGCGCATCGACATATCCGGGTCGCAATTCGACCGCCTTTCGATAGCCGGCGATCGCTTCGTCGAATCGACCCAGATTCTGAAGCACGAGTCCAAGATTGTAATGCGCGTCGGGATTGGCAGGGTCGATTTGAAGTTCGCGCCGGCACGACGCGGCCGCTTCCTCGAAGCGATTGAGCCTCTTCAGAAGACTGCCGCGAAACAAATTGAGTTTCGGAAAGTCGGGTTTGAGCCGGAGCGCTTTTTGCAGACAAACGACTGCCTCGTCCAACTAATTGAGCCGACCCAGAATGACCCCAAGCTGGCAGAAGGCCTCGAAGCAATCCGGCTGGCGCCGTGTGAGTTCGAAATAGCATTGTGCCGCCTCCAGCAATTCGTTCTGCTGAAAGTGCCGTTGCGCCACACTCAGCAGATCGCGCACATCCCCCCCCGAAACCCGAGTCTTGTTCGTCAAGGTTGGCGGCATTGGATGGGCAGGAAAGTATTACGCGGGAAGAATATACCCACCGCACCGAACATTCGATGAATCCCAGGAAAAGCACCCGTTTTCAGTCAAATTTCGGATGGCAAGAGAATGAGCCGGCGTCATTCTGTTCCTGGGAGCAACTCGCGTGCCCCGGATCCGGCAATCCGCAAGTCCCCAATGACTCGGGACGCCAGTTTCGAGGCGCTGTCGATCGGAGCCGTGGCTTCCACGCCAGCCAGTTGATCGAATACACCCTCGAACCCAACCCGGATGCCGAGGATGACAATGGTGGCCGTGCGCAAGCACCTCCATCCGAAAAACTCTCGTTCGCTTTCTCCACCGCTGACGTGGTGGTCCTGGGCTGGCGGCTCGGACGCTTACACAATATCCACAACCGGTTAGTGGTTCGGTTGGCCCATAGGGATGTCTCTGCCAAAATCTCAATCGGCTGGCTCCAAATTCCGCGAGCCGTTTGGATTAACGACATAGCCGATCTCAATGGCACTGTGGTCTTTGTAAATCGCATTAACCTCCACTTGCATGTGACCGTAGACTTGTCCATTCCGAGAACGAATGAAGAACTGATTCTTGACCAACGGAGCCCACGTTACATTAGAAGGGACCAATTCCATTTGGAACCTTGGCTTGTATCCGGATTCGGGAGCCAGATACATAAACTCGTCATCCGTTGTCAGCAACCCACCACCAACGCCTTCAATTATAAACGACCACTGATACCTGTCTCTCGAGTTGACACCATTTGGTCGCAGAATTGATACTCGCAGATCGCCATCAGCCTCTCCTTCGACTTTCTTGCCTCGTACTAGATCCAGTGTATAAACTCGTCCGTCAGGGATAATGCCGAATAGTTTGCTTCCCTCCACGAGTGACTCTTTCGGTCCCTTCTTCCACATTTTGTAAATGATAGGGTTGTTAGGATCGCCCGTTGCTCCTTTTGAATAGTCCAAGAATTTTAGGATTTTCCCGGACAGCTTATACCCCTCCTTTTGTATGTCTTCCACTGTCAAGATGTCCCCCGTGGCGTCTTCCAAACGGAACGATCCACTGGTGTCGGTTGTTTTTTCAAATCGCTCTGAATGTCCATCGCCGCCAAATGCAGAAGGTGCCACGACAGTCCAGTGGCGCACACTCAACGCAATATGTGCGCCCGATACAGGATTACCATCTTGATCGACCACTCTGCCATAGAATTGAATCGGCACGTTTTGCGACTCCATATACTGGCGAATCTCTTCCTTGGAACCATTCTTATCGCGCGGAGCTGCCGCAGAAGTGGTCGATGCAGAAGTAGCGGCTTGAATGTCGTTTCGAGGTCGGTTCGAAACGGCTGTGCTCGCTGAGGCAGTTGCCTCTGAGTGAACGGGTTCCTCTTGCGACGTCGCATCAGACTCATGGCGTCTTGGTCGTAGCCACAGCAGGACAACCAATATCGCAAACGCTAAAGCCAACGTGAGTATTACAAATCTGGATTTCATCATCAGTCCTCTTGTTTGAGGCCCATTCGAATGAGCACTCTATCCCAGAACACCGCTCTACTCATGTTGTCGGAGCGAAATTCTCCACTATGGCATTTATGCGTGCTGTCAAAATTGTAGGGGGCGATATCCAGCTCGACTTGGTCGGCTGGAATGAAGGATCCGCCAACATTTGGCTGTGCGCCGAGCGCGTAACAGCGTGCCTCGTCGCAAAAGGCGAATATTTCATACGTATTCTGAGGAAAGAAGAGTTCTGTTGAGGGATCAATATACCCACTATAAAAGTTACCCTCACTATAGAAATATGGCCTGTCGTCATCCGGCTTCGTATCCTGGTTCAACTGCCAGAGCAATGTGCCAAGCGCATAGTCATTCGTGTTGTAGAAATTCACATACGTTCCGGCTCCAGCCGATCCATTGAAATAGGATGGAGCAGCGGCTGTCCAATAATGGGCATAACAATTTGGCGTTCCAGAATCAAAAGGGAAGGGAATTGTGCGAGTCGTGGCTGCCGGATCATAGCAGTGAGCAGGAACTGCGGCTTGCATTGCAACGTATGTATTGACTACATGGCTTGTTCCGGCCTGCCGCAGGGCCTCTCCGGCCACCACGTTCCCCATGCTATGGGCCATGAGATAGACGCTTCCGGGATATTGAGCATTCAAGGTGTTCAAAAGGTTGAGCAGTCCCGTGGCCGATGCCCACGCGTTGGATTCGCTTCTGTCGTAATTCTCCGGGTCCGTGACCGCATTGTTCCAGCTATCGCCTATCGGGCCGAAATCGTGATCTGTGGGCCAGCGGAAAATACCGAAGCGGCCCTGGTACCCTTGCCAATAAAGCCGTTTGAAAGCGGCTTCGGCATATCGATCTTTCTCCCATGTTTCCATGTTCCAGCCATGGACGAACAGGATGTAAGGTGTGCTGGCATCAGCGTTGGTGGGATATTGGAATGGAATG
The DNA here is from genome assembly GCA_003159675.1 of Limisphaerales bacterium. GTDB lineage: Bacteria > Verrucomicrobiota > Verrucomicrobiia > Limisphaerales > BOG-1460 > BOG-1460. The sequence continues at coordinate 14,084 of PLQC01000039.1, forward strand.
GTCTCACCTGACGGTAAATCCTCATCTGCTCGTTGCGCGATGTTGGTGGGGGCATAAGCCGGCCGTTCGCCGACCGTCCACCGCTCATACATATCTTTAATGTCCACGATCTGAATATAAGCTTTTGTGCTGGCAATAATGTTTTGGTTTGGATCTGAAACCCGTAAGGTTATGTCAGCTTCTCCCGGTTGTGGACAGCAAAAGATGAAATGCTCTCCCAGATTTGGCTTGCCATTGAGGACAATGGGCAAACCGCTCGCCAACACCCCGAGGAACAGAGAACTTGAGTTCGCGACTTGACTCGAGGCTGTTGCCTCATCGAACAGATAATTGGTGCCGCCGTCCGCCTCAACCGCTCGGAATATTTTGAGTTGCTGGCCGCCGGTTGCTATTAGTTGCACCGTGTAGTTCGTCGGCAGCGCGGCCATGAGGGAAGACAGTCCCGGAATCCACAGGCGGGCATAGTCCTCCAAGTCGCGCGTGCAGGGAATCACCGGAATGAAATTGGACGTATAGAGGCCATCGGGCACTTGCTGCAACGCTGGGAGATTGGCAATGTCGTCTGCCCCGAGGTCGTCCTGCTCCTGATCACAATTCTGTCCCACAATATTGCAATCCACGCTGTGCCATCTATCGTAGTTGTTATTCGCCCAAAAAACAAACGGGCGATTCATTGATGTATCGTCAGATCCTGCAAGCGATGTGTCCATGACTCCATCATGATTTACGTCCAACTGTATTTTGACGCAATAGACCGTGGCGGTGCCACGCTGGGACGGAAAGTCAATATCCGGCATTGTCACCAGCGCCGCTGGGCCGGGATTCGTTGGAAAGAACTCTCCGTACGGAGACAAAACGCCAGCCTGTGTAGTGGTCACCACGCCGTTAGAATTTATCTCATACGCATTATCGAAATATTGCTGCAAATACCCGAATGTGTTCGGGTAGCCGTTGGTGATCGCCTGCTTTGCCCAGCCGGAGAACAGCGCAGGCTGTCCCCATCCTGCAACCAAGAAGGGGGCAGCATTCGTGGGATCGAAACCAATATCGCCTGGGGTGTTTCCATTAGAACCGAGAAAGAAATTGTCAAAATAATACTTTACAGTCTGGAGACCAGCCGGGGTGACACCTGCAAAAAGCCTGGATGACTCAGTCGTTACGAGTGGGCCAATTGGATGATTTGCTGATACTGTCCAACTGGTGTTGCTGTTAAGTACCAATACAGAGTTGATGGGGAGGCCGTATGCGTTGCGAGTGCCGCTATTTAAGCCAAGACTGCCGTCTTGGTAAGGCACGAGACCAAGTTCAGAAAACGCTGCCGGGTCGTCATTCGGTATGTATAGGTTGCGATAATATAAGTAGGAAGAGTTGTCCAAAGAAAACGCTAATGGTGGTGGATTCGTAAATACTTGGAGCTGATACTTAGGTTCAAAAATAGCACGCCAGTCGTGCAGGACGGAATAGGCGGCGCCAGTGCCACCCCAGCCTAGAACAGATTCGGCGGCTGGAGGAGTACCCCAAATCCCCAATCCATCCGTTGGATTGAAAACGAAGTTGCGCCAGGTAAAGTTCTGGTAAACCGGCATCATTCCATCAAACTGACCACCGAAATACCCGGAGTATGCGTAGTCATTGGTCATCTCCTGATAGTAAAGTGAGTAAGTTACCGTGCCTGCCTCTTGGTCGACGTATCCAAAATATAAACCGAACTGACGATCAACTGTAGCGGAACGGAGAAGAAACTGAAGATTCTGTTTCAGTTGTGCTGACGCATTTACAAATGCATGATGCTGAGGCCAGCTATTATAATCTAGCCACCAAGACTTTAGCAATTCCGTCATGTTGGCGCTGAATGTGCCGTCTGTCGTAATTCTCCTAGCGTAGGCATAATACCCATAAGTATTTGACAAGTATTGTTCCGTTTGGGCTTCTGGCAGTATTGCCATATCATTCGTAAATGCCGATATGGGAACATCGAAATAGATTTCTTGGCCGTTGCTGTCGGTCCCTCCATTATAAACACGGACTGCTGCTAAGTTGGTTGCGGGAGACGTGACCAACAGGCAGAAGTGTCCTTCTTGACCACGTACGAGATTTGCATCCTGCCAAATATTATCTGTTGCAAACTCGCCATCCCATTGGTTCAGTGATGTCGCTCCATTTGTGTAGATAGCATCAACGGAATAATAATCGTTAGGGTTAAAATAAACATAAGGAAGCGCGTTGGTAAAACGTGTGGCGCTAGGCCCAACGCTACCAAGTGTACCGTAGAAATAACTTTCTATTTCATATCCAATGACCGCTCCGCTCGTTGGTTGCCAACTGATGATAACGTTCATTCCTGTAGAATCCAACTGCACCGAAACATTTTGGGGCGGCGGCGGCGTATTAAAGGTTCCTGGAATGAAGCCATTGAGGTAATCCTGAATATAATTCCAACCGTCTCCGGACGGGTCGGCAGAATACGGATCAACCCCAAGATGGCCAAAATACTGCAGCTGCCACCAATCCGGCAACCCGCTTCCATCAGAACTTCCTCCGAACCGAGCCCACACGAAGAGATTTGCTTGCCCACTCAGTGGCATGGTTATGATCGTGGAATCGGCGGCCGCTCCCAATACCGACTGCTCCACCGCCCATGTTGGGTCCGAAAGCGTCTGTTTCGTCAGGATGTCATATTCTTGATCCAGGCTCGTGTTATGGAGAACGAGCGTCAGTTCATTTGATACCCCAAATGCGTTTGTGGGTATCTCCAACCACAACCCGCTCGGCGGGTTCTGGATGCGCGCCCAAAAGAACAGACTATTCAGGCCGCCCCCGACAGGAAGAATTACCTGTGTCCCGTTTGTGTCCCCTGAGCCTGGAATGATCTGCGCCACGGTCCATGCAGCATCTGAAAGTCGTTGCTTCACCAGCATGTCATAATTCGTTCGCGGTCGTGTCCCATGCAAAACCAAGAATGCCAAACCGTTGCTAACACCATCGATTTCCAACCAGAGTGAGTTCAAGGTGTAACTCTTGACTAATGGAGTGAGCTCCAAATCTGGCGCTTCAGGCCACACGAAACCCGTGTCATCAATCAGGAATATCCCGTCAAAGCCGATGGAGGCCAGGGAATACACCGGACAGTTCGTGCATGGATCGTCGGGGAGCGGACAGGGCGAGTCGTTGGTCAGTTGGTCGGTGTAGAGATAAAACGTCCCGAATTCGGGAACGTTTGTCGGATCAACGAGCGTCAATTGCGACAGGGAGAGAGGCCAGGGGATTTGATTTGTGACCCCGGCATTCGGATCGGGAATGATCAACAACGGAGTGACAAGCTGCTGAATGGTTTCGCCGGTCGTGCCGGTGTTGTCCACGAGGAACAGGCCGTCAATTCCAAGAGAATAGGCAGGGTATTCCAAGCAGCAATCGTCAGGGAGAGGAGCCGCCACCATGCCGTAGTTCAGACAATCCTGGAGCAAATAAAATGTGCCCTGATCCGGTATGGAATTGGAATCGACCGGCTGGATGTTGGCGACCGGGATTTGCAGGTTCCCGATCTGAATCGTCTGGGCGTTGGTTGGGCTGCACATGAGCAGGGACAATGCGAATGCGCCCACAATGCCGCGCCATGGTTTAGCCCCCGGTTTGACAGTTACGTTGCGCTCCTTCGATTTGAAACTTCCTCGCCAAATTAAAGCCAACAACACAGCAACCCAGCGTGATGTTTTCATAGTGTTAGTGAGGGATTCGATTCTTCTGATTCGTTCCTAAAAACGGGGTCTGACAGCGGATTCCAGCCAGCCTTGGCTCTGCCCTGTTAGCCCCGGCCAGGGACAGAGGAACGGCATTGCGGATAACATACTCTAAAGGGGAGCTAATCCCTCGGAGAAGCAGTCTAAAAGTATTCAGTATTCTCATTGTGCCCTCGGCTTCCTTTTCTACAGGACGGCTTCCCCAATGCAAGCTTTTTGTCCCACTCAACTGACCAGTAAAGGCAACATCAGTTCACCCAGGCGATTGCTACGCTGCCGGACATTAAAGAGAAGCCTTCACAGTTAAACGTAATCGGCCCGCAGGTCCGCAAGCTGCGACTGCAAAAAGGCTGGGCGCAGGATCATCTCGCGGTGAAACTGCAATTGGCTGGCTGGGACATGAGCCGAAATGCTGTGACCACTTTGGAAAATCAACAACGGCGCGTTCCAGATTTGGAGCTTCTCGTGATCTCCAGGGTTCTAGGGGTCAAAATGGATGACCTGTTCCCTCGGAATCTGCGGGGAACGAGGCTCAAAGAACTGTGGCCTTCTTATCGGGCAAAGCTCTCGCGCGGACAGGTGCCCCCGGAATAATTTTGCCCACGTCTCGCAACAATTCCAATGCACCACGGGACTGTCGGCGCAGCCTGACTGCTGCATCTTGGCATAAGGCGTTCCGTTCCTCTGGAAATTTGGAATTTGTCCCGCACAATTGCCTGGTAATGCCCCACTGCTGAGCCGCAAGACCAATCGTTTGCGGCTACAACGTGAGCGGTAGCCAGCGTTTGGGACCAGAGCGTATGTTCGACCGCGCTAAGCCGGGCGCGACGCTGGCGCATCGCCCGCAAATGCACCGCAGGTGCAGGAGAATTCAAGGTGTGGTCTCTTGGGAAAACATTGCCGAACCGACAATGGCGAGATTGGCTCCTTTGAGTGGCGCGGGAAGTTTAGGCCAAGCTGTGACTACGCGAGCCAGGTCGAGACACGACGCGACGTGAGTTCGGGAGTTTCAGGCTTTACGCATCGTTTCATGTTATCATCACGTTCCAGGCAAAGCATTGTTCCACGTAATGGCATTCCCCGAGCAGAAGCTCCGATCAGCGAAAATTCGTGCGCGCAGGAGTTCGAGTCACGCTCAAGACGGAACCAATTCCTCGAGTTTGTCGTAAGCGGAATTCCAAACGGCGGCGTACGGGGTGATGGTTTCCGTCTTGAAGGATTGCCTGACAAGCTCCCGCGCCTCGTCCAGCGATCCGATGTGGCCGAGCGCCAGAGATTGCACGATCACATTGCCGATCCCGGTGGTGTCGGGCGAAGCCACGACGAGTGGAATCTGCAGCGCGTTGGCGATGAAATGGTGCAGGAGGTTATGGCTCGATCCGTTGAGCAGGAACAGCCGCGTGAACCTGCGCCCCGTCAACGTTTCCATTTGCCGGAGCGTTTTCCGGTACAACAACGCCATGCTTTCGAGAACACAACGCAGGATCGGTCCCGGCTTGCGGGGCACCGGTTGATCGGTCTCTTTGCAGAACGCCTGGATCTTCAGCGGCATGTCGCCCGGCGTCAGAAACCGGGGATCGGCCGGATCGATCAGTGACTCGAACGGCGGGGCGGCGATGGCAAGGTGTGTCAGCACGTCGTCGTCGAGTTCACGGTCCTTTTCCTTCCAGAACTGTTTGCACTCCTCGAGAATCCGGAGACCCACTACTTGCTTGTAAAAGTGGACCGATCCACCATAGCCCATCTGGTTGGTGAAATTGGACTCGCGGGCCGCCTCGTTGATGATCGGGCCGATGAGCTCGGTCCCCATCAGCGCCCAACCGCCCGAGCGGAGAAACACCCAGTTCTCGCCGCGACTCACGGGCAGGCCGGCCAGCGTCGCAGCCAATTCGTGCGAACAAGAAGTGACGACCTGCGCCTCTTCCAACCGCGTTTCCTTGAGGATTTCCGGCCGCAAGACGCCGAGCTTTGTGCCCGCCGGGACGACGGCCGGGAATAGCTCCGGCGGCAGCCGAAGCGCCTTGAACAGGGGATCCGACCAGGCCCGGGTGACCGGATTGTAAAGTTGAGTGGCACTCGCCAGCGACATTTCAATGCGAGGGACACCGCTCAGCAAAAAATTGAAGCCGTCGGCGATCGGCATCAACCGGCTGCGCTTCAGCCGGCGGGACTTTTCCGCCCCCAACTGAAAGAGTGTATTGCCCGGCATCTTGTGAACACCGGTTTCTTCGTAAACTGTCTCCCACGGCACTTTGGAGAGAATCTCCGCCATCCCCGCCTCCGTGCGCGAATCGTTGCGATGATACGTCGGGCAGATCAGAGAATCGTCCGGGCTGAACAGGAGGTAATCGGAATCCCAGGAATTGCAACTGACACTGTCGATCGGCTCCTCGTACACGCTGATCTCGCGCAAAGCGGTCAGTATCTCCTGGTACAAATGAGGGATGTTCCATTGCAGCGAATTCCTTTCCTCGATGGGCGTGTTCTGGAACCGGCGGACTTCGCTCAGGGTGAGCTTGTCCTTGTGAAGGGTGCCCAGCATGACACGACCGGTCTCGGCACCCAGGTCGCAGGCAACATAAAATCTATTCATAATCCTTGGCCCTCGTGACGCAGATGTCGTGCCCTACGACCCTGGAAGCGCCCGGCCTTTGGAAGAAATCACTGCAGTCGGGGGTTCTCTGCGGCCGGACAGCGCCACCCACGGTCCTCATCACATCGAAGCCCCATCCAGAACCGTCCGCTGTGTACCGAAATGGAGCAGAGGGACGGTCGGGTTGCCGCGAGAGGACGGAAGAAATCCGCGGACGCGCGTGTGTCCTTTCACGTTACAGAAAAACCAGGCCGCGTCCCGGAGTCCTGGTGGCCGCGGCCGCCCTGAAGATTAAATCTCTCCGATCTGATCCCACAAGGGCTGAAGATCAGGATTGTTGAGCACCATCTGCTTGGCTTCTTTTTCGTTGGCGAGGTGGACCGCTGTCTCCAGCCACTGAAATGCATCCTTTAAATCTCCGAGCTGGCAGGCATAACACGCGAGGCTGTATCGCATGAGATACTCGTTCGGGAATTTATCCACAACCGACAGCAGAACATTCCGCGCCTCCTGGATACGATTCAGTTCGTAAAGCGAATAGGCCCAGTCAATCCAGCCAAAGGGATTTCCGGGATCCAGCACGGTGAGCGCCCGCGCCATTTCCGCAGCCATCGCCCATAGATTGGCCGCTGCATAGACTTGAAAGCGGGTCTGTAACACCATCTGGTGCGTGCAGGATTCAAGACTGATCTCGTCCAATTCGTGGTTCGCGGACGCCCAGTCGCCGAGGCCGAGCCAGCCCTGGGCGGCATCCAGATGATGACTGTCCGGTGGGTTCAATTTGTTCATCGCTTCAACTCGGTTCGGGTCCTGGCCGCTTCACGCCACACCATTGGGCGTGTCGCATCCTTGAAACCTTAGCACGGGTGATGGCTTCCGAAAATCCGGGGCAGACTGGAATTGGCCCAAGGGATTCACCGGGTCTTGAAACCGGGATGCCGCCCGGTGAAACTCACCGCTGGCAGCGTGGACAAATCCCGAAGAATTCCAGCTTGTGCGTGACGGTGGCGAAACCGTTGCGCGCGGCAATTTGCTCTTCTAATTCACGTATCGAGCATTCCTCGATCTCCACGACTTCGGCGCAGCGCATGCAAACCAGGTGATGGTGATGACCGTCGTCATCTTCACCCACCAATTCAAACCGAGCCGCGCCGTCGCCGAAATCAAACCGCTTCACCATGCCCATTTCCTCCAGCAGGTGCATCGACCGGTAAATCGTGGCCAGATCGCACCGGCCTCTGGGCAGGGCCGCGAAGATTTCCTTGTTGGTGAGCGGATGCGGATGCCTCCGCAGAATCCCCAGAATCGCCTGGCGCGGACCGGTGATTTTGCGGGTGTGTCCCCGCAAACGACTGGTCAACGCGGACAATTCCTGCCGTCGCGACGAATGGGGATGGGCATGCGCTTTCAAGATGCTTGAGCGGCATTCCTGCGCGAACGCAGCCAGCCGGCGGCCAGCGACAGCAGGAACATCGCGATGCACGTCAGGACAATCGTCGGGCCGCAGGGCGCATCTATTTGATACGAAAGCATGATGCCCCCAAGCCCGCCAACGAGGCCGACGAGCACGCTGAGCGTGATGTGCTGGCGGAAGTTGCGGCTGAGCGTCCGCGCAGCGGCCGGCGGGATGACGAGCAATGATGTCACCAAAATGATTCCCAGCAGGTGGATGCTCATCGCCACCACCATGGCCAGCGTCAGGACAAACAGGTAGTTCAGACGCTGCACCGGCACGCCGCAGACGTGTGCCATCTCCTCGCTGGCCGTCAGCAGCGCGAGCGAACTCAGCCGGGTCAGGATGCCCACCCCCACCACGACGAACAGCGCGATCGTCCACGCCACGTCCTGCGGGCTGACGGCCAGGATGTCGCCGAACAAATACCGCTGGATCTCGCCGCGATAACCCTTGAGCAGACTCAACAGAATGATGCCGAAGGAGACTGAGCCGGAAAGCACCACCGCCAGGATCGTGTCCGTGAGCAATTCCGTGTTTTCCTTCAGCCACAACACGGCGACGGCCACCAGAAGGCTGAATCCAACCATCGGCAGGGTCGGGTCCGTCAACCCCCACCAGAAGCCAAGCGCCACCCCGGCCAGCGCGCCGTGGGAAATCGTGTCGCTGAAAAACGCCAGTCGCCTCGCGGTGACGAACACGCCGAGCAGCGCGCACAGCGGCGCCAGCAACAGCGCCGCCAGCAGCGCCCGTTGCATGAAGGGCTCAGTGAACATGATGATGATGGTACGGTGAAACGTGGATGCCGTAGGCCGCCTTCAATGACTCGGTGTTCATCACCTGCTCCGGCGAGCCTTCGCAACAGATCACCCCGTTCAGCGCATATACCCACGACGCGTGCCGGTAAACCATGGATAAATCGTGCGAAACCAGGAGGACCGTGAGCTGGTGACGCCGATGGATCTCGCCGATGAGCTCGTAAAACGTCTGTTCACCCGGCGTGTCCACCCCCGCCGTCGGCTCGTCCAGCAACAGCAGTTCCGGCTTGCCCAGCAGGCTGAACGCAATCAGCACGCGCTGCAACTGGCCGCCGGAAAGCTGCGCGAGCGGGCGATCCAGCATCGGTTCCACGCCGATCTCAACGAGCGTCTCGCTCAGGATCCGGTCGATCACGCGATGCGGCCGCCAGAACCAGTGTCGCGTCCGGCGCAGGCGCAGCGACAGAAATTCACGGACGCTCAGGACGAAACTTCGCTCCAGTGCCAGCCGCTGCGGAACGTAGCCAACGCGCGGCAACGCCGCTCGCACATCGGATTCACCGAGCAATTTGATCTCGCCGGTGTCCACCCTTTGCAACCCCAGCAGACAGCGCAGCAGGGTGGTTTTCCCCGAACCGTTCGGGCCGATCAACGCCACCAGTTGGCCGCGCGGAATGTGAAGATCCACGCCGCGAAGCACCGGCTGACCGTCGAAGGACACCCGCACATCCCGGACTTCGACTGCCAGGTCCGCAGGGGAATGTGAATGGGAGGCGGGCATCAGCGGAGATTGGTTTCGAGCACCCTCAGGTTCTGGCGCATCTCGTCCTCGTAAGTGGACCCCTTCAGCGGGCCGATCTCGATGGTGTTGAGGGTGGCAACCGTGATGCCCAGGTCGGAGGCGATCTGCGAGGCTTCGCGGGGCGGTGTGGGCGGCGAGGTAAAAATCACGGTGATTCGCTTCGCCTGCATCGCCCGCTCCAACCGCGCCAGTTGTTTTGGCGAGGGCGGAACTTCGTCCACCTCCTCCACCACACCGACCACGTTCAACCCGTACCGCCGCGCGAAGTAGGGAAAGGCGTTGTGATCCGTGACGATGTCGCGGCGGGTGAACGAAGCGGCGGCGGCTCTGATGTCTTCGTCCAGTTTTTGCAGCCGCAGGACGTAGGCCCCGGTGTTGCGCGCGTAAGCGGCGGCATTGGCCGGATCGGCCTCTTGCAGCGCCCGGCATATGTTCGTCATGGCATGCTCCGCCAATTGCGGGTCCAGCCAGAGGTGCGGATTGGCAAAGCGGCTTTCCATCGCCGGATGAAATTCCGCATGCTGCGCCCAGGGGGCGTCCGCGTCGTAAATCAATTCCTTGGCGCTCAAGCCGCCTGCAAGCTGGACAACCCTCGGGAAATGTCGTCCGCCTGCGGACTCGATCGCCTTGTTCAGCCAGCCTTCGAGCGAAAGGCCGTTAACGACGACCACGTCGGCCTCGCCCAGCTTGACCAGGTCCCGCGGCGCGAGCTGATAATCGTGCGGGTCCACGTCGGCGGGCAGGAGATTCTCCACCGTGGCGAGATCGCCCGCGGCATTGGCGGCGAAACAGTAGGCCGGCACAAAGCTGGTCACAATTTTCAGCGGCCGCGCCTCCACCGCCTGATCGAGCCCAAGGCCACAGGCCAGCGCCAGGCACAGCCCCATTTCTCGAACGCTCTGTTGCATCCCGCAATTCATAACCCGGCCTGTTTGTTTTTGCAAATCATTTGCAATGAGAATCTCCGACCGACCGTGCCGCGGTAGGGTTGCACCTTGACACTGCCCGAGAACGGAAACAGGCCGGAGCGCCGCAATGAGAGCCTGCGGGGAAACCTGGAATGGGTAGCACGGGCCACTGGCCCGTCCCGTCCGGCGACCCGCCGGACGGAATGGAAATAGGCGTCGCACTTTAAATTAAGGCCAAAGTGTCGTCAGTCGTCCAACTCTTCCGGCCGGCGAGTCGCCGACCGGAACGGACGCGTCGCCCGTTCTACCCATTGTGGGTCCGGTTGCGCCCCCGTGGCACCAGCGGAGGAAGTCGTGCTGGCCTAACTCAGGGGACAATAATAGGCTGGCCGCGCCACTGGGTTTTCGCGCACACTGCCGGAGTCTCAAATGATGAAAACCAATCTGATATTGCTCATGGCTTCCGCCCTCTGCCTTCGCGCGGCGGACATCCCCCAAACCAATTCGCCGTCCGCTGGGACAAACTCACCGCCCGCCGCCAAGCCTTTCGAGGCGCTGATTCCCGACGCAACGCACAAGCCGGTGTTCACGACCAACACGGTCAGAATCGCCGGCCGGAACGTGAGTTACGTGACGGAAACGGGAATGCTCCCGCTGCTTAAATCCGACGGCACCTCGCGCGGGTCGGTTTTCTATGTGGCCTACACGCGGGTCGGTGAGACCAATAAATCCTCCCGGGTTGTCACGTTTTGCTTCAATGGCGGACCGGGGTCGTCGTCGGTCTGGCTGCACCTCGGGGCGCTCGGTCCGCGCCGCGTAAAGATGAACGAGGATGGCACGCTGCCGAAGCCGCCATTCGGGTTGGAGGACAATGAGTATTCCATCCTGGACGCCAGCGATCTGGTGTTCATTGATCCGATCGCGACCGGGTTCAGCCGCGCCGTCAAAGACGAGAAGCCCGAGAACTTTTTCGGACAATCCGCGGACCTGGATTCCGTCGGTGAATTCATCCGGCTCTGGACGACGCGGCACGAGCGCTGGCTTTCTCCGAAGTATCTTTGCGGCGAGAGCTACGGCGTCTTCCGCGCGGCGGGATTGGCGGAACATTTGCGTTCCCGTTACGGGATGTATCTCGATGGGTTGATCCTTGTCTCAGGTGTCCTGGACTTCGCCACAATCGAGGACGGACCCGGCAATGACCTGCCGTTCCTCCTGTTCCTGCCGGACTACACGGCGGCGGCGCATTTCCACCACAAACTTCCGCCCGACCTGCAAGCCGATTTGCCCGGGGCCCTGGCCGAGGCGCGCGAATTTGTCCGGACCCAATACACGGCCGCGCTCGAGCAGGGCGCTTCCCTGCCCGCCGCCGATCGAAACAAGATCGTCGCGGAACTGGCGCGGCTTACCGGCCTCCCGCCCCGGGTGATCGAAGACAACAAGCTGCGCATTGACCCCGACGTTTTCCGCAGGCAGTTGCTGCATGATCGAGGACTCATTCTGGGTGGTTACGACGCCCGCATCACCGGCCGCGACGACGATGCGGCCGCGCCAGCGCCCAATTTCGATCCTTCCTACGCGGCAACCTACGGGCCGTTTTCCGCGGCGATGAACAGTTACGTTCGCGAGGAACTGAAATTTGAGGACGATTTGCCTTACGAAATCATTGCCGGCGTGCAACCGTGGAATTATGGAGCGCGCAACAGCTATCCCCGCGTGGCTCAGCAGCTCGCGTCCGTGATGAACCAGAACCATTACATGCGGGTGCTCGTGCTCGGCGGCCGGTGTGATCTGGTCTGCCCGATCGATACGATGCGCTACAGCCTCAACCACATGCAGGTCGATGCCGCCTACCGCACCAACATCACCTACGCCGAGTTCGACTCCGGGCACATGATGTATGTGAATTTGCCGGACTTGAAGAAAATGCAGAAGACACTGGAAGATTTCGTGAAACCCTGATCCGCCACCAGGGACCCATCTGCGTTCGCCGGAACACGCACCGGAACGCATCAATCCCTTTGCGCCGCCATGAGAAAGCTTTTCCCGCTGTTGCTTGCCTGCGGATTGTCGCTCGCTCACGCCGCCGAACACAGGCTTGAGGGCGTCCGTCTCGGCGGCCAGGACTACGTCCCCCTGGCCGACTGGGCGCGCGCGAACGATCTGGGATGGCGCTGGTTCAACCGCGACAAAACGGTCGAGGCGACCAACCGCACGACGCGGCTCCAATTTGATGCGGACTCGGCGCAGGCGGAAATCAACGGCGTCCGGGTCAGGCTTTCGTTCCCATTCGCCGTCGTAAAATCCCGTCCGCTCATCGCGCAACTGGACCTCGACACGGCGATTCGTCCGCTGCTGTTCCCTCCGCGTTTCACGGACGCCAGGCCGGTCCGGGTGATCTGTCTCGACCCCGGCCATGGAGGCAGGGACTCTGGAAATCGGGTGTGGTGGCGCCAGGAAAAGAATTATACGCTGCCCCTTGCTCTCGAACTCCGCGACCAACTCAAGAAGGCCGGATTCAGCGTCGTCCTCACGCGGAGCACGGATACCACTGTGAAATTGCCGGATCGCCCGGCGCTGGCGAACAGACTCAAGGCCGATCTGTTCGTGAGTTTGCATTTCAACGCAACGGTGGCCGGGCGCGATGAGGTGGAAGGACCGGAAACCTATTGCATCACGCCCATCGGCGCGAGTTCGAGCAACGAGCGCATCGAAAACACCGAATACGGCTCCACGGTTGGCACCGGCCTGACCCTTGCCAATCGCAACGAGCAAAAAAGCCTGCTGCTGGCGTATCAGGTCCAGAAGGCTCTCGTGCGAAACCTGGCTGCCAATGACCGCGGCGTGAAGCGCGCGCGGTTCGCCGTGCTGCGCGATGCGGCGATGCCGGCGATCCTGATCGAAGGCGGGTTCATGACGCATCCGGCGGAAAGCAAACGGATTTATGACGCGACGTATCGCCGCCAGATGGCGCAGGCGATCGTCAAAGGGATCCTGGCCTACCAACAGGCAACCGCGCCGCCGGCGACAAAACCGTCCCGGGGACGTTGAATCGGGGTATTGATGCGGAAGTTAGCCGCTCACCCCTCTGCGAGCGCGCTGAACAACGCCTGCATTTCCTCGTCGGCTTGCGTGGGATTGGATAATGTCTGGGCAACTTCCTCGCGCAGCAGCTCCCGGTAACGCCGGCGGAGGCGGTGGACCGCCACCCGCACGGCACCCTCGGTCAGTTTCAGCGCGGCTGCGGCTTGGGCGTATGCCTGATTTTATTGGCGAATCAAGCGTATCTTGTCGTTACCAAACTAAATTTGACCTCCCGCGAGACCGCGCGCATCCGCCGAGGCGGGCAAGGTCAAGGCAGGGCTGCTTGATGCTGATAAAGAGCGATCAGCGCGGCGCCAATCGCCTGGGACAAATCGCCCAATGCCGCCGGGACGATCTGGATCCTGCCGCGCTGGGACGGCCAGAAATACGGCATGGCGCTTTCGCGAATGTGTCGCAAGTAACGCTCGCGAAATTCCGGCGTCGTCATGTCATGATCCATCAGCCCTCCGCCGATGATCACGATGCCGGCATCGAGGACCAGCGTGAGATTCGCCACGTGAAAACCCAGCGCGCGCGCCTGAAAATCAAAAATCTCGATGGCGAGCGTGTCGCCCTTTTGTGCGCGCATCCGGAGGGAGAGCGCCTTTTCTTTCGGAGCGGCGGTGGATTTCGCGAGTTCATGATCCGGATTTTTTGAAAGCTTTTCCTCCAGCAGGCGCGCCAGCCCGGAAAGGGTTGTGTAGGCCTCGATGCAGCCCCAATCGCGACCGCAACCGCAGGGAAGCGGCTTGCCGGTGACTCCGAGCAAATGCAACGGCGCGGGCATGTGGGCGGTCTCCATGCCGGCGAGCGTGTCGCCTTCGAGCGGCAATCCGTTCTGTCCCACGAACGCCGAGCCGAGTCCGGAGCCTGGCATGAGCATCAGCACCGATGCCTTCGTGTTGCCGCGCGCGAGCCGCGCCTCGGCCACTCCGCCGCATTTCCCGTCGTTGCCGACCACCAGCGGCAAGGCTCGACCCGCCTGTTTCGCGAGGGCCCGACTGTAATCGGTGTGAACGTCCCAGCCCTTGAAACTTGGCGGCAAATTCGCCGAGTGATCGAGCACGCCGTAGCGCTGATACGGTCCGGGAATCGCCAGGCCGACGCCCTGCACCTGATCCCAGGTGAGGGAGTTCTGGGCAAGAAATTCGCCAATGGCGGAAATCCAGCCGGAAATGACAGCGTCCTGACCCTGGTGGGAATTCGTTGGGCGCTGAAGCAGCCGGGTTGTGACGGCTTCGCCGTCTTCCCAAACGGCGGCGGTCTTTGAAGTGGTCGCGCCGCTGTCCGTCCCGATGAAGATTCTCTTTAACGAACTCATGAGGTAAGGAAAAATCGCGGGCGCCTTTGGCAAAGGCAAGGATTATTCTTTGCGACAGAAGGTCAGCCGCCGAATTCCGTTCCGCGGCGGTCCCGGCCAAGGAGGATCACGACCACACCGACCGGAGAGCTCCCCCCACCGCGCCTCAAAAGTAACTGTT
>PLQC01000029.1 GCA_003159675.1 Limisphaerales bacterium
AATTATTAAGATGTGACCCCAAATCGCAGATGACCCCAAATCGCAGATTGCGACTTAAAAGAAAAAGAACCCTGCAAGAAGAGTGTCGGCGGGTGCAGCAATTGTTAATTATTAAGATGTGACCCCAAATCGCAGATTGCGGGCGAGGCCGCGTCGGGGGATTCGATCTGGGACAGGTAAATGAGAGGTGTAATTCCGAACCGACACCACGCGGAATCCAATTGTCCGGCGGACGGAAGCCGGAAGTCGCGGCGGTTCAGTCTTCCGAAGCCCGGCGGCTTTGCTCGATGGGTTGGGAGATCGTCTCAACTGTCCTGGACAACGGCGGCTTCTGGTAAGGGGAGTGCAGGTTGAAATAGATCCCGCACAGCGGCCGCGGACCGTCATTCTGGCTGAGGATCACCGTGATGTATTTGTCCAAGGCGATGCCATGGCGAAGCTGCGGACCGCGGCTTTCAAACGCGCGGATGGCTTTCGTCACGAGGGACACCAGGGACACCTCGAAATCCTCGGGGGTCTTGTCAATGCAGATGACGTACGCCTGATACGCCTTCAAGGCTTCTGCTATCTCGGGCTTGAACGTCTCGACAATCACCCTTGAAGCATAAATCCGGAATTCCAAATGGGAAGCGAAAAAAAGGAGATTCCGGGAATAATTTCACGCTGGCTTCAGGGGGCCGTTCTCATTTTCTGTCGTGGCCCGAACAATGCCGTGCCGATTCGCACGAGGGTCGCCCCTTCCTCGACCGCCGTTTCGAAATCGCCCGACATGCCCATGCTCAACTGCGGCAGGGACGTCCCGAGGATGCCCGCGCACTGCTCTTTGATCTCGCGCAACCGGCGGAAGACAGGCCGCATCTTTTCCGGGTCCGGAGTCCACGGCGGCACGGTCATCAGGCCCTGGATATCGATTCGCGAGAGCGCCTTGAGTTGCGGCAAATCAGAGAGCAACTGTTCGGGGGGATACCCGAACTTGCTGGCTTCGCCCACGATATTGACTTCGAGCAGCACCGGCATGGTTTTGGCGGCCAGCCCGGCGCGCCTGTGGATTTCTTCCGCGAGCCGCAGGCTGTCCACGCTTTGGATCATTTCGAAAAGATCAACCGCGTCACGGCACTTGTTCGACTGCAGATGTCCGATCATGTGCCATCGGAGGCGATCCGGGCAGAGGGGGATTTTTGTCTTGGCCTCCTGCACCTTGTTTTCGCCGAAGAGGGTCAAGCCGAGCCTCGCGGCCTCCTCCACCGCTTCCGGCGGGTGTCCTTTGGCGACGGCCAGGAGCGTGACGGACATCGGATCGCACCCGACGCGGGCGCAGGCGGCCGCGATGCGCCGCCGGATTGAAGTCAGATTCGCCTCTAAATCCATGGGGCGACAATAGCGCGGTTGTATCGGGGTGAATAGTGAATTGTTGGGGCGCGGAGTCGCCGTTTTTCAAAAGATTGCCTCCGGGGAAATCGCTGGTATATTCCCTCGCCAATCGACCTCGACAGTTCGCAAGAACGTATGGCCACGATAAAATCTGTTGTTATTGTCTTTGAAGTGCTGCTGCTCTTCAACCTGCTCATTGGGGCCCACGAACTGGGGCATTTCCTGGCGGCGAAATGGCGCGGGTTGAAAATCGATCGGTTCGCGATCTGGTTCGGGAAGCCGGTTTGGAAGAAGAAAATCGACGGAGTGGAATACGCCCTCGGATGGATTCCCGCCGGCGGTTATGTGGCGTTGCCGCAGATGGCAACCATGGAGGCGATCGAGGGCAAAAGCGAGGATTCAGCTCAGCCGCTGCCGCCCATTTCCGCGCTCGACAAGATGATCGTGGCGTTCGCCGGACCCTTGTTCAGCTTTCTGCTCGCCTTCACATTTGCGGTGGTTGTTTGGGGGGTCGGCAAACCGGTGAACGAGGACAACAACTCGACCACCATTGGCTGGGTGGAGAAGGACGGGCCGGCATGGAAGGCCGGGTTGCGCCCGGGCGACACGATTGTGGAAATCGACGGCCAGCCGGTGAGAGAGTTCGGGCCCCCGGCGCAAGACAGCATCACCTGGCGCATCATCACGAGCGAAGGAACGAATATCGCGATCAAATATGTCCGCGATGGCAGGGAGCAAATGGCGTACGCGGTGCCGTCCCTCAGGCCGACGAAATGGTATGAGCGGAAGGCCTTGAGGCAGATCCACGTTTCGTCGGAGACGCCGGCTGTCATTTATCAGGTCGCCAGCAACAGCCCGGCCGCGGTGGCCGGATTGCGTCATGGCGACAGAATTATCGCGATGGACGGCCAGAAGATTTACAGTTTCATGTCGCTCATTGCCGCCCAGGACGCGATGAGCAACAGCCCCGCAAAGCCCATCACGCTGACCGTGGTCCGTAACCAGGACCAATTCGACCGCACGCTCGTGCCTGAAAAACCCCTGCAGCCGCCCCATAGCAGCCCGTCGCTGGGCATTCTCGCATGGGAAGCCCAGACAAACGTCACGCTGGCGCACCCCAGCCCATTCGATCAGGTCCGGGACAGCGCGGGACAAATCTTCGCCACACTCGGCACGGTGCTTTCACCCAAAAGTCACGTCGGCGTGCAGCAACTGGGCGGCGCGGTGACGATCATCCGGTTATACAGCAATTTGTTTGAAAGCGAGCATGGCTGGCGCCTCGTTCTCTGGTTCAGCGTGGTGCTGAATGTGAACCTCGCCATGCTCAACCTGCTGCCGTTCCCGGTCCTGGATGGCGGCCACATCATGCTCGCGTTGCTGGAAGCGATACGTCGCCGGCCCGTCAGCCCCAAGGTCCTCCAGGCGATACAAACCGGTTGCGCCGCGGCGCTGATCGCCTTCATGCTGTTCATCGCGTTCTTCGACACGGGGGATTGGATCCGGAACGCCCGTGAAAACCATGAACAGCCGGTCGTATTCGCCCCCAAGCGATAGACGAATCCCGATGCGCTATTGCCACTCCCCCCTTTTCTACCGGCGCCGAAGCACCCGCCCGGTCACCATCGGCGATCCGAAAAACGGCGGCGTCATGATCGGCGGCGGCCATCCCGTCGTGGTCCAATCCATGATCACCTGCGACACGATGGACACGGCCGAATCCGTCAAGCAGACGCTGGAACTGGTGGCGGTCGGCTGCCAGATCGTCCGCATCACCGCGCCCACTGTCAAAGACGCGGCCAATCTCCGGAACATCGTCCGGGAACTCCGCAGCCGGGGCTGCCACGTGCCCATCGTCGCCGACATCCACTTCAAACCCGATGCCGCGATGGAAGCGGTGAAATGGGTCGAAGTCGTCCGCGTCAACCCGGGCAACTACGCCGACAAGAAGAAATTCGCCGTCAAGGAATACACGGACGACGAGTACGCCGCCGAACTGAAGCGGATCGAGGAGGCTTTTGTGCCGCTGGTGCTCGAGTGCAAGCGCCTGAACCGCGCCCTGCGCATCGGCACCAACCATGGCTCGCTCAGCGACCGCATCATGAACCGCTACGGCGACACCCCGCTCGGGATGGTCGAAAGCGCCCTCGAGTTCGCCCGCATCTGCCGCGCCCACGATTTCCATGATTTCAAGTTCTCGATGAAGTCGAGCAATCCGAAGGTGATGATCGAATGCTACCGGCTGCTCGTCGCGCGACTCGAACAGGAGGGGCCGGACTGGAATTACCCCATCCACCTCGGCGTGACCGAAGCCGGTGAAGGCGAGGACGGCCGGATCAAGAGCGCCATCGGCATCGGCTCGCTGCTGTGCGACGGCCTGGGCGACACCGTCCGGGTTTCGCTCACGGAAGATTCCCCGCGGGAAATCGAAGTCTGCCGTGATTTGCTCGATCAGATTCCGAAGCTTACCATGACGCAGGTTCGCGGCGTGCGGGCTCCGGAGGCATCCCTGCCCGGTGAACCCGCAGGCCCGGAGGACGGCGCTGTATTCCCTTTCGATCCCTTCACCTTCACGCGCCGCCCCACGCCGGAGATCGAGTTGGCCGACGGCATCCGGTGCGGCGGCGAACAGACCGTTCGCGTCGCGGTCACGCGCGCCACATGGGATAAGGTGGCTCCAAAAATCCCCGTCAAGGCCGACGTGAAACCGGAGGTGGTGTATGAAGACCTGAACGTGGCGGAAATTGATCCGACACGGGAATTTGAAATCAACTGCGACACGCAGTTGGTGACCGTCAAGGACGGCGCGCCGCTGCCGGCGATCGCCGCGTTCCGGCTGCTGGCCGCGAAATTGAAGAGGCTCGGGCGCCAGAACCCGATTTTGTTGAAGGATTGCCTCGACGGTGGCGGGGACGGGGCCGAGCCAAAGATTGCCCTGCTGCGGGCGTCGGCGGTGATCGGCTCACTGCTGGCAGACGGCATCGGAGACGCCATTTTGATTCGAGGCGAACCGGGCGCAGGCCAATCATTGCGGCTGGCTTACAACCTGTTGCAGGCGGCCGGTTGCCGGTCGTTCAAGACGGATTACGTGGCGTGTCCCTCCTGCGGCCGGACGCTGTTCAATCTGCAGACGGTGACGGCGCAGGTCAAGGCGCGCACGGACCATCTCAAAGGCGTGAAGATCGCGATCATGGGCTGCATCGTGAACGGTCCCGGCGAAATGGCGGACGCGGACTTCGGCTACGTGGGAGGCGCGCCGGGCAAGATCAATCTTTACGTCGGCAAGACGCCGATCAAATTCAACATTCCCGAAGCCGAGGCGGTGGACCGGCTTGTGGACCTCATCAAGGAGCATGGCAAGTGGGTGGAGTTGGAAACGCAAGAGGTTGCACCAGCGGGCAACTGATTTGTCCCGCACGACTTCGTTCCGGCGTCCGTGAGCGATAGGGCTCGCCGGTCATCGGACCCGTCCAGGCAGCGTCCGAAGGGATTTCACTTCCGGTCAACTGGAGGCGGCGTCCCGGCCTTTTGGGATTTTGCCGAGGTGAAAGACCAGGAATCCGTGCAGGAATTGACGCATCTCGGCGGTTTGCGCCGTGCTGGGCCTGAGCCGCGCCACCGCCGGCCAGTCGCTCTCCGCAAAGGCTCTTGCCAACTGCCTTGCCCCGGGCGTCAACCGGCTCGTCTCCCAATCCGGCTGGAGCCCGAGTTCGATCAGCAGCTTGAGTTCAAATGCAAAAACAGTTTGCGGCCGCGGCGGTGCGAGGGTGAGCGCCTTCAGGAATTGCCGGGCAAGTTCGAAGATTGCGGGCAGGGGAGTCTCCTGTTCCGTGGTTTGTTCGATGAGCGCGGCGGCATAAGAGGCCTGCCGCAGATACTCCAGATCCTGCCGCAGCGCGGGATGGGTTTCGCGCAAGATTGCTTCACGCAAGGTGTGCAGCTCGGAGCGACGGCTGCGGACAAAGCTGAAGTCCGCCTCATAAAACAGGTCGAGCCGGCCGCGGAAGGGCGATCCGGGGCGCAGGGCGCCCTTGGCCACCGTGTTGAGCCGGCCGAACCCGGGCGTGAGCCAGTGAACGATGAGGCTCGTCTCGGTGAACCGGCGCGTGCGCAGAACAATGCCGGTGGCACGATCGGTCATGGCATGGGAGCAAGTCCTGGAGGGTGGTGGGCAATCCCGCCAAGGCGGGAGCGACACCGCTTTGGAAGGACTCGCGGAATGGGTAGCACAGGCGACCCGCCTGTGCCGAGCGGCGACTCGCCGCTCGGAAGGAAGGGCGCGTGGAAACACTCTGTCTTCATTTAGTATCGAGCGCGTCTCTCCGTTTCGTCCGGCCAGTGGCCGCACGAGACAGGCCGGTGGCCTGTTCTACCCCAGAAGCATGACATGTCGGGGTTATTCTCCATCCTCGATCCTGCCTTCGAGCCCCTTCGCCGATGGCGGCGTGAATTCGGGAGTGATTGAGCCGAGGCTGACGATGTATTTGACGCCTTCCGCAACGGACATTTCGAGATGGATCACTTTGTCCTCGGGCACGAGGATCAGGAATCCGGAGGTGGGATTGGGCGTGGTGGGTACAAACACGCAAACCAGCTTCTCCCCCGTTTTGGCGAGAGCTTCCGGGTCGCCTTCACCGGTGATGAACCCCAGCGAATAGGAGCCGGCCTTCGGGAATTCAACCAGCACGACCTTTTTGAACGAGCTCTTCTTGCCGGACGTGAAGGCCTTGTTGACCTGCTTGATGGTGCCGTAAATCTTGTTGAGCAGCGGCACCCGCAACAGCGTCAGATCCAGCCACTCGATCATCCGCCGGCCGACATAATAACGGGTCAGAAAACCCGCGGTTGCGACGAGAAAAACCGCCAGCAACAGGGCGAAGAGGCTCCAATACCAATACACTGGGCCGTCGCCGTTGCCGGCATGGGTGATGCGCGGCGGGACGAAGAACAACAGCAGGTCGGTGACGCTGGCGATGGTGCCGAAGACCCATTTGACGAGCGCGAATGTGATCAAGGCGGGCAAAAGGACCGCAAAACCGGCCAGGAAGTTCGTCCGCCAGCGGGCGACAGGGCCTTTTTTCACGGCGCCAATTTAAGGCCGCGGGGATGTTTCCTCAAGGAAAGAGAGGAGGATTGTGATGCGCGATTTCGCACCCCCCCGCCGGCGGGGGAGGCGGGTCGCGCCAGTTCCGGGATCGCGCAACGGCGGCCAAGCTGGCGGAGCAGGCGGTCTTCCTCGAGTTTCATTCTGTGACGGTCGCCCGGGCGCCGGTCGTCGTAGCCGGTCAGGTGAAGCAGGCCGTGGATGACATAGCGGGCCAGTTCGCTCTGCCAGCTCGTCCTGAACCGGCGCGCCTGGGAGAGCGCTTCCTCGAGGCAGATGAAAATTTCGCCGTGCAGCCCTGGCTGGCTCCCATAATCGAACGTGATCACATCCGTCACGCCCGCGTGCCGGAGGAAGGTCTCGTTGAGGCGCGACATTTCCGTCGAGCGCACGAGATAAATCCCCAGATCACATGGTTCCGCCGTTTCCAGAACTCGAAGCAGACATGCGGCGATGCGGCGCAGATGGCGCACGTTGACGGGAACCGCGCGCTGGCGATTCCGGATGGACAGGGCCGCGCTCAAGAGTCCTCGGCGCCGCGAGCCGGACGCGTTTTGCCGCGGTGCTTCTCGTACGCGGCGATGATGCGCTGCACGAGCGGGTGCCGGACGACATCGCGCTTGGTGAACTCGACGATCGCGATGCCCTCAACGTGCTTCAGGGCTCCATGAGCCTCGAGCAGGCCGGACCGTTTCGGGAGCGGCAGATCCACCTGGGTTTCATCGCCCGTGATCACGGCCTGGGAATTGGTGCCCAACCGGGTCAGAAACATGAACATCTGCTCGAGGGTCGAATTCTGGGCCTCGTCCAAAATGATGAAGGCGTGATTGAGCGTCCGGCCGCGCATGTAAGCCAGGGGCGCGATCTCGATGATGCCGCGTTCCATGTGCTTTTGAACCTCCTCCGCCGAGAGCATGTCGTGCAGCGCGTCGTGGAGCGGACGGAGGTAGGGCATGATTTTCTCGTAAAGATCGCCCGGCAGGAACCCCAGCGCTTCGCCGGTCTCGACGGCGGGACGGGTCAGGATGATGCGCGACACCTTTCCATCGCGCAACGCGGCCAGGGCCATGGCGACCGCCAGGTACGTCTTGCCGGTGCCGGCAGGCCCGATGCCGAAGGTGACATCATGATCGCGGATGGCATCGAGATATTTCTTCTGCCCGACGGTCTTGGGGGCCACGCCGGTTTTCCCTTCGGAAGTGATGACGCGATGGCTCAGGATATCGCGAAGCGTGGAGACGCCTTCATGTTTGACAATATTCAGCGCGTGGGAGAAGTCGCGGTTGCGGATGGCTGCTCCGGCTTTCAGGGAGTTTTCCAGCAGCAGGAACAGGTGTTTGGCGCGGTCGATGGCGGCGGCTTCGCCTTCGAGCTTGATCCAGCCTTCCCGGGAGGTGGCTTTGACGCCGAGCTGGTTGTCCAGCGCCTGGAGATTGTGCGGATCGTTATTGAAAAGCTGCTGTGCGACACGGGCATTTTCAAAATGAAGGGTTTCTGTCGGCATCATGGAACGCGGGATAGGTTAACGTTGCGGCGCTGCCTGGGCCAGGACCGACCGCAATTTTGCGGCCAGTTCCGCCAGCGCCTGGGGCACGACGGTGGTGTTGGTGAGGACCGGCATGAAATTGGTGTCGCCGTTCCAGCGGGGGACGACGTGGATGTGCAGGTGTCCCACGATGCCGGCGCCGGCACATTTGCCGAGGTTGATCCCAATGTTGAATCCGTCCGGCTTCATGACCTGCGCGAGGGCCTGCTGGCATCGGCAGGTGAGTTTCATCACGCCCGTCAGTTCCCCGTCCGTCAAACCTTCCAGTTCCCGGGTTTGTTTGTAGGGAACCACCATCAGGTGTCCTCCCGTGTAGGGGTACCGGTTCAGGAGGGCGAAGCAGGTCTGCTCGCGGGCGATCACGTAATTGGCCTCGTCTTCGTTTGACTGCGCGATGCGGGTGAACAAACTCTCATCCAGCTCGGGTTTGGGCGCCAGAATGTATTCAATACGCCAAGGGGCGTGGAGTGGTTCCATGCGCACACACTAGTAAGGGAGCCGGGAAAAGTCAAAAGCCCACAGCGTAGTGACATAGCTTGGGGGCAGCGACTGGTGCTCCGCACACAGTCGCGGTCCATAAGGCTGGGGACCGCGGCTGTGTCCGCCGANNCCGAGGACCAGCCGCAGCATGGTGAGGGTGCGGGGCCGGCAACCGGCCTGGAGGTGTCAAACCCTGGCCGGTTCCAACTGTCCGCGCAGGACGTACACGAGCGCCTTGACGGCCAGCTCGATGAACAGAAACGGCTTGGCGATAAAATCATTTCCTCCGCTCATGGTGGAATTGGCGCGGCTTTCGAAGTCGTTCAGGTTGGTGACGAAGACAACGGGCGTTTGTTTGTAGGCGGGCAGCGTGCGCAGTCGGCTGCACAGCTCGAATCCGCTCATGTTCGGCATATCCACATCCAGGAAAATCAAATCGTACTGGTCTTGCGACAGCATCTGAAACGCCTGGAGCGGGTCTTCCACGCTGACGGACTTCAATTTCGCCTTTTCCAGGGCGTAAACGAGGGCGCGCCGTGAAATCGCTTCATCATCGACCACCATCACATTGGCCTCGATGGGTTTCCCGCCCGTGGTTGTGTCGCGCCGCTCGAAGAGGAACCCGAGGAAATCGATGGCTGCGGCAACGGTTCGAAGCGTGGAGGCATTGATGTTCTTGGGTTTTTCGTGTAGTTCCTTGAGCAGGGCTTCCAGGGCCTCGCTCATGTGGGCGATCGGCAGCATGCCTGCGAGGCTTGCATTGCTCGTCAGCCCGCGAACCCGGCGGTACAACACTTGAAGCTGTTGGAGCCGGGCCGGTTCGTTTTCGGCCTTGATCAGCGCCTGAAGTTGAAACCGCAACGCCGTAAGTGTTGCGGGCAGGCTGTCCAGGAACGATTTCTGGATTTCGGCCTGAAATTCCACATCCGCGGAATTGGCGCCTGCAGTTTCCGCGGCCGATTCGTCCGGATCCCCCGAGGGCGGGGCCGCATTGCCTGGAGCGGCGGCCGGTCCGGCGGGTGGTTTGGGCGCGCCATTTTCGCCCAGCAGTTTGCGGAGGGTTCCGATGACCTGCTTGGGCGAGCAATCGGCCTTGGCCAGACACTTGGTTGCCCCGGCTTTCCAGGCATCCTGAATCGTGCTGGTGAGATACGTGTTTGTGAAAACGATGAGCGGCAGCGCTTGAAAGTCGGGTTCAAGTCGGAGTTTCCTGATGACCTCGACGCCCGGCAATTTGGGCAGCATCAGATCGAGCAGAACGGCATCGGGGCGGAAGACGCGGACCATCTCGAGTCCCCGCTCTCCGTCGAAGGCCACCTCGACCTGGAACCCCTCCAACAGGAGCTTGTTCCGATAAACATTCGCGACGATTTGGTCATCTTCGATGAGCAGGATCTTGTTGTTCATGCGTGCGTCTGGGCTGCGAGACCGGGCTGCTTGAGGAGGTAGGGCTCGAGAAAAGCGCGGATGCGCTTGAACTCCTCATCGACCTGACGCGAAAGGCCGGGGGCGTTGCTGAGGTTCCCTTCCTCGGCCTCGAGCTCGAGCTGGCGGAGGAACAGGACGATGGGGCTCATGCCGCAGGTGGCGCTGGCGCCGGCGCAACTGTGAGCGACCCGGCGCACGTCCGGGGCCGAGCCCGCCTTCACGGCGGCGGCCAGTTGCTCGACCTGTGTGGTCGTCTGTTTCAAATAAAGCGTGATCAGGTCCCGCAGGTCATCGAGGTTGCCGTTCGTGAAGTCGTTCAGGCGATCCATGTCCACCGGAGGCTCCTCGACAGGGGCGTTGGGCGGGATGGGGGCCGTTGCGAACGGTCCGGTCCCGGTCGCGGTTTGGGACTCGGCGGGGGCGGCGGGTTCCGGCGCGGTGGCGGTCGTTCCCCAGTGCTCGATGATCTTTCGCACGTCCTCAGGCCGGACGGGTTTGGACATGTAATCGTCCATTCCCGCTTTGATGCACCGGTCGCGATCTCCCGGCATGGCGTTGGCGGTCATGGCCACGATGATCATGGACGGTTTATACGTCGGATACCGGGCCTTGTCGCCCTGGCGTTCGCGGATGACGCGAGTGGCTTCCAATCCGTCCATCTCGGGCATCTGGACATCCATGAACACAATGTCGTACGGATGCTTGTCCAGCGCGCCTAGCGCTTCCACGCCGTTGCCGGCGAGATCGGGTTTGTAGCCCATCTGCTGGAGCAGCCGCGTGGCCACCTTCTGGTTGATGGCGTTGTCATCGCACAACAACAGCCGCAGCGGCAGCCGCTGCGCCAGTCCGGGGTCCAGTTTGGTGATGACCGGCCCCTTTTTGGCCGCAGGCTTCGAACCTGAGATCACCCGGAGGAGGACTTCGTGAAGCTGGACGGGTTTGATCGGCTTGGTGAGGCAACTGGCGAACCCGGCGCTGGCGAATTCCGGGGCGTCCGTCCGGAGGCCCATGGACGTCAGGAGCACCAGCGGCATCGTCCTGGCGCCGGGCAGTTTTCGAATCTCGCAGGCGAGCATCAGGCCGTCCATGCCGGGCATCTGCATGTCGAGGATGGCCAGGTCGAATTTTTCACCGGCGCGCAGCCATTCCAGCGCCTGGGCGGCGCTTTGCGCCCCCCGCGCGACCATGCCCCACTTGCTGGTCTGCAGCGTCAGAATCCGGGAATTGGTGGCGTTGTCGTCCACAATCAGCAGCCGCAGGTCGGCCAGTTGCGGCTGCCGGCCTTCGAGCGTGGGACGCTGCTCTTCGGGTGCGGCCTGCATGGGCAGCGTGAAATGGAACGTCGATCCCTTTTGCGGCACGCTTTCCACCCACATCTTGCCGCCCATCATTTCGACCAGCCGCTTGCTGATGGCAAGGCCGAGGCCGGTGCCGCCATACTGGCGCGTCGTCGAGGCATCGACCTGGCTGAACGACTTGAACAGGCGGGCAAGGCGGTCCACCGGGATGCCGATGCCGGTGTCGCGGACCGAGAAATGCAGGTGCCAGAGGTTGGTCTCCTTGCCGGCCTCGGGAGGAGACAACACTTTGACATTCGCGACGACTTCGCCTGCGGCGGTGAACTTGATGCCGTTGCTGATCAGGTTCACGAGCACCTGGCGCAGGCGGGTGACATCGCCGACGACCTTCGGCGGAACGCCGTCGTCGATTTGATACGCGACGTCGAGCTTTTTCTCGGAGGCTTTGGTGGCGAGGAGATCGAAGGCCTCCTCGATGCACGCGCGCAGATCCAGAGCGCGGTTTTCCAATTCGAGCTTGCCGGATTCGATTTTGGAGAAGTCCAGGATGTCGTTAGTGATCGTGAGCAGGGCTTCGCTGCTGGCGTAGATTGTTTCGACGTAGCCGCGTTGCTCCTGGGTCAGCGGTGTTTCGAGCAGGAGGCCGGCCATGGCGATGACGCCGTTCATGGGGGTGCGGATTTCGTGGCTCATGTTCGCCAGGAAGTCGGCCTTGGTGCGCGCGGCCTTTTCCGCGCTGAGGCGGGCCGCCAACAGGTCGCGGTTGGTGCGCGTCAATTGGTCCTGCAGATGTTTCGTGCGCAGGGCGCTGCAAAGGCGCGCCCGCAATTCCCCGCTTTCAAAGGGTTTGGTGACGTAGTCCACGGCGCCCAGCTCGAAGCCGCGCAGCTTGTCGCTGGTGCCATTCCAGGCCGTCAGCACAATGACGGGAATGGGTTGGATTTCCGGCAGGCTCTTGAACTGTCTCAAGAGCTCAAAGCCGTTGGCGTCCGGCAACCCGAGATCCAGCAGGATCAAATCGTACGGTTGTTGCCGCGCCCTGACCAGTCCCTCCTTCGCGCTGGGCGCGCTCTCGAGGGTGATATGGTCCTCCTGCAGCAGGACGGAAAGCACTTCCTGCATTTTGACGTCGTCTTCAATCAACAATACCCGTGACGCTGGCAAATCCATAAAGAGTCGTTCAACAACCGCACGACACAGAAATCAGCGTTGTCAAAGCAGATTCAACACCAATCTTTGGGCCCAGGCCAAGCCCTTTTTGTGCGGAACTGATGGTGTGAACGCGGGCGTGTCCGTTCGCGCCGCCGCCCGGGACCGGGGTTTCGGCCCCGAAAACTTTCGGTGGAGAATCGCCCATTGGCTTGAAACGGGACAAGGCCAGGCAAATCTCAGACACGGAGCCGGGTGAAAGAAACGTTGCGCGGCGCACCCCCGGGCGCGTAAAATTCAACGCATGTTTCAAGCTGTGCTCAACCCTGGTGCACTTGGCAAAGCTTCTCCGTTTTGCGACAGCTATTTGAAGGCGTACCGGCTCGCGCTCCTGTCGCGGATTCTGGATGAGAAGTTTGCCAGTCTTTACCGGGCCGGCAAGATTCACGGCGGGGTGTTCATGGGCCGCGGGCAGGAAGTTTTGAGTGTCTCGCTCGGGATGGCGCTGCGGCCGGGCGATGTATTTGCGCCGTTGATTCGTGATGCCGCCGGTCGCCTGGCATTCGGCGAGCCGCTTCTGGACGCGGTCCGCACTTACCTGGGCTCGCCGCAGGGCCCGATGCGCGCGCGCGATGGGAACGTCCACCGCGGCCGGCCGCTGGAGGGCCTTTTCCCCATGATCAGCCATCTGGGGGCGATGATTTCCGTGGTCAATGGGGCGCTGCTGGCACGCCGGCTCAAAGGCGTCTCGGGAACCGTGGGCGCGACCTGCATTGGCGAAGGGGGCACCTCGACGGGCTCCTTTCATGAGGCGGTCAACCAGGCCGCCGTGGAGAAGCTGCCGCTGGTGTTGGTCGTGGCCAACAACCAGTACGCGTATTCGACGCCCAATTCACGGCAGTTCGCCTGCCGGTCGCTCCTGGACCGGGCGCACGGCTACGGGGTCGAGGGGTGCGCCGTGGACGGGACGGATCTGGAGGCCTGCTTGAAAGGGGTGGGCGAGGCGGTCGAGAACGCGCGTGCCGGTCGGGGCCCGCAACTGGTCGTGGCCAGACTGCTTCGCCTTTGCGGGCATGGAGAACATGATGACGCCGGCTATGTGGATGCCAAATTGAAACAGTCGCCGCTCGGGCGCGATTGTCTGAAGGTGGCCGAGGAACTGATGCAATCCAGGAATTGGGCCGGCCCCGAAGCGCTGGCCGCATGGCGGAGCGAGGCGGTCCAGAAAATCGAACAGGCGGTCGCCCAGGTTCAACGCGAGCCCGGGCCGGATCCGTTCAAGGAAGTCTGGTCCGCTCTTTCCTGCCGCGCTCTCAGTGAAGGGGTGGAGGAATCGTGAGCGGCCAGCCAAGCCGCCATTCACTCTCGGATGAGCATTACATATCTTGAGGCAATTCGCGAAGCACAGGCCCGCGCGCTGGCCGAAGACCCGCGCGTGTTCATTTACGGCCAGGACGTGGGTGCCTTCGGGGGCGCCTTCAAGGCGACCAAGAATCTGGCAAAAACCTTTCCCGGGCGCGTGATCGATGCGCCCGTCAGCGAGGACGCGATGGTCGGGTTGGGCGTGGGAGCGGCCATCGAGGGCATGCGCCCGATCATCGAGATGCAGTTTGCGGATTTCTCGACCGCGGGGTTCAACCAGATCGTCAACCAGGCCGCCACCCTGTACTGGCGCACCAACGTCCCGTGCCCGATCACGATCCGCCTGCCTTGCGGCGGCACTTCGGGAAGCGGTCCGTTTCATAGCCAGAGCATGGAGACGATATACGCGCATTATCCGGGCCTGGTGGTCCTGACCCCGGCCACGGTGGAGGATGCCTACAGCATGCTGCTCGAGGCGGTGGCGATCGATGATCCGGTCATTTTCTGCGAGCACAAGCTGCTATATTACCATCTCAAGGCCGAGAAGCTGCCCACGGAAGCGCTGCCGGTCGGCAAGGCCCGCATCTCGCGCGAGGGCCGCGATATGACGATCGTGGCCTATAGCGCGATGGTCCACGAGGCCCTCGCGGCCGCCGAGGAATTGGCCGGGGAAGGTTTCCAGGTTGAAGTGGTG
Source organism: Limisphaerales bacterium (assembly GCA_003159675.1). Classification (GTDB taxonomy): domain Bacteria; phylum Verrucomicrobiota; class Verrucomicrobiia; order Limisphaerales; family BOG-1460; genus BOG-1460. The sequence goes on from PLQC01000029.1 coordinate 14,430, forward strand.
GATCTGCGTTCGGTGAAGCCGCTGGATACCGACACCGTCATGGCGTCCGTGGCGCGCACCGGCCGGTTGTTGTGCGTCGGCGAATCCTGGCCGTGGGGCGGGGTGACGGCGGAAGTCATCGCGCGCGTGGTGAGCGAGGGATTTGGATTGTTGGACGCGCCGCCGCGGCGTTTGAACGCGAAAGACACGCCCGTTCCCTACCACCCGAGTTTGTGGGCCGCGCATCGTCCCACGGCGCGCAGCATCGCCGGCGCCGCGCGAAACCTGCTGCGGATGTGAGCGCGCCCGGCCGAAGGAAATTTGAAATTTGAAATTTGAGATTTGAGATTTGATACTTGAACCAGTTATGCCCCAGATTCCGATCATCATGCCTCAGTTGGGCGAGTCCATCGCCGAAGCCACCATCATCAATTTTCTGGTCAAGCCGGGCGATCTGGTCGAGGCCGACCAGGATATCCTCGAAGTGGAAACCAACAAGGCCACGATGAATGTCGCTTCGCCCTGCCGCGGAAGCATTGAAAAATTCCTCGTCCGGCTGAACGAAAGTTATCCGGTCGGAGCGACGCTGGGTTATCTCCAGACGAGCCAGGAGGACGCCGAGCGGCTGGGACTGGATCTGCCTCAGGGGAACGGGGCGGGGGACGGATCGGACACGGAGAGGATTCACCTGGAGAATTCCAGGAAGAGCGTTCAGCCGACGGTGCGGGGGCTGCCGGTCCCCGCCCACGCCGCCGGCGCCAGTTATATGTCGGCCCGAATGAAGGCGCGGATCACTGAACTCGGGCTGCACGCCGCCGATCTGGCCGGCGTGGCCGGGAGCGGCGCGGCGGGCCGCGTCACGATCCAGGACTTTGAGAAATTCATCGCCAACCTCGAGCGGCACAAACTCAGCCAGGCTTCTTCCATGCGCGTGTCCGTGGCCGACGCCATGCGGCGCAGTTGGACCCGTCCCATCGCGCACGTCGGGCTGTCCGTGTGCCTCGATCCGCTTTTCGCGTATCGCAAACTGACCAAACCGAAGCCGGGTCCGGCCCTGTGCGGATTGCGCGCGCTGGCGGTGGCGCTCGCTGAAAACAGCGCTCCCGCGGGGCGGCTGGTCGGAAACAAAATCGTGCACCCGTCCTCCATCGACATCGGGTTCGCCGTTGAAGCCGAGGAAGGCGTCCTGGTGCCGGTGATCCGCAACGCCGACCAGAGGTCACTGAAGGAGCTGATCGAACCCTACAACGAACTCGTCGCCCTCGCGCGCCAGAGAAAACTTCCCGCGGACGCCACTGGCGGATCCATCGCCACGGTGACCAACTTCGGCACGTTCGGGCTGGAATGGGCGACGCCGATCCCGCTGCCCGAACAGACCCTTGTTCTGGGGATGGGGGCGGCGCGGAAGGCGCCGAGGTGGGACGCGACCAAAGGCCAGTTCGTGCCGATCATGGAAGCGAACCTGACGCTTAGCTTCGACCACCGCGTGCTGGACGGCGGCGGGGCGGGCCGGTTGCTCTCTCGCGTCGCGGATTTGCTGTCGGAGCCGGAGAAGCTTTAGCCCGGATATTTCATAGCCGGAT
>PLQC01000052.1 GCA_003159675.1 Limisphaerales bacterium
TTAAGATGTGACCCCATTTTTATTATGACCCCATTTTTAGGATCCGACGAGCCGCATGACTTGCTGACAACGCGGACAACGAGGCGCGGAACAGGGGGGCGGTGTTTGGCTCTGGGGCGGTTCCCAATCCGGATCGGCGGGTGGGTCCCAGGTTTGCTGTTCGGCCGGGCTGAGAAGCGGTGCCTGGCCAAGCAAGGCCCGGACGCGGTTGTCGCGGACTTTGGCGGCCGGATGCAACCAGCCGAAGATGCGCACGCGGGCGAAAGAGCGCGGCAGGGTGTGTTGGAGAAAACGGCCCATGAACTCCAGCGGCTCCAGTTGGATGGAGGTGTGCCGGCCCGTGTTGCTCTCGCGATAGTCCCACCGCAGTTTGCCCCCCGGCAGGAGTTGGACGATCCGGTTGGAGGTGGCGGTCTTGAAGACGTAACGGGAGAGGTAACGCAGCGCGTTTTGCCCTGAACCGGCGGCCTGGCAGCCCACGTTCCAATGCCGTTTCCACACTTTGGTCGGCACCTGCGCGAATAACTCGGGATGCTCCTGTTGCAGCCGGGTCTTGAAGAGCGCCCGACCGTGATCGCCCAGAGCTTAACGATGCTCCTCTGCTCAGGGTTGTTGGATCCGGCTGGCGAAATCGATGCTGACAGTTGCGTCGCTGGGAATGGCACTCTCGGAAGGCGCCGCCGTCTGCAGTTGGCTTTCGTATTCCTTCCACCAGGCGGCCCGCATTTCCAGGGTCCAATCCGAAGACCGTGGAGTGGCCAGCAGCAGAGCCCGGAGTTCGATCGCGGAAGCCGGGCGCCGGTCCGGCTGCTTCTCCAGGCAGCTCAGGAGGACCTGGTCGAGTTCGGCGCTGACCTCGTTGGAAGTGCGACGGCTCGGCGGAGGCGGAGGGGCGGCCAGTTGCTTTTCGTAAATCTCCTGGGCGGACGCAAGCGGAAAAACATGGTCCCCGGTCAACAGGTAATACCCGAGCGCACCCACGGCGTAAATGTCACTGCGCGGATCGCTTCGGGTCGAGTCTTCGAGAGTCTCGGGCGGCATGTACCAGGGCGTGCCTTCCAGCACATTTCTCCCGGTCCGATGGATCGGATCGCCGGACACGTCGCCGTATTCGCGGACGAGACCGAAGTCGAGAACCTTCACGCAATCGGGCACGCCGCCGCGTTCGCAGAGGAAGATGTTCGACGGTTTGATGTCGCGGTGGACCAATCCGCGGGCATGCGCCTCGGCGAGCGACTCGCACACCTGCGCCAGGATATGGATCACCCGCGCCTCGGGTGTCGGCCCGAAACGGTCCACCAGCTCGTGCAGGTTCAATCCGTGCAGCAATTCCATGGCATAGTAAAAGACACCGTCGGGCGTGTGGCCATAATCGTAAATCTGGACCGTGTTGGGATGCGTGAGCTGGCAGGTGAGGCACACTTCGCGTTCGAACCGCTGGATCGACGCCGGGTCCGCGCGATCGGGCAGCAGGAGTTTGACGGCGGTGTCGCGCCGCATGAGGGCGTGGTGGGCGCGGTAAACGATGCCCATGCCGCCTTCGCCGATCTTTTCCTGGAGGGTGTATTGGCCGAGTTGCTTTAATTTCAGCTCGGCTTCGCCCAGACGGCGGCGCCAGGAGATGTTGGCATAGGAAAAGAGGAACATTCCCATCGCGCAAAGCACGAGCAGGAGAAACAGAATCAGGAAGAGCAACTGCAAGACGCGCAACGGCCGGTAGGCCTCGCCCGCGTCGATCTGCGTGGCCACGCCGAACCCGAGCTGCGGCAGCCAGCGCCAGGCACCCACCACCGTCACGCCGCGGTAGTCGCGCGACGGCGTCGCGTCCACGCCGTCCTCGCCCTCCACGGCGTTGGCGACGATGCGGGTCAGCGGCCGGGCGCCGGCGTCCGTTTCGTGCGGCTTGAAGCCCTTCGTCAGGTCACCGCCGGGATCGCGCAGGTGCAGATTGAGGGCGGAGCTCGTATTGGTCTTGTCGAGCAGGCCCAATTCCCGAAGCTGATTGTCAAACCGGCTTCGCGAAATCAGAAGGCCCGTCTGGTCGAACGCGTAGGTTTCGCCCGATTCTCCGGAGCGCGCCACCGAAAGAATCCGGGTGAATTCCTTGTCCGGGTTGATGATCAACGCGAGCGCACCCCGGACCTCTCCTTCTACGTCCCGGATCGGAGCGGCCACCTGCATCAAGGTGACATCTCCGCGCCGCGGCCGCCCGCCGTTGGGAAATCGGTTTTCGCGGGCGAACCCGTTGGTGCCCCGCTGGGCCGGGCCGGGCCCGGCAGACCGCCGTTGCACGAGGAGCTCGGGTTTGAAAGGGGTGATCATGACCGGCTGCCGGGAGGCGAACAGCTCGGCAAACTTGTTGGTGTGGGTCTCGGACACCGGCATGCCCCTGCCCATTCGCCCGCGGCCGGAAGTGGCCACCACGATGAAATTCGTGTTCACCAACTGGGCGACTTCATAACCCATCTGATTGAGCCGCGGCCGGAAATAGGCGCTGAACCTCTCGAGCTCCAGCGGGGGTTCGGCACTGCCTCTCTCGGGCGGCGGCTCCTGGAGAATCCGCACTGCGAGTATGCGCACGGCCGGCTCTTCGGCGAGGGAATTGGCGAGCTTCATCTGGTTGGTCGTCCAGATTCCGAGAGAGGTCACATTCGCGTTGAGTGTGGCCGCCAGCTCCGCCGTGACCTGCCCCTTGATGATCTGCCGAAGCCGCGCATTCCCCCACCAGCCCACCACCGCCACCATTCCGGCGATAGCCAAGGGAACAATCCAAATCGGCTGTTTCAAACGGCCCATCATGTCAACGAGAAAGACGATGCGGACGCCGCACTGGTTTCGTCAACCTTAATGGGAGGGGGACGACGCCCGCAGAAGACATCGAGCGGAATGACGCAGAAGCGGAGGACTCAGATCCGGTAAGAGGCCGCCGGGAGTTACCCGAGCAGGGTCCTGGCTTTGGCCAGCGCATCCTCCAGCTTGCTGGCGTCCTTGCCGCCGCCGCGGGCGTTGTCGGGTCTTCCGCCGCCCTTCCCGCCCACGATCGGGGCGATCTGCTGAATGATTTTGCCGGCCTGCACTTTCGCAGTGAACTCGGGCGAGACCGCGGCGACGAGAGCAACGGCTCCGTTTGCCACGCCGCCGAGCACGATGACCCCTTTGAACCTGCCCTTGAGCGAGTCTGCCACCGATTGGACGGAATCACCGTCGGCGGAACCAAGATTGTGAATGATCGCGGGCACGCCGTTCAAGGTCTGGGCCTTATCCAGCAGACTGCCGGCGGCGTTAGCGGCGTCCCGCTGCTGCGCCGACTTGAGCTGCTTCTCGATCGCTTTCTGGTGTTCGAGCAGCGATTCGATCTTCTTTTCGAGTTCGTGCAGGGGTGAGTTCACCTTGCCGGCCAATGTCTTGATCAACTGCAACTCGTCGGCGGCTTTGCGATAGGCCTCGAGGCCCGCGATGGCTTCGATGCGGCGGACGCCGGCCGCAATCGCGCTTTCTCCGACGATGCGGAACAGCCCGATCTCGCCCGTCGCACGCGCATGGGTGCCGCCGCAAAGTTCCATGGAGTAGCCGTCCAACTTCGCGGCGTGGCCTCCGACCTGGACCACACGAACGACGTCGCCGTATTTGTCGCCGAAGAATTGCATCACATCCTTGCGCGATTTGACCTCGGCGTAGGGAACTTCCGTCCAGCTCACGCCGGCATTTTCGAGGATGCGTTCGTTGACGAGCTTTTCCACGGCGGCGACCTGCTGCGGCGTGAGCGGCGCCGAGTTGAAGTCGAAGGTCAGCTTGTCCGGTCCGACGAAGGAGCCTTTCTGCGAGGCGTCCCGGCTCACCACTTCATGGAGCGCCCAATGCAGCAGGTGGGTCACGGTGTGATGGCGCTGGATGGCGTTGCGGCGCGGGGTGTCAACCGCGAGTCTGATCGTGGACCCGGGCATGGGTAGCACAGGCGACTCACCTGTGACGGTCGGCGACTCGCCGACCGGAATGGCAGGAGGCGCGCCCTGCAAAGGATCGCCGGTGCTGCTCCCGGACGCGCCCTTCCGTTCCGTCCGGCCAGTGGCCGGACGGGACAGGCTGGTAGCCTGTTCTACCCGTTTCATTTCAATAAAATGCAACCAGGTGTTGCCGCTCTTTTGCGTGTTTACGATGCGCCATAGACTGCCGCCGGCGCTCAACTCGCCCGTGTCGCCAACCTGACCGCCCATTTCGGCGTAGCATGCGGATGTATCCAGTATCACCGCGGTCTTTTCCTTCAACCCGACAATCTCCACAATCTTCGCGGTCGTCTCCAAGGTTTCATAGCCGACGAACTTCGTGGGCGTGGTGGTCTCGATTTGCGAAAGCGAAATGACTTCCTTCTTCTGCGCGGCGCGGGCGCGGGCGCGCTGCTCTTCCATCAACTTGTTGAAACCCTCGACGTCCACGGTCAAACCGCGTTCGCGAGCCATCAGTTCGGTGAGATCGAGCGGGAAGCCGTAGGTGTCGTAGAGCTTGAAAGCGAAGTTAGCCAAAACGCTCCCTTCGGAATCAATCGCCGGAATCGATTTATCTTCCCCCTCAACCCGTGCAAAGGCTGAACTGCCGCCGAGGTCACCGGCGTTGGAGAATGATTTCATCACTTCTCGTCGAACGTTCTCTTTCGTGTGATGCTCCTGAACCGCGTTTTCGAACAATGCTATCCCCCGATCCAGCGTCCTATTAAACGCCTCCTCCTCCGTCCGAATAACCTCCTGCACGTGCCCCTTTTTCTGGCGGATTTCCGGGAAGACATCGCCCATCGTCTCGGCGAGCACGTCCACCAGTTTGTAAAAGAACGGTTCCCGGAAGCCGAGCGTGCGGCCATAGCGCACGGCACGGCGCAGGATGCGGCGCAAAACATAGCCGCGTCCTTCGTTTGACGGCTGGATGCCGTCGGCAATCGCGAAGCTCAAAGTGCGGATATGGTCGGCGATGACGCGAAAGGCTATGTCCAGTTGGACTTGTTCCTGGGTAGCACGGGCCACCGGCCCGTGCCGTCCGGCGACCCGCCGGACGGAATGGAAACGAGCGGCCTACTCGAAATTCAGGCCAAAGTGTCGTCAATCATCCAGCTCTTCCGGTCGGCGAG
>PLQC01000166.1 GCA_003159675.1 Limisphaerales bacterium
GGGACGGGCCAGTGGCCCGTGCTACCCTTCCAGCTTTTCACGCTGGCTCTAAACGCCGCGCTCCGGCCTGGTTGCGATCGGGGGCAGTGTCAAGATGCGCCCCTCCCACGACAAGGCTGATTCATGACGTTGGCGGTGCGGGGGGCGACGGCTCGTCGCCCGGTAAGCGCTGTGATGGATCCTGGGGACGAGCCGTCGCCGCCCCGTCATGAATTGGCCCTGCTCCTGCTACCGCGTCTTCGCAAACATCAGGTGCCATATCCAGCCGGAGCGCAGCGCGATCGAACCGAATCCGCTCCGAAGCGCCGGCGAGAACATCATCCACTGCAATAGCCGCGCCCAGGCCAGCCGGCGCGAGAAGGCCGCGTCGCAACGGAGAACGATTCTCCGCCGGGCTTCCGTCCAACTCAACCCGCCCCGGCTGTAGTCGGCCAGCGGGTCGATGGCAATTTCCGCCGATTCGAATGCCATGGACATGCCGTTGCCGGTGACGGGCGGCGTCATCGTCAAGGCATCGCCGATGCAACAGTCCTTCCTGTCCGCGGCCCGTTGTGGCTTCAGGGAGAGGCCTGCGACCGAGCAGACCGAATCCTGCTCGAATCGCGCCGCCGCCAACCGCTCGTGCAACAGCGTGCCCGCTTCGCCGCGCAATCGCTCCGGTATCGCCGCCGGTTGCGGATCGCCGCGCCGCGCGCGAAACAGTCCGCACACGTTGACCTGGCCGGCATTGATCCGGTTGAGTCCGACGTAGCCGCCGGCTGAAACGTGCATTTCCAGGTCGGCGGCGAGGTCCAGCGGGCTGGAGCGGCACACGTGCGCCTTGAGTCCGAACCACCGCCAGCCGCTCTCCGTGGGTTGGGGCCGCCGCCCCGACGCGCGCACGATGCCTTCCCCGAATTCGCCCGAAGTCCATCGTCTGTCCTGCTCCAATCTGCCGCCAAACTCTTGAAAAGCCCCGGCCAGCAATGCATCCATCGCATGCCTCGACAGGCATAACGCCGGCGCGAGCAGCCGGCGCACCGGCGACCGGTTCGGCCCGGCGACGAACAGGGCGGTCCAGGCCCGAAACGCGCCCGCCTGCTCGAATCGCGCGAGCAATCCCAGGCGTTCGACGATGGCCGGTCCGTTTCCGCTGATGAATTCCCCGCACACCCGATGCCGGGGGTAGCGGCCCGCTTCCCACACGGTGACCGGAACCCCTCGCTGCCGCAGCCCGATTCCAAGCGTCAATCCCGCGAGTCCGCCGCCGATAATCATGATGGGTTTGACCTGTGACATTCCGTTCAACCCTTTCGCCGCGCGACAAACATGTGGCTGAACAAACCGACGGGACGCTCCGTCAATTCCCAACGCCCAGCCTCCGGCCACAGCGCCGAGAGTTCGCGGCCTGCGAATCCGGCCCGGATGCTCACGAGGCCGTCGTGACACGTGACGGGGCCGCAGCCGGCCAGCCACAGGAAACGGGCGCAAAAGTGCGGCCACCATGACCGGCGGGGTTCGAGCGCAATGACAACGGGCGCCGAACGCGCCGCCAAACGGAGCAATTCGGCAAGCGGCTCCGCCGGAAGCTGGTGGAGGAGCAAATTGCTGAGAACAATCCCGGCGGTTTTTGGCGGCGCCTGCCGCAGCCATTCAACCGCCTCGGCCACCTCCGCCCGGATGCGCCAGCCAAAATGACCAAATCGCTCGCGCACCTGCGGATCCACCACGTCGAGCCTGTCCACAAGCGTCGCTTCCGCCGCCGGCCACCGCTTCCGCAAACGTCGCGCGACGCTCAAAAGAAAATGCCCGTCGCCCGCGCCGAGTTCGACGAGTCGGCGCTCGGTCCGGCCGTCCTGGCATTGTTGTAGAATGCGGGCCATCATCCGGGGATGCCCCATCCACGCGTTGAGCCGCCGGATGTCCCGCCGCGAGCGCAGCGCCTGCCGGTCCTTCGGCGGCAATTCGTCCAGCAATTCAGGTTTGACAAGGCGTTCCATGGTGCGGGTTGCTCCGGGCCCGGGCAGGCCAGGGACACAGTCATTCCACCTCGAGCAGGGCGCCGTGGCAACTGAAACCCGCGCCGAAGGAGGACATCCACCAAAACCCGCCGGGCGCGCCCTCCGCAAGGGCCGTCTGCAGGACAAAGAAAACCGAGGGGCTGCTCACGTTTCCGTATTCGCGCAGCACCGCTTCGCTCCACCGCACGTCGCGACGGGACAACTGCAGGCGTTCGCGCACGGCCAGCAGCACGTCCCGTCCGCCGGGATGAAATATCCAGCCCGCCACTTGCGACCGCGCCATGCCGGCGCGGGAAAGCGTGTCATCGAACACGGTCCCGACGTGTTGCGCTGCCAAAGACGGCACCTCGGGAGCGAGAATGTTTCGGAGCATCCCGTTCTTTTGCTCGAATCTCAACAGGTCGCGATCTTCCGGCATCAGGAGTGAGCCGCAGGTCTTCCATTCCACGCGACGACCCCCGTTTGCGGCCGGCGAAAGCACCACGGCGCCCGCCCCATCCCCAAACAGGCAGGCGCTGATCAATACACCGATATCGTCATCCAGGTAAAAGGCCGCGCTGCACACCTCGACACAGATGGACAGGACGCGGCGGCAGCCGCCGGAGGCCAGGAGCGCCTGCGCGGTCCGCAGATTGGGAAACGCCGCGCCGCAACCCTGCCCTACCAGATCGAGCGCCATCACGTCCGGCCGGAGGCCCAGCCGTTCGCTCGTGTAACTCGTCAGGCCCGGACACAAGTACCCCGTGCAGGTGCTGATCACAACGGCGTCAATCTCCCGTGGATCCGTTTTGGAATCGGCAAGCGCGCGTTCCGCGGCCTGCGCGGTGAGCGCCGGTGCGTTCTCGACAAACCGGGCATGCAGCGCATCCGGCGTGAGGTTGAACGCCTGGTCCAGTCTCTCGAGCGCGAAGTGACGCGTCTCAATGCCGTTGTCCGCCGTCAACACCTTCTTCAAAACGGCCTTCGACCGGCGATTCAACTCCCGAAACGGTGGTGACTCCTGAATCACTTTCCAACATTCCCCCTGACTGTAACGCTGCGGCGGCGCTGCCGTCCCGATTCCTATGATGAACATCAGCGGAAGGTAAAGTGTTTCCATGGAAGAAGCCAGCCGTCTCCACCAGTGAGATCAATCCTGTCTTGCATTCCAGGAATAGGGATCTTCAAGAGACGCAGATGTTCCACGACACGAGGGTTGTGGCGGACGAGATTGGGGCGGCGACGGCTCGTCGAAAAAGGAGTTGGGTAGCACAGGCGACTCGCCTGTGCCGTCCGGCGACTCGCCGGACGGAATGACTGCGGCGCGACTGGGGAGCAATAAATACAGGCCTTTTCTGAGTCCGCCTCTTGTCATTTCGGTCGGCGAGTCGCCGACCGAAACGGGCGAGTCGCCCGTTCTACCCACTCTTTAACGCCCTGCCAGCCTAACGGATCGCCAGTTGCGCGGGATCGGATCTCCAACTCCCCGGGACCGACATGATTCGCAGCATTCCGTGCCCAAACCGTGATGTCGTGCTCGCCCCGGAAGCCATCGCGGCGATTTTGCGGTCGAAGAAACGGTGCAGCGTCTGGATAATCCTGTTGGGCAACCTCCGCTCCAGCTCCATGCCGCTGTGATACATGGCAAAGATCCGGCCATCGTAGAAATATTGAATCAGTTCCATCCACGCTTTGATCAGCGTGCGCATCTCGCGCGAGTAAGCGGGCAGGTCGTCCAGGTGTTCGATGAGGAGTTCAGCCGAATGCAGGGCCAGAAACATGCCCGGAGACAGCATGGGATCGACAAAGCCAAAAGCGTCGCCCGTCATCACCCAGCCCGGTCCGTGACCGCGGTCGGAAACCAGTTGGTAGTTGGTGTAGGTGGCGATCTCGGTGATCCGACGGCGTTCCTTGCCCGCGGCGGCCAGCACGGGATCGCGGCTGATGGCCGCTTCGAGCCGTTCCTCGGTGGTTGTCCCGAGCTGCGCGGCGTCTTCCTTGTTCATCACCACGCCCACGGAAAGGCAGTCGCGCAGCGGGATCCGCCAGCCCCAGCCCGCCGCCAGCCTGCCGATGATGACCTGCCCTCGAGGAGGTTCTTCGACAAAACCTTCGTAGTGGGCGAAGTAGGCGACGTCTTTTCGCGGCCCGACTTCCGAGGGAATCTCCATCGTGCGCGCAAAGAGACGGCTGCGCCCGGTGGAATCGACGAGTAAATCCGGCTGCCGGCCGCCGAGCCACGGCGCTTGCGCCAGCGTTTCCCCGGCCAGCCTCAGACCGTCCCCGCCCACGCGTTCGATCTTCGCCCGCGCGCGGACGCGCTTCGCTCCCAGCTCGTCGGCGCGAGCGTCGAACAAACGGTCGAACGCGGGCCGTGGCGCATTATAAGCGTAGGTCGGCACCGTCGAGCCGGCCAGCGATTGGAAACAAAACTCGACCTTTTCGTCCACGCCGAAGGTGAAACTGACGCCCGGCTTGACCTGGCAGATCGCGGCGGCGCGCTCTTCCAGGCCCAATTTCCGCAACACGGGCACAACCGCCGGTATCAGCGACTCGCCGACGATCAGGTCGGGACGCCTCCCATCGTCGAAAATAGTGACTTCGACACCCTTCATCGCAAGCAGCGACGCGAGCGTCGTGCCCGCTGGGCCGCTGCCGATGATGCCGACGGTTTGGATTGGATTTCTAATGGGCAGACGATTGGTTATTTGGCACTCCCCCATGGGAGGACAATCAGTTTTTTGGTTCGGCGCTGCAAAGTACTTGCCGGGCGGATGAGGTCAAGCGCGAATCACGAGCAAAGACGCTCGCCGCAGGACTAATTCATCGAGGCGGCCATATTGGGATGCCGACGGCCCGTCGCCAGGCCCGCTGGAGTTTTTGCAATCTCACTGGGGACGAGGCCGTCCCCACCCCTCATGAATTAGCGCTGACGCTTGATGTGAGGGGCGCTTCACCTGGCGACCTCAGCCAGAACCGAACGTGCCGGGCGGCGGTCGAGTGCCCGCCACCATCTCCACCAGCGCAGCGAGTCGGCCACCGGCTGAATATGGCTGGTACGGCCGCGCCCGATGACGCGGACCGGCACAAACTCGACCGCACACCCCGCCGTGACGAAGGCCATCAATGTTTCCGATTCAACCTCGAACCGTTCGGTCTCCAAAGGCAGCGCCACCCACGTCGCCAGGTGGAGGAGCCGATAGCCGCATTGTGTGTCGGGCAGATGCCTGCCGGAGTGCCGGGACAATCGGCGGCTCATCCACCGGTTGACCTGCCGGCGCAGCCACGGCATCGCACGCGCGTCCCGCATCCGGTTGCCCACCACCAGCGATGCCCCGCTCTCCCGTGCGCACCGCAGGAATGACGGCAAATCGTCCGGAGCATGCTGGCCGTCGCCATCGAGAGTGACGGCCCATTCAAAGCCCGATTTCAGCGCCAGTGACAACCCGGTCCTGAGCGCAGCACCCTTGCCCCGGTTCCTCTCATGGCGGACCACGACCGCCCCCGCCGCTTCGGCCAGCGCCGCCGTGTCATCCGTCGAGCCATCGTCCACGACAATCACTCTGGGGAGATGTTCGCGCACTGCCGGCACGAGTGCCGCGATGCTCGCACCCTCGTTGAAACAAGGGATCACCACCGCGCAAGTCGTCGATCCAGGCATGTGTCCATCTTGAGTTGAATCGTACGGGGAATCGAGGGAAAACCGGCCCGGGCACGCGGCTGCCATGGATTTGAAAAGCGATAAAAAAGTTGCATAAATTCTTGACGCTCCATTGATGATTGGCCATGCTTCGCGCAGAGATTACCCGCGACCAGCAATAACAAGATAACAAGCATCCTGTATCCATATCAGAGCCATGAAAAAAACGTTCGTTGTTAGTCTCCTCGCTTCGGTGGCCTTGCTCGGCGCCTCCGGCTGCGCCTCAGACCAGGGACAAAAACCCGAAGAGACAAAGAAACCTGAAGAGGCCAAGAAGCCCAAGGACAACCGTCCCATCGACCAGCGCTTGAGTGTCGGCATGACGATGGATCAGGTGCGCGATGCCATCGGCAATCCCAAGGGCACAGCCATGAACAGCGACGGAGAGCAGACCTGGACCTATAGCGACGCCGAAAAGGCCTTCATCCCCTACTACAGCCTGAGCGGCGGAAAGTTCCACCACGTCGTCGTCACTTTTGACAAAGACGGCAAGGTCAAGAGCTGGTCTTCCAACACTCAAGGCGCGTACTGAAAGCAGGAGCGCGGCTCTGTGAGCCCCAGCGCTTAATACGTCAAGAACGGCATAGCTTGTTCCATTGCCTCCTGCCGGGCGAAGCTGCTGTGGGTCGCAGTCACGCGGTCCTATCGGCGCGCAGCTCTAGCCGCAGCACCTAAAACGTCAAAACGGGCATAGCCTGTACCTTCGCGGCCTGCCCGTCAAAGCTTGCGGGTCGCAGACCCGCACTGGGCGCATCTTGACACTGCCCCCGATCGCAAACAGGCCGGAGCGCGGCGTTCAGAGCCAGCGCGAAAAGCTGGAAGGGTAGCACGNNCCCATTCCAGAGACAGCCACTGAATCCCGTGGGGTCGGGGGCAGTGTCAAGATGCGCCCACCCGCACTCCTGAATCCTGCGCCAATCACCCGAAATTACTCTGTCCGGATTTACACTTCATCTGCGCAGGAGTTTTCGACTTCCAAACGGAGTGCTGAAAAGCTGAGCTGCCCCCCCGAAGATTCTCCCGCCAACAGATTTTGCGTTGCTCCTCTCCTGCGCGCCTTTTATACTCTGCCCTGACTAAGCCATGCGATTTGACCTCGATACCCGGAACCGGAACGTCCAGCAGTGTGTTCAAAACCGCCCTGACCAACCCCCGGCAAGACCCTCGGCGCGTCGGTTCTGCGGGGGGCGGTTCCTGACCGTTATGATTGAAGTCTTGAATTGCGAAATACCCATTTGAGCCAGCCCGTCCCGGCGATCCACCGTCTCATGCTCTTTCCCCTCTTACCGCCGCGAACCGCACCGCCACGGGTGGTCATCACCGGAGCGGGCATTGTCACAGCCTTGGGCATCGGGTGGAAGCCAAACGCCGGCGGATTTCGCACGGGCCGCGCCGCGTTCCGGCCTGTGTCGCTTTTCGATGTCAGCCGCCAGCGGGCAAAGATGGCGGCGGAGGTCGATCTGCCGGCCACGCTGCCGCCAAATGCCCTCAGCTCGCGCCAGATTGCCCGCCTGGACCGGGCCGGGGCGATGCTGCTGCTGGCGGCGCATGAGGCATGGCAGCAAGCAGGCTGGCAAACGGCGGAGAATCTGCCGCTCGTGCTGGGCACGACAGCGGGCGGCATGGAACTCGGAGAAGCCTATTTTCGCCAGGCGGTGCGAACACCGCGCCGACATCGCAGGCAACCCACGCGCGCCATCCACTACCAGGCCCAGGTCCAGGCGAGAATGGTTCTGGACGCCCTGGGTTTCAGCGGCCCCATCACGGTCATCTCCAACGCCTGCGCCTCCGGAAGCAATGCCGTCGGCCATGCCTGGGAACTGATTCGTTCCGGCCAGGCCGACTGCACCCTCGCCGGCGGTTATGACGGGCTCAGCCAGATGGTGTTTTCAGGGTTCGATGCCTTGCAGGCGCTCTCGCCGACAAGCTGCCGTCCATTCGATGCGCACCGTGACGGCCTGGCGCTCGGCGAAGGCGCGGCGGTCGTCGCCCTGGAAACCCTCGAGCGCGCGCGCCGGCGCGATGCGCCGATCCTGGGAGAACTCATCGGCTACGGAACGTCCATCGACCACCATCATCTCACCCAGCCCCACCCGCGCGGCGACACGGCGCTGGCGGTCATGAAGCTGGCCTGTGCGGCCGCCGGGGTGGCGCCGGAGGACATCGACTACATCAACGCCCACGGCACGGGCACGATGCTCAACGACAGCTCGGAAGCGGCGGCCATCAGCGAATGGGCCGGCCGTCGCGCCCCCACGTTGCCGGTCAGTTCCACCAAGGCCAGCATCGGACACCTGCTGGGTGCGGCAGGGGCGGTCGAGGCCGTCATTTGCCTGATGGCCCTGCGCGAACAATGGCTGCCGCCGCAAGCCGCGTTTGATTCTCCCGATCCCGCGTGCCACTTCCCTATCGTGCACGAACCCCGCGACGCGCGCCTGAATGTGGTTCTGTCCAACTCTTTCGGTTTCGGCGGTGTCAATGCGACTCTGATCCTGAGGAGGTGGACATGAGCCGGATCTTCGTGGCGGGTTTGGGTGCCGTCTCGCCCGCCGGTTGGAATGTCGCGGTCCTGCGCGAGGCGCTGGACAAGGGCGAACCCATGCCGACCCAGCCCGTGGACCGGCCCGGCTGGGAGAAACCGCTCCGCACCCGCGCGGTGCCGGCTCCCGCCGCCCGCCCCGCGTTTCTCGCGCACCCGCGACTGCGGCGGACGAGTCCGATCACACATTATGCCGCCGCCGCCGCGCTCGAGGCCGTGGCCCGGCTGCGAACGGTTCCCGGGGTGATGCGCCGGCTGGGTCTTGTCGTCTGCCTCCAGGCCGGGTGCGTGAATTATTCCTGCCGGTTCTTTGATGAAACGCTCAAGGACCCGGCAACCGCCAGCCCGCTCCTGTTTCCAGAAACCGTCTATGCCGCTCCTGCCAGTCACGTCGCCGCGCTCCTGGAAAACATCACGCTCGCATACAGTCTTGTAGGCGATCCCGCCTCGCTTTTGCAGGGATTATCCCTCGGCGTCCAATGGCTGGAACAGGATCGTGTGGACGCATGCCTCATCATCGGGGTTGAAGAAACCAACTGGATTCTCGCGGATGCGCTCTGGCACCTGGATCGCACTGCGGCCATCAGCAGCGGGGCCGGCGCCCTCTGCGTGTGCCGTGACCCGGCCCTGTCGGCCGGCGTCGAACTGGCCGCCATCACCGATCCGCACACCTACTCCGCGAGCAACAGCCGCAGGCGCGCCGCGAAAGCCATGCGCGATCAATTGCCCGGGTGTTCCCCCGCGGAATTGCTCTGCGACGGCCTCGGGGAAAATCCGCGCCTGGACGCGGCGGAACGCGAGGCGTGGGGCGATTGGAGCGGACCGCGCCTGAGTCCCAAACGAATCCTGGGCGAAGGCCTCATGGCGTCCGCCGCGTGGCAGTGCGTTTTGGCCTGCGATGCGGTGGCGAGCCGGCGATTCACCGCGGCCAACGTCAGCCTGGTCGGCTCCAATCAACAGGCGATTGGAGCGCGTTTCGTGAGCTCCGAACCCGGCATTTCCCATTTGTCCGCGCGCGAGTCCGCGTGCAACATCCCGACATGAGCTTGCGGGTCGTTCTGATCACAGGAGCCAACGGCGGTCTGGGCCGGGCCATCGCGCGCGCCTTCCTCGAAGAGTCGCCCGCCAACGTCGTCTGGCTCGGGGTCCATACCCGCCGCGATCAGGCCGACAAACTGTCGCTGGAGAATCCCTCGCGATGTTTCTGCCTCTCGCTGGACGTCGGCTCTCCCGAATCCTGGAAACAGGCGGTCGGCGAAATCATCGCGCGCCACAGCCGCATTGACGTGCTGGTCAACAATGCCGGCAGCCACGAGGATGCTTTGCTGGCCACCATGCCGCAGGACTCCTGGCGCCGGGTCCTCTCGACGAACCTGGACGGCGTTTTCCACGGCTGCCAGGCTGTGATGCCGGCCATGATCGGCCAGCGCGCCGGCCGGATTGTCAATCTGTCGTCCTTGAGCGCCCTGCTGGCTCCGGCCGGTCAGACCAATTACGCCGCCGCCAAGGCCGGAGTCGTCGCCCTGACCCAGTCACTCGCCAAGGAAGTCGCGCGCATCGGCATCACCGTCAATGCGGTCTGCCCCGGCTTCGTGGAGACAGAAGCGCTGGCTCATCTCGCCGGCGAGGAGCGGAAGACCGCTCAGATGCGGATCCCCATGCGCCGGTTTGGCACGCCGGAGGAAGTGGCGGCCACCGTGCGCTTTCTGGCGTCGCCCGAAGCGAGCTACATCACCGGCTCCTCCCTCAAAGTGGATGGGGGAATCCTATGACAGGCGATGTGACCACTATGGGAGTGGAAGATTACGCCCGCGCGACGCCGGCCGGGACCGGAACCGCCGCCCCGGCCGACCCCGGCAAGATCCTCATCATCGGCGGCGGCATCGCCGGCCTCTCCTGCGGCTGTTATCTCCAGATGAACGGACTCCAGACCGAGATTCTTGAGGCAGGCCTGTTGCCGGGCGGATTGTGCACGGCCTGGCATCGGGGACCTTATGTCTTCGACGGCTGCCTGCGCTGGTTGCTCGGCACCGACCCGTCCTCCGCCTTTTACCAGGTCTGGACCGAACTGGGCGCCATCGCCGGCCGGGAAATCATCTCCCACGACGAAGTGATGAGGATCGAGGGTTCGAACGGCGAAGTCCTATCCCTGCCGGCGGACCTGGACGAGGTTTCGCGCGAATTCAAACGCGTCGCGCCCGAGGACGCGGCGCTCATCGATCGGCTCGTGCGCGCCGCGCGGCGTTGCGCTCCCCTCGAACCGCCCCTGGAGAACCCGCTGGAATTAATGACGCACTTCGAGAAGATGAAAACGGGCCTCCGTTACCTCCCGATGCTGCCCGTCATTCTCCGATGGAAGGGCCTTCCGATCACATCCTATGTCGCCCGCTACCGGAACCGTTTCCTGCGCGAAGCGCTCCTGGTCATCGCCGGCGACAAGCGCATGTCGGCCCTCGTGCTCGTCATGGTGCTGGGTTTGAAATCTCGCAAGAACACCGCCTTCGTCTCCGGCGGCTCGTGGGCCTTCGCTCAGGCCATCGCCGGCCGCTACGGCCGCCTCGGCGGCATCGTGCGCTACAAGGCCCGGGTGGTTTCGGTGACGGTCGAAAACAACCATGCCACCGGCGTGCAGTGCGCCGATGGAACCGTCCTGCGGGCTTCAACCGTCGTTTCCTGCGCGGACGGCCACACCACGATTTTCAAGATGCTGAACGGGCGGTTCGTTGACAAAAAAATCCTGAACCTGTACCAGAGCTGCGACCTGTTTCCGGCCATCCTCCAAGTCTCCCTCGGGATCGACACGATCCTCGCGAATGCGCCCCACACGCTCAATCTGCCGATTTCCAGCCCGCTCAGCGTGGACGACACCACGCGGCACGACCGGCTGGAAGTCGAGGTATTTGGTTCCGAATCGGCGCTCTGCCCGGAGGGAAAAACCGTCATTACGGTCCGGTTGCCGACGCTCTACGAATTCTGGGTTCGCCTCAAAAAGGAAGATCCCCAGCGCTACAGGGCCTACAAAAGAAGGATCGTCAAGGATATCATCGCCATTCTCGAGCATAGGTTTCCGGGCCTGGCCGGGCATATCGAACTCGCCGACATTGCGACGCCCGCCACGTTCGTGCGTTACACCGGCAACTGGCAGGGCAGTTACGAAGGCTGGCTTCCGACGCCGCGCATCCTCGGCCGGCGCATCCCCTCCACGCTGCCGGGTCTGAAGGATTTCTACATGGCCGGCCACTGGGTGGTTGCCGGCGGAGGGCTGCCCTCGGCCGCGCTCTCCGGCCGATATGTGGCCCAAATGATCTGCGCCCGCTATGGCAGGACGTTTGCAGCCATCGTTCCCGAGCCAATTCAATACACCACCGGCATGCCGTGACTGTCGGTGCGGAAGGCGAATTCGAATATGGGGACCTTCTCCTTCCCGTCGTTGATCCGCCCCGATATCCGGTACGTTTTCTCCGGCTCCAGAATCAGGTCGCGAGGGAAGGCGTAAACCCGCTCGTAAGGACTTTGGCCCGGCATGGAAACCGGAAGGCGGAGCGTCAGATTGCGCTCGGACGCATCGATCCGTTCCGGATCCCACCGGCGCCTTTGCGGATTCGAGAAGTGCGGGACCTTCTGCATCGTCACCTCCACGGGAGCATCGATGTCCAGGTGTGTGAACCTCGGCGTCCAGACCCTCAGAAAAATTTCATCACTGGGAAGCAGCCCGTATTCCCGGTCGAAGGATTCCCGCGCGATCCTCGTCAGGGCTTGTTCCCCCGCCGAAACCCATTCGGCGCCGTCCTCTTCCGCCCGATAATCGCGCAGCCCCGGAAAGCCATCGAAAAGCCCGGCCACCTCACGGGTTGAAGTGTCCTTCGTCGGCGTGAAATTGCTCAGCAGTATGCCGTCCGAGTTGATGTCATCGAGCCCGCCATGAGTGCCGCCGAACGTCACGAGCTCGCTGCCGTGTTTCACCAGCCATCCGGAGTTCACGTAGTCGTTGTTCAGGCTGATCAGAATGGTCGCCGGGTTGAGCGTGACCCGCGTGAGCCCCCGCACGATTCGCTGAAGCGCCAGGGGATAATGATGGGCCAGGGTCGCAGCCACCCATGCGGCGTCCGGGGCGAACCCATCGGAATCCAACTGGTTCTTCGCGGCGAGAGCTTCGACCACGGGACGATAACCGATCGGATCGCCGTTCTCGGGCGAATATCGGAACGAATCCTTAGCGGAGTTCCAGTCGATGACGGCGCGTTCGCCCTTCGAATTCATGACAATGAAGCGGCCGGCATGCCCGGGCGCCCGGGCCATCAACACGTCCACGCCCTTCATGTGCCAGAGAAGCTGCAGCAATCGTTCCGTTTCGGAGGGTGAATTGTGGATTTCCACCCAGGATTCGATTCCGACGGTTGGGAGGACAACGTCCTGCGAACTCACGATCGACCGGGCGATCCGGCAGCCCGCCCTTCTCAGAAAAGACCGGACATCGACGCGCTTGCCGGCGCCGGCATGATTGTTTCCGTGATCGGAAAGAATCAGGATTTCAAGATCCCGTCCTTCACGCGCCTTGTAACGCGCCCGCAATTCCTGCAGTTTTCCATCGAGCTCGCACAGCATGGCAAAAATGTCGCCGGACAAATGCTGGGCATCATCCGTCGAACGGACGTACGCGTAGAAGTTGTTGTTCGTCGTCTCCGTGCTGAGGAAGTGTTCGATCAATTCATGCACCTCGTACTGGAACGTGCGGAGTGGAAACACATAACCCATCGCGCGACGCAGGCCACTCTCCACCTGCCACTGCATCTGCCGTTCATGCTCCATCGACGTGGTGACGCCGTTCTCCACAATTTCCGAATTCGCCGCAGTGCTGTAATACGTGCGCTGATAGCCGGGCAGCGGGCGATCTCCGAAAACCTCGGTCCACGCGACGTCGCTGGTGGACGGAAACGTGGAGACATTGCGGCTGACGGGGAAGTATCCCTCGTTAAAAGCCTGGCGGTGGAATCGCCTTCCCTTGAGATCCTTGTAGGTGACCCCTTCCTGCAGGGCCTTCATGTCCCGGTAGGAAACTCCGTCCAGCGCGAGGATCAGGCGCCGCGGCAGCGCAGCGAGGCTGGCCGATGGGAGGAATTGCAGGGCGAACAAAAGAAATGCCGCGGACCGGGCCGCGGCGTTGCTCAGCCGGCCTGAACCGCTGCGGCCCGGGCCAAACAGCATGCGGGCCAGTTTGTAGCGGATCCCATCAGGCATAGTCGGTTGGGACAAACAATTTAACCCGCATTGAAACGCGTTGGAAATTGTTTTTTATCGCGCGGGCTTTTTAGCTTGCCCGGAAGCTTCCCATCGAACACGCTGCAGGGTGGAACTCGACGTTGGCATCTCGTAATGGATAACACAGCGACCCTCAGACAGGAAATCAAGCATTTGATGGTGGACAATCTCATGCTGCAAATCAGCGCGGAGGAGATCAGCGACGAACAAACCCTGTTCGGCCCCGGCAGCCTCGGTCTTGACTCCGTGGATGCACTCCAGCTCGTCGTGGCCCTGGACAAGGCCTACGGACTCAAAATCCCCGATCCGGAGACCGCGCGCCAGATCCTTCAAAGTGTGGCCTCCATGGCGGCGGCAGTCGCCAACCACAAGGCTTCTTCACCCTGTTGAGACCGCCAACCCGGCGACGTGATCGGAGCCGGCACCAGCATCGTTCGCTCTTCCTGATTGTTCCCGTGACTCGATGTACAAACGAACGGGGTGCCGAATCAACTCCGGCACCCCGTTCTTGAAACCCCAGTTAGTCCGTCAACCCAGGTTATGGGTCCTGCAATCGATAAAACGTGTTCGTCGTTAGCCAGTCCGAGGGGATGAAGGCCCCTCCCCTGCCGCCGGTCGTGAACGTAAGCAACCCGGCCGAATGCCAGGAACTGCTGACGCCGAGATTGGTGGAAGCCGTGATCCTGAACCCGGCGGCGGGCAAACTCCAGGACATCAAAAGGGCGGCATTAACCGGAACTTGGTACACGCCGGTGGGATCTTCCGCCTGCACCATCCACTTGTTCGTATTCAAGGAGGCGGACGTGAAGTTGTCCGTCAGCGTTGTGACACCGTTGCTGACGATCTGGAATCCAGAGAATACAACTTTCTGCCCGATGTTGTTCGTCGAGTTGGCCATGGCACCCACATACACTGCCAATGGGTCAAAAAAAGCGGAGCTGGAGGCCAGGTTGGTGCTGGCCGTGTCGCCGCTCGGTGATGTCAGGGTGAGCGTCACCCCGTTCGCCGCGAGTGTCCACGTGCCCAGCGGTCCCAGCGGTAGAGCATTTGTGACTGTAACCAAGCTAAGGGGGTTGGAATTGGGAATAGATTCCTTAGCCAGGATTGAGCCCAATCCGATGCCGGCTGAATTGACGGTGACGTGGACGACAACGACCGACGCCGGAGAATAATCCTCGTCTGGACTCGTGGGCTCCGTGGTGAAGAATGGAACGAGCCACATGTAGGCCAAATAATTACTGTACGTCGCGGACGGAAAATTCGTAATCGTCATCGCATAGGTTGTTTGATTGCCGCCATCGACCCAACTATACAGGCCATTTGTTTGTGAGCTAACGGTCTCGATTCCCTGCCGCTCATATTGTGCTTGGCCAGTGTTAACGGTGGCGTTCGTGGTCGATACCACAATTAACCCTTTCGGACCTATCGCGGACGTAAGATAGTTGGTGGGTGGCACGATGATGCCTGCCTTATAGATCGTCAGGTTGTCCAGATAAATCTTCTCCGGGCCGATGATCTGACGATACCCGTCGTTGTAGTCCTGGAAAGTTAACGCGCGAATGGCCGCATTCGTCGGGTTCGGCAGTGGAATATACACATGCGCCCAGACCCCTGTGGCGCCACCCGCCGCTACCAGCAACCCCTCGCCCGCCACGCCAAAATTGGTAATCAAGTTCCAAGTGTAGCCATTGTCACGGGTGATGACCTGCAAAAAACCATAATCCGCAGCAGAACCAGTCCCCGGGGTCGAGGACGGATCGATCATCAGGTCGAATGAAATCGCCGTGGCGTTGGTAACTGCTTGAGGGAACAGATCCATAGTGAACGCAAACGCCATTCCGTTGGTTTCGGTGGCATCCCACGCCCAAGTCACAAACGCCGAGCCCGAGGCCGCATTCGCTGTGGCGTCGACCGAGGCCCACCCGTACGATTGAGATTGCGCCGTGCCGGAATCATAGCGAAGGCCGATCGGCGGCGGGTTGTAATTGGCAGTGCCAGCCGTGACGGAACTGGAATTGTCAAATGTCGCATCGAGTTCGGGGATATCCGCGCGACTCACCACAACCGAGGCGGCCACAAGCATGCTGGCCAGGAGGAACCGGGAATCATGTCTCAAGAGGGCTGCGTTCATAGTTTTAACAACAAGGGTTTGATCGTTTAGGACTATGTTTCAATATTAATGATTTCCCCATAAAAAGCACGTCCCCAAAAATGAGGACACCTGTTCCGCGCCAAAAACCGCGCTAAACAGATTGTTTCCCGGAACCGGCTGATGTTGGATGAGCCCTGGACGACACAAATACGGATCCGCCGTGCCCCAGCTTGGTCATCTGACTGAAGCGATCTTCGTCGCCACCGGGAAAACCGGACGAAAAATGGCGGTGCCCCGATCCGGGCGGGTGGCCGCCAAATTACCGGGTTTACATCCGCATGAGGGTGCTTGTAAGGTTTTCCCATGCCCTCGCACGAAGTGGCGCCAGACAACCCGCCGGAGGAGCCGTTTGCGTCCCAGCTTCCGGTGGAAGTTTTCAACCCGCTGCGACGATATGTGCCGCTGGCAGCGTGGCTGATTGTCATCCTGACCCTCCTCGCGATCCCGGCGAAAATCGTCGGGTACGGGTATTTGCCACCCGACGATGCATTGCGTCACGCGGCCAAGGCGGTCTCCGGGAAGCCATGGTCCGAGATTCTCGTCCTGCGGAGTGGTTTTCTGATGGATCCACATCCCGGGTGGCACGCGATCCTGGGCTGCGTCCATCGCCTGTCGAACTGGGGCACGGAAGGGCTGGTCGTTTTTTCGATCGCCTCCTTGATGCTGCTCTTCCATCTGGCTGTGCTGCCCTGGCTGAGGAGGCCTGAGGCGTGGCTGGCAGGTCTGCTGATTTGCCTTGTGTGCGTTCATGTGTTCGCAGACCGGCTGGCGGAAGGCAGGCCTTTTCTGTTCACCATTTCCGCCTCTCTCGTTGTGCTCTTGATGTGGTCACGAATCCATCCTCGGGGGCCCCGACTGCACGAGATCGCATTCACGATCCTGCTGATAGCCGCAGTGGCCTGGATTCACGGTTCCTTTTATCAAATGCTCATGCCCGTCGCCGCGGTATTCCTTTCGGGACGATGGCGGGCGGCGGTCTGGCTCGGACTTTGCTGGGCTGCCGGCAGCTTTCTGGGTTCGTCATTCACAGGGCATCCCTGGGAGTTCCTGGATCAGTCCATCCGGCATCTTTTCGCCGTGTTTTCGGATTACACCCTTGCGCGCCAGATTGCCACGGAACTGGGGCCCTCGGATGGGGACGCGTTGCTCGTGCTCGCTGTGGTTGGGATGCTGCTCTGGCGCTCGCATTCACCCGGGTGGAAGGCGAGCGACCTGGCCGAACCCTTTTTCGTGATGGCGGTGCTCGGGTGGCTGCTGGGTTTGAAGACGCTCCGATTCTGGTGGGATTGGGGCCTGCCTGCGGCAACGGTCTGGTTCGCGTTGGAATTCCAGCAGCAGTTTCAAACGCATCTGGGCTTCAATTCCTGGAAACGATTGTGGATCGTTCTTGCGCTGGCCCTCGGTGTTTACCTGAACACCACCAGCGATCTCGGAGGCCGATGGACCTGGAATCTCACCAACGAATACCTGGAGCAGGACAAACCGGAGTTGGCGTCCTGGCTGCCGGGAAACGGCGGCATCCTCTACTCCGCGGACATGCGTGTCTTCTTTGAGACCTTTTTCAAAAACCCAACCGCTCCGTGGCGGTATGTCCTGGGGTTTGAATCTTCCCTGATGAAGCCGGAAGACCTGGCGGTCTTGCGAAAGGTGCAATGGAACTTCGGCAATGTCCGCGCCTACGAACCGTGGATAAAAAAGATGGGGCCGAAGGATCGTCTCGTTCTCCGCGCTTCCTGGTTGGGGCCGGGCATCCCGAATATTCCGGAGCTGGAATGGCATTATGCCGTCAACGATCTCTGGGTGGGGCGCCTGCCTCAAAAGCCAATCCCCTCCGCCGTGCGCCCTCGACCTTGATGATCCGCCCCGGCCGAACCTTTCACCCATTTTCCTTCAAACCAGAACCATGCAAATGGTGTGGATTACCGGCGCGGGCGGACTGATCGGGGGCGCGCTCGCCGGGACCGCGTCGCGCTTCGCGCCGGGCTGGCGGGTGCGGGCGCTGACGCGCGCGGACCTGGATCTGCTCGACGCGGACGCCGTCCGGAGGCGCTTTGAACAGGATCGGCCGCAACGGGTGATCCATTGCGCCGCGCTGAGTTATCCGCCGGCATGCCAGAAGGATGCCGCCCTGGCGCGCCGGCTTAACATCGGGGTGACCTCCGTCCTGGCCGAACTGGCCGGAGAGATCCCGTTCATTTTCCTTTCCTCGGATCTGGTCTTTGACGGCCGCGCCGGAAAGTACGATGAATCGTCGCCGGTCAGCCCGTTGAACATTTACGCGCAAACCAAAGTGGCCGCGGAAACAATTGTGCTCGCACACCCGAAGCACATCGTGATCCGCACCTCGCTCAACGGCGGCACTTCGGCGGCGGGCGACCGGGGGTTCAACGAGCAATTGCGGCGCGCTTTTCAGGCCGGCCAGAGGTTGACGCTGTTCACGGATGAGTATCGGCAGCCGATCCCCGCCGTGGAGACCGCGCGGGCGATATGGGAACTGGCGGAGCACAATCAGCCCGGCATTTTTCACGTGGCGGGCAGTGAGCGACTGTCGCGTTTCCAGATCGGCCAGCTCATCGCGGCGCGCTGGCCGCAGCTCAAACCTCAAATCGAGCCCGAGTCGCTGGCGGATTACACCGGCGCTCCCCGCTCGCCCGATCCCTCGCTGAACTGCGCGAAGGCGCAAAGGCTCCTGTCCTTTCCGCTGCCCGGCCTGAGCGAATGGCTGGCCAGACATCCGGACGTGCCCTTTTAATCAGGCTCAGAGCCAAACTCGCGATTACTCGGGGCAAGGAACAAGAAGCAATACCTTTTGGAGTGGCTCCACGATCCTCCGACGGGCCGTGGGGTGGCGCGAGGCCCGGTGAATCCCTTGGGAGATTTCCAGACCCGCCCCGATTGTGCGGTGTCCATCGATCTGCAAGCCTCACCCTGCCTGTGCGGCTGGTTCTGCATGGGTAATAGGGCGGCTTGGAAGCTGGGTCGGCAAACCTCGTTCGCCCTGAGATTTCACAGTCAGCCGATGAACTGAATTCATCTGAAATCGAGTCCATGAAAGCATATACCATCCATTGGAAAAGCACGGTGAACGGACGGATCGGAACGGGCACATTTCTCTTCGACAAGGAAGAAGCCGAGAGTCTGGCCGATGAGCTGAACCGGAACTACCCGGGGATCTGTCATGAAGCGGTTCTCAGCCTGCCGCTGGCGATCGAAGCTGCAGTCGTCCAACCGGCACAGGCCGACAGCAGGCCTCTGGCTTAAAACGGGGCGGGCGCAAGGCAGCCCGCCAAACAGAGCCAATTGGCGCGCATCTCCGTGCGCTAATTCACCGGGGCGGCGTCTGGTTCACGGGGGCGGCGTCTGGTTGGACACGGGCGGTTCCCAGGGTCGCGAGCGTCTCCGGCCGGAGGACCCGTTCAAGGAGCGGAAAGATGCTCCCTTCCTCGCGTCGAAAGTGTTCGCGGGAGGCGGAGATGGACGTCTTGAGAAGCCGCCGCGCCTCCTCAAAACTGTGCGCCGTTTGAGCGCGTTTGAGGCTGGCGTCAATCTCCTCATGATCCTGGTGAAGCCGGTCGAGGCGGCCCCGATCCTTCAGCGCGTGATCCAGCGCCACATAAGCGAGGTTCCTCTCGGCGTCCGCGTGGCCCTGGAGCAGGCCCTCGACCAGGGTGGTGAGCAACTTGACTTCAGGCAGTGTGGTGAGTTTGGGCAGGAGACTCTCGATTTGATCGAATAATTCCGTAAACACGCGATGTTCGGCACTGAGGACTTCGGTGATGGCGATCATGTTTATTTGTATCTCAAAAGCATCAATTCTCAACCCGGTATTTCGACAGTTCCATGACTGTCCCGCTCAATCCTGAGAGAAGAATCTCCGGCATGCGTGATGCCAAGGGGATCGCTCCAGCGCCCAACTGGACGCGCTGAGGACTGCGTCGGACGGAACTTTGCCCAAAATTAGTTTTGACAACAGACGGTTTCCCGGTAAAACGGGCGTGCCTCCATGATCGCCCAAGATGCAATTCCAGGTGGGAGCGGTGTTGTCCGCGACGCTGAGCGGTGCCCGCTCAATCCGCTGCGCCGTCGAATACACACGCTTCAAGGCGAGCGAAGGGGCTTCGGTCACTGTCCGCAATCCAATCAATGGAGGTCACCACTATGATGGTCTTTCTGGTCCACGTCCGCGACCCGCAGTTCTACGCCCTTCCGTCCCGCACCCGCGCCAAGAACGGCAGAATCCGGGTGATGGGGTTTCCCCCCATCGGCATCATGTCGCTTTCGGCGGTCCTCAAGCGCGCGGGCCACGAGTGTGTGATATTCGATCAAGCCAACCCGGAAACGCCGAACGAAGTCATCATCGAGGAGATCAAGAGGAAACAACCGGCCCTGGTGGGCCTGAGTTTCCTGAGCACGACCAGCTATCCGTACGGCAAGATTCTCGCGCGCCAGATCCGGGCCGCCGGCTCGAAGGTGAAGCTGGCGTTTGGCGGCGTATTTGCCAGCCTCAACTCCCCGCTGGTGAAGCTGCAATGCCCTGAGGTGGACTTCGTCTGCCGCGGGGACGGCGAGCAGCTCATTCTCGACCTGCTCGAGCGCCTGGAGGATCCGTCCGGCGTGGCGAGCGTGACCTGGGCCAAGGACGGCAAGGTCGTCAACAATCCGAATCGGGTCATGGACCGCAACCTGGACCAGTGGCCGTTTCCGGATCGCGAGAGTCTGCCGCTGGACTTCGTTGAATCCATGCCCCTGGACGTGCCCGCGGTGCTCTCTCTGGACCGGTTCACGACCATGCAGACGTCGCGCGGCTGCCCGTGGTCGTGCGTGTTCTGCGATATCCCGATTTTCAACGAGGGCAAGTGGCGTTCCCGGAGTCCGCAGCACGTTCTGGCCGAGTTCAAGTATCTCCAGGAACTCGGGTACGGCTCGGTTTATTTTGTGGACGATCATTTCCTGCTCCAGCCGAAGCGGATCGAGGCGATCTGCAAAGGCCTCTGCGACCAGGGCAATACGATTCAATGGGGCTGTGAAGGGCGCGTGGACTCGGTGGCCCAGCATCTGTTCCCCGCGATGGCCAAGGCGAGCTGCCGCACGCTCATGTTCGGACTCGAGAGCGGAAGCCAGAAGATGCTGGATCGTTTGAGGAAGGAGCAAACGCTGGCCGAGGTTGAAACCGCGGTGAAGAACGCCAAACAGGCGGGCATCCAGATTGTGCATGGGTTTTTTGTGGTGGGCATCCCGGATGAAACCGCCGAGGACATGAAGGCGACGTTTGATTTTGCGGCCAAACTGCCGCTGGACACGTTCGGGTTCAACCGGCTTTGCGTGTATCGCGGCACGCCGCTATGGCAGGAATATGTCAAGCGCGGTCTGCTCAACGAAGCGGCCGATTGGTTCAAGTACTTCAAATGTTCGGCCATCGACCCCACCTGCCTGCCGGGCGAGGTCATCAATGACATCCGCCGCGCCGGGTTACGCCGGTTGTTCATCCGGAAGCTGCTGCGGTACCCGGTGCAGACGTTCCGCCTGTTGCGGCGTTTCTTCCGCTACATGCCGGCGCGCGATGTCCTCTATCTCGTCGCAAAGCCCTTCCTGGGAAACCGGAAGGGTGCCACCAAGGCGGAAGTCCTGTCGCGCGCGGTCGAGCATGGAGCGGTCAAGGACGAGGCGGCGCTGTTGACGCAGTTGAGCGACGACCGCCTCGATCACGTGCTCAAGGAGTCCCTCGCCGAACGCCTCCGCATCCAACGCGAAACCAGCGCTTTGCTCCAGGAGTCGGAGTGCGCAAATCACGCGGGGACGTAGCCGCCTCGATCCGGACGCCGCTTCAGACCCATTGCGGAAAAGCCTTCTCGGGATCGACTCCCAGGTCCTGGATGGCCTTGCCCACAAGCGAATGCGCAATCTCGCCCTTCCCGGCGAGCGCATAAAGGGTGGCGATGACCGTTGATTCCGCGTCCACTTCAAAGAAGCGCCGCAGCCGGGGGCGGGTGTCGCTGCGGCCGAATCCGTCCGTGCCCAGCGTGCTCAGTCCGCCCGGAACCCACGGCGCGATCTGGTCCGGCACAATGCGCATGGAGTCGGAGACCGCGACGAACACGCCGCGCTCGTTTTCCAGCAATTGCTCCACGTAGGACTTTCTCGGCGGGGCCGTCGGGTGGAGCCGGTTCCAGTGTTGGCAGCGGAGCGCGTCGTTGCGCATCAGTTTGTAACTTGTCGCGCTCCAGACGTCCGCGGAAACGTCGTATCGCTCGGCCAGAATCTGCTGCGCGCGCAGGGCCTCATTGAGGATCGGTCCGCTGCCGAAGAGATGCGCTTTGAGCTTTTTGTCCTCCGGACCGGATTTGAACCGGTAAAGGCCTTTCAGGATCCCCTCCTCCACGCCCGGGGGCATCGCCGGCATGGCGTAGTTCTCGTTGTAGAGGGTCATGTAATAGAAAATGTCCTCGCCTTCGACGAACATCCGGCGCATGCCGTCGGCGACGATCACCGCCACCTCGTACGCGAATGCCGGATCGTACGCGAGCAGCACCGGGATGGTGCTGGCGAGAATCAGGCTGTGCCCGTCCGCATGCTGGAGACCTTCACCGTTCAATGTGGTGCGCCCGGCGGTGGCGCCCAGGAGAAAGCCCCTGGCCCGGATGTCGCCCGCCAGCCACATCAGGTCGCCGATGCGCTGGAAGCCGAACATCGAGTAGTAAATGTAGAACGGAATCAGGTAACGCCCATGCGTCGCGTAACTCGTGCCCGCAGCGATGAAGGACGACATCGATCCCGCTTCGGTGATGCCTTCTTCGAGGATTTGTCCATCCTTGGCTTCGTGGTAATAGAGCAGCGACTTGATGTCCACCGGTTCGTACAACTGGCCTTTGGAGGAGTAAATGCCGATCTCCCGGAACAACGCGTCGAGCCCGAACGTGCGCGCCTCGTCCGGAATGATGGGCACGATCTGGCGCCCGATCGTCTTGTTCCGAAGCAGCATCGTCAGCAGCCGCACGAACCCCATGGTGGTTGAGACTTCCATCAACCCGGATCCCTTGAAGAATTCGGAGAACGATTCAAGTTTCGGGATCTCCAGCGGCTTCGCCGTCACCGTGCGTTCCGGCAGAAAACCGCCGAGCTGCCTGCGTCGCTCCAGCAGATACTCCGACTCCCGGCTCCCCGGCGGCGGGCGGAAAAAGGGCGTGTCGGCCACGTCGTCATCGCTGATCGGGATGCGGAACCGCGTGCGGAATTCCCGAAGTTCCTTCTCATTCAGTTTCTTTTGCTGATGAGTGATGTTACGGCCCTCGCCGGCTTCGCCGAGCCCGTATCCCTTGACCGTTTTGGCCAGGATCAGGGTCGGCTGGCCGGTGTGCTCGACCGCGGCTTTATAGGCCGCGTACACCTTGCGGGTGTCGTGGCCGCCGCGCCGCAGTTTGCGGATCTGGTCGTCGCTCAAATGATTCACCAGCGCGAGCAGCTCCGGGTATTTGCCGAAGAAATGCCGGCGCGTGTAGCTTCCCGGCTCGACGGAATATTTCTGGTAATCGCCGTCCACGGCTTCTTCCATCCGCTTGAGCAACAATCCGCTTTTGTCGCGCGCCAGCAGATCGTCCCAATCGGACCCCCAAATGACTTTGATGACGTTCCAGCCCGCGCCGCGAAAGAGCGTTTCGAGTTCCTGGATGATTTTGCCGTTGCCGCGCACCGGGCCATCAAGGCGCTGAAGATTGCAGTTGATGACCCAGATCAGATTGTCGAGGTTCTCGCGGCCGGCCAGGGTGATCGAGCCGAGGGTTTCCGGCTCATCGCATTCGCCGTCGCCGAGAAACGCCCACACTTTCGGCTCGTCGCCCGCCAGGAATCCGCGGGCGCGCAGGTAACGGTTGAACCGCGCCTGGTAGATGGAGAGGATCGGTCCCAGACCCATGGAGACCGTCGGGAACTGCCAGAAGTTGGGCATCAGGTAAGGATGGGGGTACGAAGACAGCCCCCCGCCTTCGGCGAGTTCCGTTCTGAAGTTCTGCAGGTGGCGCTCGTCCAGCCGGCCTTCCAGGAAGGCACGCGCATAGATGCCGGGAGTGGCGTGGCCCTGAAAATAGACGAGATCGCCCGTGAATTTTTCCGTGCGACCGCGGAGGAAATGGTTGAATGCGATCTCGTACAATGTCGCGCACGAGGCGTAGGTGGAAATATGGCCGCCCAGCCCGTTGTGCCGTCGATTGGCATTCACCACCATGGCCATGGCGTTCCAGCGGATGTAGCTCTTGATGCGCACTTCCGTTTCCCAATCGCCGGGGAACGGCGGTTGTTGCGCGGCCGGGATGGTGTTGAGGTAGGGTGTGCTGACGGGAACCGGCGCCGCCATGCCCGCGGCCCGCAGAGTCTCGGTGACCCGGCTCAAAAACAGCGCCGTGCGCTCCGCTCCCTGCTGTTTCAGGGCCACTTCGAGCAAGGACTCGATCGATCCCAGCACTTTCTCCTCATCGTCGCGACCGGCCGGTTCCGCGGGCCGCGCTGGAGGCCGGGGCGGCTTTTCTTTATTCTGATGCTTCACTTGATTGCTCAAATCGACTCCATTGTTTACAGTTTCGGAGTCCTGTGCGAAATCCTGAACCGGAGGCTCACAAGACAGTACGGCCAACCCGATGACAGTCAATCATAACATGGATTCACCCGTCAAAACGGGAAAGGCCGGCGACGTTGCGGCGAAGGCGGGCAGTCAAACGATCGGGTCCTCCGACGACGCAAGGCAAATGAAATGCCTCGACCTGACCCTGCGGACTCCGGCGGAGAATCTGGCCTGCGACGAGGGGTTGCTCGATTTCTGCGAGGGCGGCTGCGGGCATGAAATCCTGCGTTTCTGGGAACCGCAGACGCATTTTGTGGTTCTCGGCCATGCAAACCGTGTGGCGACCGAAGTCGATCGGGAGGCGTGCGAGAGGCTCGGCATTCCGGTACTGCGCCGTTGCAGCGGAGGCGGCACGGTGCTGCAGGGTCCCGGCTGCTTGAATTATTCCCTGATCCTGAAATTCGACGGCGCCGGACCTCTGCGCACCATTTCCTCGACGAACGAGTTCATCTTGAAACGGCACAGCGCCGCCCTCTCGGCGCTGGTCGGACAAACGGTCGAGCTGCAGGGCCAGAGCGACCTCGCCATTGGGGGACTCAAGGTCTCCGGCAACGCGCAACGGCGCAAACGGCAGTTTCTGCTTTTTCATGGAACCCTTCTGCTGCAACTCGATCTCGCGCTCGTCGGAACGGTTTTGCCCATGCCGTCGAAACAGCCCGCGTACCGGCACAACCGCCCGCACCGCGAGTTTCTGGCCAATCTCGGCCTGCCCGCCGAATCCGTGAAGCGCGCGATCCGGGAGGCCTGGAACGCGTTCGAGCCGCTCGAAACGTTTCCGCTCGAAACGACCGCGTTACTGGCGCGTGACAAGTACGCAACGACCGGATGGAACTTGAAATTTTAGCGAACAAAAGCGCGGCGGCGGTGTTTAAGTAATATCAAGCAAGGCGTTTCCAGTAGGAATGGCTTTTGCTCATGGGACAACAGGGCGCGAGGTTCATGCGGGAATACCTCCGCTGGCCTGTTGGAAATGACACAACCTGAACAAAAAAATTACTAGAATATATGAGATTCGAAAAAGGATTCAAAGGCGCGAGCCGCAGAGATTTTGCGTCGCCCTCCATGCCGGAACAAACCAAGACAAGCACTCAAGTTGCCGGGCCAACGCCGAGGACGCCCCAACTGGGTCAGGCAAACAGCAAGACCGTCACGATTGAAGCCAAGATCGACGTCGGATTTGGCAACAGCCTTTATCTGCGAGGCGAGGGTCACGGACTCAATTGGAATCAGGGAATTCCACTCACCTGCGTCGGCGGCTCCGTGTGGAAATGGTCGGGCGAAGCGGGTGAAAAACTCAAATTCAAGTTGTTGTTGAACGACTCGGTTTGGGCGAAAGGCGAGGACCTGGTCGCCAAACCCGGAGAAAGACTGCAGGTGGCCCCGGCGTTTTAATCCGGCGAGCGATCTGGTGGAGGGAGCAGATTGCGACCCTGAACCGCGACGGGCATAGCCCGGCGCATCTCGACACTGCCCCCGACCCCACGGGATTCAGTGGCTGTCTCTGGAATGGGTGGAACGGGTGACCCGGCCGTTCCGGTCGGCGACTCGCCGACCGGAAGAGCTTGACGACGGGCGACACGTTGGCCTGAATTTCAACTGGAACGCCCCTCTCCATTCCGCCCGGCGGGTCGCNNGGGACGGGCCAGTGGCCCGTGCTACCCTTCCAGCTTTTCACGCTGGCTCTAAACGCCGCGCTCCGTCCTGTTTGCGATCAGGGGCAGTCTCAAGATGCGCCCGTCTGTCATGCGTCTGCGAATCGGTCTAGCCAACCGTGATTCTCTTTGTTAGGTTCCTCCTGTGAATTTCCTGGCCGACACATGGGTGGGCGCCTGGTTGGAGGGACTGGGCCGGATTACCCTGTTGACCAAGGAAACCATCACATCCCTGCTGCGGGGGCGGATCGATTCGCGCGACCTGCTGTATCAGCTTTATTTCATGGGTGTCAAATCGCAATCCGTGGTGCTGATCACGGGCGCCTTCACGGGAATGGTGCTGGGGGCGCAAACTTTCTTCCAGTTTCACAAGGTCAAAATGGACACGGCGACGCTCGCCGTTGTCAGCGTCTCGATGTGCAGCGAACTGGGCCCCGTGCTAACGGCCCTCATGGTCGCCGGCCGCGTCGGCGCCGCCATCGCGGCCGAATTGGGGACCATGCGCGTGACCGAACAGATCGATGCGCTGCGCACGCTGGCGACGGACCCGGTGGACTACCTGGTCGCGCCGCGGCTCCTGGCGGCGCATATCGCGCTGCCGCTCCTGACCGCCGAGGCGATCGCCGTCGGCATCGGCGCGGGTTACATCGTCGGAGTTCATCTGCTGGGAATCGATCCGACGTATTCGTGGTACAACATGCTGCGATACACTCAGACCGGGGACGTGGCCGTGGGTTTGATCAAGGCCTTCATCTACGGCGGCATTGTGGCGATGGTGGGCTGTTACAAGGGCATGACGTGCGGCGAAGGCGCGGAAGGGGTGGGACGCGCCACCACCGAGTCGGTCGTTTATTCGTCCATCACCATCTTGATCGCCAATTTCTTTTTGACCCTGTCGCTGGGAACGATCTTTCACAGCTTATGATCGAGGTCCGGGATCTGAAGAAGAGCTTGGGCCAGCAGCGGGTTTTAGACGGAGTCAGTTTTCGGATTGAAACCGGCGAATCCGTGGTCATCATCGGACGCAGCGGCGGCGGCAAGAGCGTCCTGCTCAAGCACCTCATCGGCCTGTTGAAGCCGGATGCGGGGCAGGTCTTGATTGATGGGGAGGACATTGTGCCGATGGACGAGCGGGCGCTGCTCCGGGTTCGGAGGAAGTTCGGCATGTTGTTCCAGGGCGCGGCGTTGTTCGATTCGATGACCGTGGCGGAGAATGTGGCGTTCGCGTTCCGGCACAACAACTCCCTGCAACCGGAAGAAATCCGCCAAAGAGTCGCTTCGGCGCTGGAAGTGGTGAATTTGCCCGGCATCGAAAACCGGAGGCCGGCGGAGCTGTCCGGCGGCATGAGGAAGCGGGTGGGGCTGGCGCGGGCCATCGTTTACCGGCCGGAGATCGTGCTGTATGATGAACCGACAACGGGGCTGGACCCGGTGGCGGCCGACAGCATCGACCAGTTGATTTTAAGAGTGCGCGACCGGTTCAATGTGACTAGCGTGGTCGTGACGCATGAAATGCGCAGCGCGCAGCGCATCGGCCAACGCATCCTGATGTTGCACGAGAAGAAAATTTACGCGGCGGGAACGCCCGACGAGATCTTTCACTCCAACGATCCCGTGGTGCGCCGTTTCATCGAAGGCGTTTCCGATCCGAAGGAACCGGGTAATTAATATGGAAAGGAAACGCCTCGAGTGGAGAGTCGGGCTGTTCATTTTGGTGGGACTGACGGTGCTGGCCGTGCTGCTGATCCAGTTCAGCAAAGGCACCTCTCTGTTCCGGCCGACGTACAACCTGTATCTTACGGCCAAAAACGTCGGAGGGTTGAAAATCCGCGCATCCGTTCTGATGGCCGGGGTGCAGGTCGGCTCCGTTTCCGGCATCAAACTCAACCCGGACGACAAGGATGTCACAATCACCCTGCGGATTTACAAGGAATATGGCATCTACAAGGACGCCCGGTTTGTGATCGAACAATCCGGGTTTCTCGGAGACCAGTTTGTGGCGATCGAACCCACCAACAACGAAGGCCCCACCTTCAAGTCCGGGGACATGGCATCCGCTCAGGAACCGTTCAACCTTCAGGAAGTCGCCCGCTCCGCTTCGGGTTTCATCCAGCGCATCGATGAAACCGCCACGAAGCTGAACGACGCCATCTCCGACGTGCGCCGGCTGGTGTTGAACGAGCAAACCCTGACCAACCTGGCCACCACCGTGGACAACATGCGCGTCGCTTCGCAACATGCCCTGGCCACGGTGGACAACCTCAACTCACTCGTGGAATCGAACTCCCCCTCGATCGCGCTGGCTGTCAGCAACGTCAACTACTTCTCGGACCAGATCAACCGGTTCGGCAGCAACCTTGGCGGCGTGCTGGCCACCAATAGCGCGGAAATCACGATCGCGGTGAACAACATCGAATCTTCCACGGTCGTGCTGAAATCCCTGCTGGACGATTTGCAGGCGGGAAAGGGACTGGCGGGAAATGTCCTGCGGAACGAGGCCCTCGCGACCAATTTCCAGGAAATTGCCGGCAACCTGGCCGTCACCACGAGCAATTTGAACCGAGTCGGACTGTGGGGGATTCTGTGGAGCAAAACACCGCCCAGGACCGCCGCGCCGGCCTCGAAACCGCTGGCAGCACCGAGGTGATATGATGTCGCTGTGGGTCATCCGCATCCTGTTTTTGTGCCTGTGCACGACGGGCGGTTACGCCGTCAGCCAGGTGCGCCCCGAATTCGTGGGCGTGCCCCTCTCCGGAGTCCTGGGCATGGTCATCGGCTTCGGCTTCGGCTGGCTGATGATCGCGGTGGACGAAATGTTGAAGGGTTTCTCGCTGCGGGCCTTCTCGGCCACGACCTTTGGACTGCTGCTCGGAACGGTCGTCGCGCTGCTCATCGATCATTCAGGCCTGTTCGAGAATGCCGACGAGAAAGTGCGCTGGCTCATCCGGCTGGGCTTGTTTTTGAGTTTCACCTACATCGGCATCGTGCTCGCCATGCGCAGCAACAAGGAGGATTTCTCCCTCATCATCCCTTATGTCCGGTTTTCCCCGCAAAACCGCCCGGACAACCCCCTGTTGCTCGACACCAGCGTCATCATCGATGGACGCATCGCCGACCTGGTCGAAGCCAACTTTCTCGAAGGTCTGATCGTCGTGCCGCGATTCGTGCTGAAGGAACTGATGCAGGTCGCGGATTCCAATGATCCGATCAAACGCGCCCGCGGCCGTCGCGGCCTCGACATCCTCAATCGCATCCAGCACAACACCCGCAACGAAGTGAAGATTCACGATGGAGATTTCCCCGAGGAACAGGGAGTGGACTCCAAGCTGGTCCGGCTCGCGCGAAATCTCGGCGCGAAGCTGTTCACGAACGATTACAACCTCGCCAAACTCGCGGAGCTCCAGTCGATCAATTGCGTCAACATGCACGAGCTGGCCAAATCGCTGCGCGTCATCCTGCTCCCCGGAGAAGTCGTCAACCTGCGTATCGCCCGCGAGGGCCGGGACAAAGGCCAGGGCGTAGGCTACCTTCCCGACGGCACCATGGTCGTCGTCAACCACGCGCACGCGATGGTCGGACAACAGGCGGACGTCGAGGTGCAAAGCACCCTCCAGACCGGCGCCGGGGTGATTGTGTTTGCCGATCTGCGGGCACCGCACGTGCCCAGGAGCGAGAGCGCCCCCCTCCATTCATGAGCCTGGCCACCGTCTTCACCTCGGAATGAAGCCTCCCAAGCCCCCGTACGGCGCCGCGCTCAAAAGACTCCTGCCGCGTGAAATCAATCTCGATCCTTCGACACTCGAAAAATATGCCGGCGACAAATGGTTTGCGGCGCACCAGCCCGATGCGGTCGCGAGGCCGCGAAGCACGCAATCCGTGTCCCGGCTGCTCCGCTTCGCCAGCCGGCACCGGATCCCCGTGACACCCCGCGGCGCCGGCCACGGTTACGTCGGCGGTTGCGTCCCGGTGCGCGGCGGCATCGTCCTCTCGCTGGAACGCATGAACCGGATCCGGGAAATCAACGCGGCCGATTTCGTGGCCGTTGTCCAGCCGGGGGTCATCACGCAAACTCTTCAGGACGCCGTCGAAGCGCTGGGGTTGTTTTATCCGCCCGATCCTGCGAGCAAGGCCGACAGTTCCATCGGCGGCAACATTGCCACCAACGCGGGCGGGCCCCGCTGCCTGAAGTATGGAGTCACCCGGGACTTCGTTCTCGGCCTGGAGATCGTCCTGGCGGATGGGACGGTGGCGCGGGTCGGCGGGCGCACGCACAAGAACAAAACGGGTTTCGATTTCGCCCGCCTCTTCGCGGGTTCGGAAGGTTTGCTGGGCGTGATCACCGAGGCCACGCTCAAGCTGATTCCCCTGCCCCCGTTTCGGGCCTGCCTGGCCGTCGGGTTTGGTTCCATGCGCGCGGCAATTCAAACCCTCCACGTCATCTTCAAAGCCGGGTTCCTGCCGTGCGCGCTGGAAGTGGCCGACGCTTTCACGCTCGCCGCGGCATACCGGCGCACCCGAAACGAACGTCTGCGCGGCTGCCGGGCGCACCTGATCGTCGAAATCGATGGACAGAGGAAGTCGGTCGCCTGGGAAATCCGCGAGTTGGAGCGCCTGGTGCGCCGCCAACAGCCCCGGTTCATCGACCGCGGCCTTGGTCTCCGCCAGTGCGAGGAGATCTGGAAAATCCGGCGCGAGTTTTCGTATTCGCTCCGCGACACCGGGCTGACGAAGTTGAACGAGGACATCGTGGTTCCGCGCGGCCGGCTCGAAGATCTGTTCCGCTTCGCGGCCAGACTACAACGGAAACACCGTCTGCAGATCGCGTGCTTCGGTCATGCGGGTGACGGCAACATCCACACGAACGTGATGGTGGATTACACCGAGCCCGGCGCCCGCCGCCGTTCCGAGGCGGCGCTCGACGAACTCTTCGCCCAGATCGTCGCCTGGGGCGGCTCGATCACCGGCGAACACGGCATCGGCCTCGCCAAAAGGAGATGGTGGCCGCTCGCCGTCCCGAAGGAGGTCCGGGAACTGCACCGCGCCGTGAAGCAGGCCCTCGACCCGCGCGGCATTCTGAATCCGGGGAAATTCGTCTAACAGCCCGTTCACCAGAGCCTTTGGGTACTTCGCCCGGAGTCATCCTCGCCAGGAGATCCGCCACGCGATTCTGGATCGGCTGCGCCGGGTCCTCGTAGGAATCCTTCCTGCCGTTCTAGCCCGACTTTCGCAGATCA
>PLQC01000073.1 GCA_003159675.1 Limisphaerales bacterium
ACACTATTGGCCACTGGCCCGTGCTACCCTTCCAGCTTTTCACGCTGGCTCTAAACGCCGCGCTCCGGCCTGTTTGCGATTGGGGGCAGTGTCAAGATGCGCCCCCTGCTAACCCGCGGCCAGCGTCTTCTGGATGGCGGCGCAGAATTCGGACAGCATGAACGGTTTGGGCAGGCAGACCCTTTCCCACCTCCTTGGTGGGTTATTTGACGCGGCGCCCGGGCCACAGTCTGGTACTGACATTCGTTCCCATCCGGTGTTTCATTCCGGGAGAATGGCCGACACGCCAAACGAAATGTTGCGCGGATTGCTCAAGGACGTTTCGCGATCGTTTTATCTCACCCTGCGCGTCCTGCCGGGCTCCATCCGATCACCCATTGGACTGGCCTACCTGCTCGCCAGGACCACGGACACCATTGCCGACACCGGGCTTGTTTCGATCGAGCAACGCGTGCTCGCGTTGCAGACCCTCCGGGAAAGGATTTTGGGAACCGGCGCGTCACCGGTGGACTTTGGCGGGCTGGCGCGGCACCAGGGCTCTCCGGCGGAACGCGTGCTTTTGGAACAATGCGAATCCAGCCTTGAGCTGCTGCAACGGCTGTCCGAGTCCGACCGCCAACGGGTCCGCACGGTGCTCGACACCATCACGGGGGGGCAGGAACTGGATTTGCGCCGGTTCGCCGGCGCCTCCGCCGCGCGGTTGGTCGCGCTTCGGACGGACGCCGAACTGGAGGATTACACGTATCGCGTCGCCGGCTGCGTCGGTGAATTCTGGACCCGGATGTGCCGCGCGCATCTGTTTCCAAACGCCGTGCTCGACGATTCACTTCTCCTCCGCCGCGCGATCCGGTTCGGCAAGGGGCTGCAATTGGTCAACATTCTTCGCGACCTCCCCGCCGACCTGCAGAAGGGTCGTTGCTATTTGCCTGAGGAAGAGTTGCGCAGGATTGGATTGACTTCCGCCGATTTGCTGCAAATCGCCAGCGAGCCCCGGCTGCGCCCGGTTTTTCACAAGTATCTCGACCGCGCGTTGGATTATCTTGCGGCCGGGTGGGTCTATACCAACACATTGCCCTGGCGGCACGCCCGCGTGCGCCTGGCCTGCGCCTGGCCGATTTTGATCGGGGTCAAAACCGTCGGGCGCCTCCGCACATCGAATGCCCTCGATCCTCGACAGCCCGTCAAAATCCGCCGACCAGAGGTCCAGCGCATTCTGGCGCAATCCGTCCTCCTCTATCCGTGGCCAGATCTGTGGCGGAAGTTGGGCCCGGTTGCGGGTTCGGACGCGGGGTGAGTCCAGGAGGGAACATCCAAAATCCAACATCGAACTCCCAACATCGAATCACAAACCAGCACTAAGCTGTTGCGTGACGGGCTCTTTTCATTTAATTAAAGGTTCATGCAGATTTCTCGACGCACTCTGTTGGCCTGCGCGACCGCGGCTGTGCTTCTTCCGCTCGGCGCCTTCTCCGGACAGGATAACCCAGCCCAAACCAAAGCGCGGCAGGCATTGGATCGAATGATGCAGGGGTTGCCTCCCCAGCCCGCAACTCAGATTCAAATCCCGCCCGCGGCCGCCACCAATCGGCCGGTGCCGGTGCAACCGACGCCTTCGATGCCGATGTACCCGGCGCCCGCGCCGCCTCCGGCCATGGTTCCGGGGACGAAGACACCGCCCCCGCCAACCGCCGCGAAGGCCAAGGCGCTCGAGGACGCGCTGCAGCAGAAAATGAAGGAGACCGAAGAGCCGCAGCCTGCTCCTCCTCCACCGATGGCGGTTCCTCCAGCACCGGCGCCGCAAAATCCCCCCTCCACCCAGCGCGGGTACACTCAGCCGCGTCCGCCGATTCAACCGTGGCTGGCAACGCCGCCGCCGCCTCAACCGGCACCGCCACCACCTCAACCGGTATCACCGCCACCTCTACCGGCGCCACCTCCGGAGCAGATAGCGCCTCCGCCTCCGCAACCGATGCCTTCGCCCGAGCCGGTGAAAGCCGCGCCTGCATTCTCTAAAGAAGAGGCATCCGGTCCGGAGTATCAGAACGTGGTTTTGCCAAAGGGATCCAGCCCGGAAGACATTCAGAGGGCGCGAGAAGCGCTCCACGAGACGATGCCGGGCGTGGCGGAACAAGCCAACACACCGGTATTCATGGTGGTCCCGGGGGAAGCTGCTCCTCCGGCTGGGAGCACCCCCAGCCCTGGGGAGAAGGCGAAGATGCAGGAGCCGTCGGCAATGGGCGCCGGCAACACCCAGAATGTTGAAAAGCCGAAGGCCGCCAAGAATCTGTCCCAGATGCCGCCGCTCCAGGGCCCACCGTCCCCGCTTCCCGCCTCGAAGGAACAACGCTTGCAGGACTTGCTGCAGTTGTATCGGATGGACAGGATTTCACCGGAAGAATACCACACGCAACGGGCAAAAATACTGGCTGAACCGTAGTCGGACGCTTTCATCCCCCCGGATGCGAGCATCCGGCGGTTTTCTTATTGGTGCGGACCTTGAAGTGTGACCGCCCATTACTATACAATGTGGGGGATTTGATTCCGGTGCAGCCAGGGGCGGCCGGTGGGTTGGCCTGGAGCATCCCCGAT
Organism: Limisphaerales bacterium; assembly: GCA_003159675.1. Taxonomy (GTDB): domain Bacteria; phylum Verrucomicrobiota; class Verrucomicrobiia; order Limisphaerales; family BOG-1460; genus BOG-1460. The sequence continues at coordinate 2,590 of PLQC01000073.1, forward strand.
TCATCGGGATCGCTGCCGTTCCGGTGATTCGCTTTGATGAGCAACTGACCTCGACCATGCACGGATTTCGTTACTTCGGAAACAGACTTCATTGTGAAGGCGTGGCTCTCGAGCCGCTCGCCAGGAAATACGGCACGCCGCTGTATGTCTATTCACAAGGCACGCTCACGGACCACTTCAAGAAACTGGATATGGCCATGTCGGACGTGGACCATCAGATCTGCTTTTCGGTCAAAGCCAATTCAAACCAATCGGTCCTGCGCGCGCTGGCAAACCTGGGCGGCGGATTCGACATCGTGAGTGGCGGCGAATTGCAGCGGATCATCGACGCAGGCGGGGATCCGCGAAACTGCGTGTTTGCCGGTGTCGGCAAGACGGAACCGGAGGTTGAGTTCGCGCTGAAGCGCGGCGTTTACTCCTTCAATGCCGAGAGCGAGCCGGAACTGGAGCGCATCAACCGCGTCGCGGCGCGATTGGGAAAGACCGCGCCCGTGGCGGTGCGTGTGAACCCGGGTGTGGCCGCGCACACGCACGCGAAAATCACCACCGGCACGTACGAGAACAAATTCGGCATCGCCTTCGAAAAAATCGAGGCCGTTTACGCGCGGGCGGCCACGCTGAAACACCTGCGCCTGCGCGGGCTGCAGATGCACATCGGCTCTCAGATCACGACCGTCAGCCCGTTTGAAGAGGCGGTTCGCAAAATCCTGCCGCTCGCGTTGCGCCTGAAGCGCCAATACGGTCTTGAATTCCTGAGCCTCGGCGGCGGGTTGGGCATTGTTTACAACCCGGCGCTCGAAAGCGGTGCCGCCGGATGGTGGAAATCGGTTGCGTCAAGGAATATTCTCACGCCGCAAAAATACGCCGCCCGGCTGGTGTCGCTGCTTCAGCCGCTCGACCTGCGCATCCTGCTCGAGCCGGGCAGGTTCATTTCCGGCAATGCCGGCGTTCTGCTCACGCGGGTGGAATACGTGAAGCGCACCGGCCGAAAACATTTCCTCATCGTGGACGCGGCCATGAACGATCTGATCCGCCCGGCCTTTTACGAAGCCTATCATCAGATCGTGCCGCTCATCCGCAAAGCCGGCGTGCGGATCAAATCCGACGTGGTCGGGCCGGTTTGCGAATCGGGTGACTTTTTTTGCAAGGACCGGCCGCTGCCCAGGCTGGGCGAAGGCGATTACCTGGCACTGTTGAGCGCGGGTGCGTACGGATTCGTCATGGCCTCAAACTACAACACGCGCCCGCTCGCGGCGGAAGTCCTGGTCAACGGCAACCGCGCCGCACTCGTCCGTCAGCGACAGCCTGTCCGGAACATCTGGGCCGGTGAAACCGTCGCGCCCTGGCTGAAATAGGCCCGGGTTGCCTTTATCCAGAGGCCGCGCGCCGCTTCGCGGCCATCTCTTCCAAAAGCGGCATCTGCGCGGGATTGATTTTCTTCCTGGCCTCCTCCAGGTCGAAAAAGCCGGCCCGGTCCACCTCCGGACATTCCTCGAACCGCCCGGAGTGCGGCGGCCATTCCATTTTGAACACGTTGCTGTGGACGCGCGACGGATCACAGTCGCCTTCAAAGCCCCAGGCGTGAACCAGCTTGCCGCTCCTTTGCCGGATTGGGGTCAGTTCGATGAAGCGCCCATGCGGCTTGAATCCGACCTCCTCTTCGAACTCGCGTTGTGCGGCCGCCAGCGGCTCTTCGCCCGGCTGAATTTCGCCCTTGGGAATGGTCCATGCCCCCGCATCCCTGTCCTTCCAGAACGGACCGCCGGGATGAGCGAGCAGGAACTCCAGTTTGCCTTCCCGGACCCGATGCATCAGCAAACCCGCGCTGACTTTTGACATGGGTGAAATTTATTTGCATTTCCGGACGGAAGCCAGCGGGTTTTCGGCAAGGACGGATTGCAGGCAGGGGCGGTTCATGACGGCGTGGGGACGGCCTCGTCCCCAGCGATTGATCGCAGTGCTCAGCCGGCGACGAGCGGGATGTTCTCACCTGATGCG
>PLQC01000060.1 GCA_003159675.1 Limisphaerales bacterium
CTATGCCGAACACTATTGGCGACCCGCCCGTTCCGGTCGGCGACTCGCCGACCGGAAGAGCTTGACGACGGGCGAGACTTTGGCCTGAATTTGAAAGGGAACGCCCCTCTCCATTCCGCCCGGCGGGTCGCCGGACGGGACGGGCCAGTGGCCCGTGCTACCCTTCCAGGTTTTCACGCTGGCTCTAAACGGCGCGTTCCGGCCTGTTTGCGATCGGGGGCAGTGTGCGGATGCGCCCGTCACGCGTCCGCAGTGAACCGGTTCTCGACAAACCGGCTCCGGCCCGCAACACTCGGCGTGCGATGGCTGTCAATCCCGAGTCTCCACTCGACCTGCTCTGGAAGGAATACGGCCTTGTGTTCCGCGATTTCGACGACCTGACACTCGCGCGGTGGCTTGCGCAGACGCTGGGCCAGATTGCAGGCAGGGCCTGGCGGCTCTCGCACCCGCTCCTGGGCGCGTATCGGCTGGCCGCCCAACTCGGCCATGAGCGGCAAATCTGGTCCAAACGCCTCGCCACACCCCCGTCCGCCTACACGGAATCACCATGCTGCCGCGCGCCCACGCTGCCCTTGTTGACCCGCGACGTGAAGGATGCCGGACTGATCTGCCAGCATTGCAACGACACCCTGGTCCCGTTCGACGAGATCCCGTCCGCGCTCCGGGCCGACCTGGAAGCCTGGGCCTCGGAGTACGCTCCGGTTCATTCCGTGGCGCATTGGGATGATCGCCAGCGCAAGAGTGCGGGCAATTACGACAGCGCATTCGAAAACGCGGCGAATTCAGCCGAAACGCTCCTCGCGCGCGCCGGAACCCGGCTCGCGCCCAAGTTCCTGGATTTTTACCCCGCCCTCATCTGGGAAGACCAGGACGAATGCCTGGAAGTCCGCCCGGAGGATGTGCTCCTTTGACTCGTCACGATATCAAAACGTTGCGTCGTTGCGTCGGTCGGATCATCTCCGCCAACGCGATGCCGCGTGTGGACGTTTCGACGGGTTGAGGCTCTATGAAACGGCTCCTCAAATGGGCGCTGGGACTCGTTTTGGTCCTGGCGGCCCTGGTCCTTCTCGGGTTGATCTTCAAGGATTCCATCCTGAGAATCATTGCTGAGCGCAGGATTCGTTCGCAGACCGGGATGGAAGCGCGGATCGGGAAGCTGTCCTCCGGCTTCTTTTCGCCGGTGGTGACAATCCAGGATCTTAAACTCTTCAATACCGCGGAATTCGGGCGAACCTTGTTCCTGGATATTCCAGAACTGCACGTTGAGTTCGATGCAGCCGCACTGGCCCGGCATGAGTTGCACGTCACCGTCCTGCGATTCAATCTGAAGGAAATCGACCTGGTGCGCAACGCAGCCGGCCAGACCAATGTGTTCAGCATTCTCAACAAAGTCCAGACGCGCGGTTCCGGCAACGGCGGCGTGCCGAAAATCCTCAAGGATTTTCCGTTCACCGGCATCGACGTGCTCAACCTCACGCTCGGAAAAGCCCGGTATGTCGATTTGAAGGAGGCCGCAAACAACCGTGAATTCAACCTGAACATCCAGGATCAGGTCTTCAGAAATGTGAAGTCGGGCGCGGACGTTTCGGGCATCCTTCTTCTGCTCTGGCTGCGCAGCCGCGGCGGCCTGCCCCTGTCTCCCGTCCCGCAGCCACAGGGTTGAGCCTCCTTCCGGGCCACCCCCGCCTCAACCTGCCCGTCAGAGTCCGGGCTAGATTTTCACCTTGAACTGCTCGCCCGGCTTCAGGGATCGGACAAAGGCCGCGAGCAATTGCGGGATCAGTCCCAGATCTTTCAGACTCACCACTTCCACCGGCGAGTGCATATAGCGGTTGGGCAGGCTGATCAGCGCGCTGGGAATCCCGCCGCGCGTCCAAAAAATCACGTCCGTGTCCGTCCCGCTCGTCGAGGACATGGCTTCGTGCTGCAATGGAATCCGCTTCGCCTTCGCCACCGCCTCCAGGCGCGCCACGACTTCGGCATGGTTGCAGCCGCCATGCGTCACCGCCGGCCCCTTGCCGAGCTTCACGTCCCCGTGCTGCGTCTTGCTCACCGTCGGATAATCCGTCGCATGGGTCACGTCCACGACCAGCGCGATGTCGGGCTTGAGCGAGTAAGCGATCTGTCGCGCGCCCAGCAAGCCGACCTCCTCCTGCACGTTGGACACCGCGCACACCTCCGCCGCCGGCGCCGCCTTGGATTCCTTCAAAATCCTCAACGCCTCCGCCACGGCAAAGGTGCCGATGCGATTGTCGAACGCGCGCGCCACGGCCAGATCGCCGCGCAACAATTCAAACTCATCCGCCAGCGTGATCGGGTCCCCGATCCGCACCACCCCCTCGGCCTGCTTGCGGTTGACCGCCCCGATGTCGATGAACAGATCGTGGATTTTCGGCGGCTTGGGATCGCCCTCCTGGCGCGTCAGATGCGGCGCGACGTTGCCGACAACGCCTTTGACNNTACGCACGTAAATGAAACCTTCATCGTTGACGTAATTCACGGCCATGGCGATCTCATCCGCGTGCGCCGCCAGCATCACGCGCGGCGAACCGCCCTTATTGAGCACCGCCACGCAGTTTCCGTAGGCGTCGGAATATGTTTCCTCGGCAAAGGGCCGCACGTAATCGAGCCAGACCCGCTGGCCGCGGACTTCATGCCCGGTCGGGCTCGGCGTGTTGACGAGCGTGCGAAGAAAACTGAGGGAAGATTCGCGCATGGGCACGAAACTATTCAGGGCGGCCCAAAATCAAAAGTGAAATCTCATGAATACTTGTAGCCGCCAATGTGAATTGGCGGACCCGTCCCGCAGTGACGATCTCCGCCGTTTCACAACGGCGGTTACGGAGGCTCGGTTCATAGGAAGGCAGCGCGTGAGCGTTCACTGGTTCAGGTGCACCACTTTCGCGGGTGGGAAACCGTTGAACCACGTCGCCGACGCGTTGCTGTAGGCGCCGATGTTCTCCGCATATACCAGATCTTCAATCTCCAGGTCGGGCAATTCCTCGGATTGCGAAATCGTGTCCAGTCCGTCGCACGTCTGGCCGAACACCGCGCAGATCTCGGTTTTCCCCGACTTGAACGCTTTCAGGGGATACTGGCAATGGTCGAAGATGATGCCGCTGAAAGTATGATAGACGCTGTCATCGATGTAGTAGCACGTTTTGCCGTCCCGCACCGCCTTGCCGATGATGCGCGCCACGGAGGTGGCGGCGGTCGCCGCGAGAAACCGCCCCGGCTCGGCCAGGATCTCGATGTCCTGCGGGAACAATCGCCCGATCTCCGCGTTGATCTTCCTCGCGAGCTGTCCGAAAGGCCGGACGTGCTTGTTGTAGTGCGCCGGAAACCCGCCCCCGATATCGAGGATTTTTATTTCATGCCCGCGGCTGCGCGACTCTTTCATGACGGCCGCCGCCATGTTCAGCGCCTGCACGAAATTCTCGAAGTTGGTGCACTGGCTGCCCACGTGGAAACTGAGGCCCTCGACAACCAGGCCCATCTCGAACGCCGCCTGCACCAGATCCACCGCCTCCCCCGGATCGCACCCGAACTTGTTCGACAATTCCACCATCGACCCCGTGTTCGGCACGCGCAATCGCAGCACCACCCCCGCGTGGGGCGCGTAACGCTTTATTTTCTTCAGCTCGTTGAGATTGTCATACGTGACGAGAGGCTTGTAGCGGTCGAGCGCCAGAAGCGTCTCCTTCGGCTTCGTCGGATTGGCGTAGATGATCTTGTCCCAGATGAAATCCTGCTGCACTTCCGGCGGAAGCCGGCGGATGTTTTCATAGACCAGCATGAACTCCGGCAGGGATGCCACGTCGAAGCTGGCGCCCGCCTTGTAAAGAGTCCGGACGATCTCCGGCGCGGGATTGGCCTTCACGGCGTAATACGCCTGCACCTTCGGCAGATGCTTTTTGAACTCGAAATAGTTTTTCCGAATGATGTCGTGGTCAATCACAACCACCGGCGTGCCGTGTTCGCGCGCGACCGATTGAAGCTGTTTCCGCGTCATAGAGTGTTCCATCCGGCTTAGGGGGTTTCGACGGGTGGCACAAGCTAATTCTGATTTTGGGGGCGGTTGCGGGCATTTCCTGAGACTGCGCCCGATTGCAGACAGGCCGGAGCGCGGTTACGCCGCTTCATCGTTCGGAAGCCCACAGGTCAATCGTTTCGTCTCTGTTCGCTCGGACGCTGAAAGCCGCGCGCTCGGGGGCAGCGTGCGGCATCGTCTGATCCCAGTCTGGACAGGTGCAATTTCAGCTCATTATACTTGCGGCATGTCCGAGCCCTCCCGCAGCGGATTACAGGAACGACTGAACAAAGCGCCGGAACTCGTGGTGTTCGAGAAGGTGAGCGAGGAGGGCAAATGCAGCGAGTGCGGCGCGGAGCTCGTCCGCGGCGATTATTTGTCCATGGAAAAGGGCCAACCGCTGTGCCTCGTGTGCGCGGACCTGGATCACCTGGTATTTCTGCCCGCCGGCGACATGGCCCTGTCGCGCCGCGCGCGCAAGCGCAGCTTGTTGTCCGCCGTGGTGGTGCGTTTCAGCCGCACCCGCAAACGCTACGAGCGTCAGGGCTTGTTGGTGGCCGCGGAGGCGCTGGACCAAGCCGAAGACGAATGTGCTGCCGATGCCCCCGAACGCGCCGCCGCCCGCGCGCGAGCCGCCATTCAGCGGGTGGATGAGGACCGGGAATTTGTTGTGGCGATGATGAAGGAGATTTTGGGGCAATATCCCGCCTGTCCCGCGGCTGAGGCTGGCCGCATTGCCGCGCACACCGCCCGGCGCGGCAGCGGCCGCGTGGGCCATTCCGCCGCCGGGCGGGAGTTGGACCCACGCGCCATCAAACTTGCCGTGGTTGCCCACATCCGGCATCAACACACGAACTACGATCGCCTCTTGATGCAAGGCGCGTCGCGTCTCGATGCGCGAATCCTGGTTCGCGAAAAGATCGACCAAGTGCTGGTGAAGTGGCGGGGCGCGGACGGCGTTGACTCCTGATTCATCTGGCAGCCGATTCACCGCATTCCAAGCAACATGGCTGAATTGATCACAGTCGAAGCACCGCTGAAACCTGTTCCTCCAGAGGCTCGTCTCGAATCTGTGGATATGTGGCACGCGTCGGCGGTCATTGCCGAGAACAACTTCGTTTACAAAAGCCTCTCGAATTGGGCGTTCAATGTTGCGGTCGGTTGTTCGCACGCATGCCGGTTTTGTTACGTGCCGAGCGCGGCGACGATCAAACAGGGATCGAAGCTGGCGGAATACGGCGTCAAAGACCCGGACGCCGAGTGGGGCGATTACGTCCTGCTCCGACCGTGGGACGAGCAAAAATTCCTCGCCTCGTTGCGTGCCGCCGAGAACACGCCGCGCTCAAAACTAAAGCCCGACGGCAATCGCGCCGTCATTTACTGCTCCACCACGGATCCGTATCAGGTCATCCATCATCCCGAGCCGGCACGGCAGCGCGAACTGGCCGAGCATGCGAGGGTGCTCGTGCGGCGGTCACTCGAACTCATCCGCGACGAATCCACGCTCAACGTCCGCATCCTCACTCGCAGTCCGCTGGCGCGGACTGATTTCGATTTGTTCGGCAGTTTTGGGAAACGACTCGTGTTCGGAATGAGCTTGCCCACGCTGCGCAACGACCTGGCAAAGGTGTATGAACCCAAGGCACCTGCGCCGTCCCAGCGGTTGGCGGCGCTTCAAGCGGCGAAGCAGGCTGGGTTGTATGTCTATGTGGCCATGGCACCCACTTATCCGGAATGCGACGAGGCTGATTTGCGCGCGACCTTGAAGGCGGTGGCCGATCTGGAACCCATCACGGTTTTCCATGAACCGATAAACATCCGGGCTGAAAACGTGGCGCGCATCGAAGCCCAAGCCAAATCGCTCGGTATCCGCCTAAAGACCGAAGTCTTCGCCACACGCGAAAGCTGGCAGGACTACGCAGTCAACGCGCTGCACACCGTTTCCGAATTGGGCAAGGAACTGGGCATCGAAAAGCAACTCCATCTTTGGCCGGACAAATCCCTCGGCAGCCAACTACTGGCCGACCGGATGCCGAATCCCAAGAAATATCTGAAACGGCTCGAACACTGGTGGCACCGGGTCAGCGAATGGCCGAAATTGGCGACTGGAAACCAGACTCTGCCCCTGACAACCTCGCACCACGCTGTGGCTCAGTGCGCATAGCACTTCTCGATCAGCCAAGGCGGATCTCTTCCTTGCTCAGGCCGGGGTATTCGAGCGAGCTCTGCTGGAAGCCGTCGGTTTCCACCAGGGCGGCCTTGTCTTTCTTGGCGAACCAGCCGTTGAGCGTGGCCCGCTCGTACAATTCGGTGCCGGGATAAGGCGCCGCGAGGCTGACCTGGAGGCTGAACACGTCGAGTTCCTGCGCGAAGTGGATGGTTTGTTCGATGGTTTCCTTCGTCTCCACCGGCAGTCCCAGGATGAAGGTGCCGTGAAAGTCAATGGTGTTGCCGGCCAGATTTCGCTCCGGTCAGCGCCATGACGATCAGACCGGGAAAGTCGGGCGGGATAAAATTGCCGGCCTCGCGTGGGACGGGTTGGACGTTGGGGTTGGCGGGATGGCGGCGCAAGTGCCTGAAGTGCAGGGAAACTGACGAGCGCCGGTGGTGGATTGTGCGTTCACCGATTCCCAACGGGTCTTGCCAAAAGGCTTCAATTGAGTACTTCTTTTACCTGGATGAACCGATTGGCTTGTCTGGTTTTAGTGCTGGCGACTGTGTTGCCACGCGGAGCTTTGGCGCGCTTGGAGTCTGCTGACGTCACGCTGGATTATATCGCGAAGAAGGCGGAACAGCGCGCGAGCAAGCCTTTTCATTCGCCGCGGGGCGACCTGCCGGATATATTGCGGGCCGACAAGCTCAATTACGACAAGTATCGGGAGATCGAGTTCCGCCACGACAAGGCACTTTGGGCGGCGGAGGGTCTGCCGTTCCGCGTCGAGTTTTTCCATCCCGGCTATCTCTACGAGGAGCCGGTGCACATCAATGAATTCACCCTGACGGCGGTGCAGCCGGTCCGGTTCGTGCAGGATTTTTTCAACTACCGCAACCTGCACATCGAGAAGCAGATTCCGGCGAACACGGGCTACGCGGGTTTCCGGCTGTTGTGCGAGCTGAATGAACACGGCAAGTGGGATGAGCTGGGCGCGTTCCTGGGGGCCAGTTACTTCCGGCTGCTGGGCAAAGAGCAGCGTTACGGCCAGTCGGCCCGCGGGCTGGCGCTGGACTGCGGCGAGACCGATCAGCCCGAGGAGTTTCCCATTTTCACCGACTGGTGGCTGGGCAAGCCGGACGCCGCCGCTGACCGCGTGAAACTCTACGCCATCCTCGACAGCGTCAGTTGTGCCGGGGCATACAGCTTTCTCATCAAACCGGGAGAGACAACGGTCGCCACGATCGAGGCGGTTCTTTACTTCCGCGACCCGGACAAGGTGCGGCCCGTGGATCCGAACCGAAAGCCGATCAGAACGATCGGGCTGGCGCCGTTGACGAGCATGTTCTGGTTCGGCAAGAGTTCCCAGCGGCGGTTTGACGATTACCGGCCGGAGGTGCACGACAGCGACGGTCTGCTGATGCAGATGGAGAACGGCGAGAATCTCTGGCGGCCGTTGGACAACACCACGCAGATGAGGCATCAGCGGTTCGGCGCCAAGGATATCAAGGGCTTCGGCCTGCTCCAGCGCGCCCGCGATTTTGAGAGTTACCAGGACCTGTTCAATTTGTACCAGACGGTGCCGAGCGTCTGGGCGGAGCCGAACTCCCTCTGGGGCGAGGGGGACATAAACCTGGTCGAGTTGAGCACGGCGTACGAAGGAATGGACAACATCGTCGCCTTTTGGGATCCGAAAGTGAAGCCGGCGCCGATGCAGCCCTTTCATTTCGGGTACACGCTTTACTGGACGACCCACGAGTCGGACTTGAAGCTATCCGAGAACAAAGTGATTGGCACGCGCGTCGGGGCGGACCCGCGGGACTCGCAGCGGCGCCAGTTCGTCATCGACTTTGCGGGACCCAAATTGAAGGCCATTCCGGAAACGGCCCCGCCGCAGGCGATCGCGAGTTGTTCCACGAACGCGGCGATCGTGGACAACCAGGTTTTCTTCAATCTCTTCAACGACAGTTGGCGGGTGATGCTCAAGATGGAACCCAAGCCGGGCAACAAAGACCCGGTGGACATTCGGTGCACACTCAACAAGGGAGAGGAGGTTCTAAGCGAAACATGGACGTATCACTGGAGTCCGCCCTGAACGATCCCGCCGCCGGCGCCGAACAGACGGGCCGCATTGTCGGACGGCCGCTCGAAGACTGGAACGCCGCATATGCGAAAGTGGAGAGTTACTTTCACGCGCTGCGCGTCCGGGATAAAGTCCTGCTTGGACGCCTGGTCATTCACGTGTTGAAACGTGCGATGCGGCGGGCGCCGCAGGAATTGCAGTGCCCGGTCACGGAGCTTGCCGCCGAGGAGATGGACCTGGTGGTCACCGATTGGTTCGCGCAGGTGCTCCAGGAATCGCCCGCCGGCACCGACCACATGCTATCCACTCGCGGGCGGCTGGCGTTGCTGCTCGCGGACATGCCCGGCAAATGGCAGGAACAATTCCTGCGCCCGGGACCCTGGCCGGAGGCGTTCGTGAAAGCGATGCGGGACGCCTATCTGCGGGCCGGGCCGGATTTTCAACTTTCCAAAATGGCGCCACGGCCGCTGGACCTGGGGCCCATTGCGACGCTGACCCAGCTCAGCCAGTGGTCCTATGGGAAAATGGTGTTCATCTGGATTGCGTTTGCGTTGCTGTTGGTGGCGATCTTCGTTCTGACGCATTTTCCGTTCACGCATTGACCATGTCCTCCGCCATCTCCGACGCGTCAAAGCCTGCGGGAGGGCCAACGCCCGCGTGGGCGGTTTACCCGGGCCGTCCGGCCCGCCGCGCCGTCCGGCTGTTCATCTTCATCTCCTCGGCGATGCTGTTGACCGGCCTGGTGTCGATGCTGTTCGCCGATCTGCTCTGGCGTAGCGGCTGGACGAATTCGAGCACGATCCTGCTCGTCCTGTTCGTGATCCTCTTCCTTCTCATTTCGATCGGGTGCCTTCACGGCATCTACGGGTTCATCCTCCGCACCTTCGGCGATCCCGACCAGATCACGCGTTTGGGGGATTATCCATCCCAAAGCATCGAGGGAGTCAGCACCGCCATCGTTTTCCCGATTTGCAACGAAGAAGTTGCCCGGGTCTTCGAGGGGTTCCGGGCCACCTATCTATCGCTGGAGAGGACGGGACAATTGGAGCACTTTGACTTTTTCATTCTGAGCGACTCGAGAGACGCGGACAAATGGGTCGAGGAGGAGCGGCGTTGGTGCGAGCTGGCCCTTGAGCTGGACGCCCTGGGCCGCATCTATTACCGGCGCCGCATTTCGGTGGAGGGCAAGAAGAGCGGGAACGTGCGCGATTTTTTAAATGCCTGGGGCAGGCGATACCGGTACTTCATCGTTTTCGACGCGGACAGCGTCATGCGCGGCGAGACCATCGTGGACCTGGTGAAGTTGATGGAGGCGCACCCGCACGTGGGCCTGATCCAGACCGTGCCGGCGCTGGTGAACGCGGAATCGCTGTTCGGCCGGATCCAGCAGTTTGCAAATCGCCTGTACGCCCCCGTGTTCATCGCCGGACTCAATTATTGGGCGCAAGGGTTCGGCAATTACTGGGGGCACAACGCGATCATCCGCACCGACCCGTTCATGCAATACTGCGATCTGCCCAGCCTGCCGGGGCGGAAACCATTTGGAGGACAGATCCTCAGCCACGATTTTGTCGAGGCCGCGTTGCTGCTCAAGGAAAACTGGCAGGTTTGGTTCGCCCACGAATTGCAGGGGAGCTATGAGGAAACTCCGCAGGACATCATCGAAAATGCCCAGCGCGACCGCCGGTGGTGTCAGGGAAACATGCAGCATGGCATGGTCTTGTTTGCGCGGGGTTTGCGCGGTGTCAGCCGGATTCACTTGCTCCTGGGCATCTTTGGCTATCTGGCCAGCCCGCTCTGGCTGCTGTTCCTGATCACGTTCAACTGGACGCTCTGGTTCCGGCAGCACACGGGCCTTTCGGTCATCACTGTGCGCGCCTTGACGCCGTTCCTCAAACTCAGCGGCACGGAACACGCCTTCCTGATTTTCCTGATCTGCATGGGCGTGCTGTTTCTTCCGAAATTCCTGGCCTTGATCGACCTGGCCATGGACGGTCCCAGGCGGCGGGCTTTTGGAGGATTGCGGCGCGCCACCATGAGTGCCCTGGCGGAAACCGTTTTTTCAGCGCTGCATGCCCCCTTGCAGATGCTTTGGCACTCGCAATGCGTGGCCACGATACTCCTCGGAACGGGTGTTCACTGGGGGCCGCAAAAGCGCACTCCCGACGGGATTGCCTGGTTCGAGGCAGTTCGCCATCATTGGGCCAACACCCTCATCGGCATCCTCTGGGGCACCGTGGTCTGGCGCATCGATCACGCCACTTTCTGGTGGTTCATGCCCGTCCTCGCGGGCATGGTGCTCTCGATTCCCTTGAGCGTGCTCACCAGCCGCACGAGCTGGGGGGAACGCGCCCGGGAACACGGACTTTTCCTGACGCCGGAGGAAACGTCGCCTCCCTCCGAGCTGGATACGCTGCGGGTGCGGATGGCGTTGCTGGAGCGGTCGGGCGCGGCCGCCCCGCCGCCGCCGGATGCAAGCATCGCGGAGGCTGTTTTGGATCCGTATGTGAATGCAATCCACGTTTCGCTATTGCGCGAGAAATGCCTCAACCCGGACTACCGGCAGGCGCTCGCGGCGCTCGGAGTGGGAACACCCGAAGTGCGCGAACTGGGCGAAAGGATGTTGAGCAAAGGGCCCGAAGCCATCAGCGGCCCGGAGAAGATCCTGGTGTTGTCGGATGCGGATGTGATGTCCTGGCTGCACCGGCAGGCCTGGATCCGCTCCAGCGACGCTCTGGCCGGCTGGTGGCAGTCCTCCATCCGCCAATACGCCCGCTGAGGGGACAGGCTGGGGGACTCGCGGAGAACCCGCCCTCCACCGGCGAAATCATTCCGATGCGGTCACACCCAG
>PLQC01000095.1 GCA_003159675.1 Limisphaerales bacterium
GCCACTGAATGCCGTGTCGTCGGGGGCAGTGTCAAGATGCGCCCTCGTGGGGGGGGTGTGGGCAAGATGGGGCTTGCAAGGGAAAGCGGGGTTGGCTTAAGAAAGGGTGGATGCTTTACGAACGCTGGCTGAAGGTCGTCCAGGACAGGCGCAATGAAGTCGCATTGCGCGACCTGGCTTCCGGGCGGTGTTGGACCTTTGCGCAACTGAACCGCGAGGCGGAAACTCCTTTGCCGGGCAACCCGGCGCTGGTCTTTCCGCAAGGCCATTCTCCCGAGTTTATCTTCGCGGTGCTGCGGGCCTGGCGCTGGAATGCGGTGGTTTGTCCGCTCGAATCGCACAACCAGTCCCTCACCGTTTTCCCTCCGCTTGCGCCGTGTTGCCATCTCAAGACCACCCCGGCCACCACGGGGGTGCCGCGGACCGTCGCGTTCACGGCGGAGCAACTGGCCGCGGATGCGGGGAACATCGTGACGACGATGGGGCTGAGTCCGGACTGGCCCAATCTGGGGGTGATTTCGCTGGCCTATTCGTACGGGTTTTCGAATCTCGTGCTGCCGCTTCTGCTTCACGGCATCCCGCTCTTTCTGGCGCCTTCGCCGTTGCCGGTGGTCTTGCGCGGCGCGGCGCACGCCCACTGGGATCTGACTCTGGCCGGTGTGCCGGCGCTGTGGCGGGCCTGGCACAAGGCGGGCGCGATCCTGAGCAACGTGCGCCTGGCCATTTCCGCGGGCGCGCCGCTTCCTCTGAAGTTGGAGCTCGATGTCTTCGAGAAACACGGCGTCAAAATCCATAACTTTTACGGCTCCACAGAATGCGGCGGCATCGCCTACGATGGGACGGCCACTCCGCGCTCGGATGAGGCCTCGGTGGGCTTGCCGCTGAACAATGTGAAGGTGGCGGTGAACCGGGACCGGGCACTTTTGGTGCGGAGCCGGGCGGTGGGCGAAACGTACTGGCCGGAGCCGGAGGATACACTCGGGCGTGGCCACTTTCAGACCTGTGATCTGGCCGAGATCAAGGACGGGGAGGTGCATCTGCGCGGCCGCACCGGCGACCACATCAATGTGGCCGGGCGCAAAGTGTCCCCGTCCATCATCGAACAGGCATTGCGGGAGCATGAAGCCGTCGCCGAATGTCTCGTATTCGGGGTGCCGAGCGGGGATGCGGATCGAATCGACCTCATTGTGGCGTGTGTGACGGCAGATCCAAGCAGCACCACGGAGGAATTGAAGCAGTTTCTGCTGCAGAAGCTCCCGAGCTGGCAGGTGCCGCGCGAGTGGTGGTTTGTGAAATCACTCGAGGCGAACGTGCATGGAAAGGGTTCGCGCGCGCATTGGCAGAGGCATTTTCTGGAAATCCGCGCAAAACGAGGCGCCGCGGCGTGAGGATATACGATATACGATTTACGATTGACGCGCCGGCTTGTGTTTCGACGCGTCAATCGCAAATCGTAATTCGTATATCGTAAATCTTACCCATGGCGCACCTTGCCGCTGGAGGTCAGCGGGATCTCCACGGACACGTCGATCGAAGTGGGCACTTTATGGCTCGAGAGTCGCCGGCGACAAAACGAAAGGATGTCTTCCGTCACCGTCCCGGAAAACCCCTCGCGCAACTGCACTTCGGCGTGGACCACTTCGCCCATCTGCGGGTGCGGTCGCGTGGAAACGCGCGAGCGCAGCACCGCGGGGTGCTGGTCCAGCACGGCTGCGACTTCCTCGGGAAACACCTTGTGGCCGGCCACGTCGATCACGGTCTTGAGCCGTCCGTCGATGACGATCCTCCCGGCATCGTCCCGATGCGCGAGGTCGCCGCTGAGGAAGAAACCGTCCTGCAGAACCTCCTCGCGCCGCTTCCGGGGGTTCAGATAGCCCGCAAACATGCCCGGCCCACGCAACGCGAGCTGTCCGGTCTGGCCGGGGGCGGCGGGTTTCATCCGGTCATCCAGAATGGCCGCCTCAAAGCCGGGCAACGGACGACCCACCGCCTCGGGATGCTCGACGGCGTCCTCCAGATTCATCAGGGGCAATCCCACCTCGATGATGCCATAGCCCTGGGAAATTGGCACGCGATAGCGCGCGAAGAAATCCCGCGCCGCTTGCGGATGGAGACGGCTGGAGACGGACATGACGCGCCGGACCGATGGAGGCAGGGCGCGTCCGGAACTTTCGGCGGTCAACATGCGCACGTGCATGGGGGTGACGTAAAGAAACGTGGCCTCGTTGCGCCAGGCCGTCTCGAGAATGCTTTCGGCCAGATAATCGGGACCGACGACAATCGTGCATCCGACTTCGAGGTAAAGGAGGATGGTGGCGAAGAAGTGATAGGACATCGGGAGCACCCACAGCACCCGATCCTCTCGAGTCAGACCCAGGCCTCTATTGGCGGCGCGAGTGCGTTCCAGGACGCCTTCCTGCGTCAAAATCACCCCTTTGGCCGCACCGGTGGTGCCCGAGGTGAACCGCAGAAAGGCGGCATTCTCAACCCAGGGCGCCAGCGGAACTTGAGGCACGGCCATTCGAGTGAAACGCAACGAGACGCCGCCGGGCACTTTCACGTCGCAGGTGGTTTCGCCGGCGGGAGCCCGGCCGCTGGCGTCGTCCAGGATGGCGCAGAGGGGCGCTCGGGCCAGCATCGCCGACATTTCATCCGGTTTGAGCAGGTGATGGATGGGCATGACGACGGCGCCGGATCCCAGCGCCGCCAGGGCACCGATGATGAAAGCGCGTCCATTGCGGCCCTGCATTCCCACTCCCTGGCCGGCGCTCACACCCAGCCCCGCAAGCTGGCTGCGCACGACTTCGATTTCGCGCCAGAGCGACTGGTAATCCATCGGTCCGGCGGCATCCACGATCGCGATGCGATCGGGCCATTGACGGGCGGCATGGGCAAGCGTGTCGAAGACGTTCATCGGACGAGGACCCGGCATTGGGTTTTTGGTTTGGTTCTGGAGCAGTTCGGTTCCGGGATTCATAAAATCAGTTGTTGCCGGATGGCCGCCACGGCATCGTCGAGCGGCTGGCCGAGGGCCTGGAAGGCGGCGGCGGTTCCTGCGGCCCAGCCGGTGGCGAGGGCGGTGCCGATGACCCGCGCCGACGTCATTGCTCCTGCCGCCGCGGAGAGGCAGCGGCCGGCGACCAGCACGTTGTCCAGTTCCGCCGCTCGCAGACAGTCCAGGGGGATGTCGTAGTAGTCGCGCTCGTTGAAATAAGTCATCTCCGGTCTCGGGCTGTTGCCCCAGCGTTCCATTGCCCAGCAACCGCGGGCAACGCCCAGCGGGGACTTCCGCGCGCCCAGCACATCCTCGTCGGCAAGGCGGGCGCGGCCCTGGAGTCGGCGGCCGGACCGGACGCCGAGCTGCGGTGCGACGGAATCGAGGCGTGCATTCCGGCACGGGGCGACCTTCTCGATGAGGAAACGGTGGAGTTGCGCGACCAGCGAACGGGCTTCGCGTTCCCAGGCGGTGACCTGCTGCCAGAGCGGGAGGTCTGGATTCGCGGGTGCCAGGCTGAGTTTGAGGGCGAGGCGGCCATTGCGGCCGGTGCCGGGCACCAACGAGAGTCGTTCACAGAGCGCGGGCAGAGATCCGCTCTCGACCGCGCGGCGCAACTCGCGTCGCACCTCGATCAACCCGCGTTCCGCCAGGCCGGGATCGACATTTTCCAGGACAAAGACCAGGGCGGGCGCCTGGTCGGTGGCGCCGTTTTCCACGGCGGCGCCTGCGAGGGCGGCGGCCGTGGCTTCGCCGGTGCAATCCACCACCGTGGAGGGGCGTACGAGCAACGGTTCGTTCCAGGCGAGGGCGCGGACCTGGACCAGGCACCGGCCTTCCGCCCGCGCCTCCGCCACCGTGGCATGCAGCACCATGTTGACGTTTCCGGATTCGCTCACGATGGCATCTGCGGCGCGCGCAAACGCCGGCGGCGGATAGGGCAAAACCCAGAGGCCGGCATCCACCCGCAGGGGTTTCGCGCCGGCGTCGCGCTGCAGTCGCGAGGCGAATTCCTGCGCGAACCCGCCGCCGACCGGCGTCGCTGCCGCCGCCGTGGTATCGCGCAGGAACAAACCGCAGATGGTGCCCACCTGGGCCGTGGTGGCCAGGCCGCCGAGGAAACCATATCGCTCGAGCAACACCACCCTGGCTCCGGCGCGACCGGCCGCTGAAGCCGCACCGACACCCGCCGCGCCGCCGCCGATGACGAGCACATCGCAGGGAAGGGTGGTGGGATCGATGCCTCGGGAACTGGTCACACTGTTCTCCGTCTCATGTACCCGCCGTAACCGCGCATGTATTTCCACTGGGGCCGCACATTCAGCAGCACCGTCACCTTCTGGCCCCAGCGCGCCACCGGCCCGCGCCAGTCCATCGGCGAACTCCACTCCGGGCGCCGTCGCGCGATGCGGTCCAGTTTCTCCTCGGTGTGGTCGGCCAGCTCCGGCGAAAGGTAATAGACCGGCTCGAAAAGATCCTGGCCGGGCGATAGCGTGCCTTCCCGCGCGGCGATCCCGGCCATCGGCGTGCCTTCGTAAATGCGGATGCCGAAAGTGGCAAAAACGGCGTTGGCGGGGGCGCACTCGTCCAAAAAGGCCTGGGTGTCCCTGACGTCGGCCCACGTTTCGCCCGGGCCGCCGAAGAGCAGGTAGATCGCGAAAGGCAGGCCGGCATCGCGCGCCGCCCGCAGTGCAATGCGAATCTCCTCCTGTCCGAAGGGTTTGCCAAGGGCCGCCAGCATCCGGGGTGTGGCGACGTCCAGCCCGAATTCCACCCCCGCGCAACCGGCCTGCGCCATCGCTCGAGCGACTTCCGCGTCAAAGCCCAGCGGGTTGCAGAAGGCGTTCCATCGGACCGGCAATTTCCGGCGCTCGAGCGCGGCACACACGGCCAACGCGTGCGCGCGGGGATCATTAAAGACACTATCGACGAAAAAGAAGTGACGCAGCCTGGACCCGACGGCGACTGTTTCAATTTCCCGGACGACGTCATCGGGCGGCCTCAGGCGATAACGCCGGCCTTCCAGCCGGGGATAGACGCAATAGACGCATCCCAGAGGGCATCCACGCTTGGTTTGCACGCCGACGAACCCGCCCCATCTCAGATACGGCGCATAGCGGCAGAGGTCATGGGCGGGAGGCGGCAGGTCGCCCAGCCGTTCGACCGCGCGGGTGGGGAGAACGCGGGCGGCGCTGTCACCTCTGGGCGCCGTGATGACGCCGTCAATCCCGTCGAGGGAACGTCCGGCCTCGAGCCGCGTCAGCACCTCCGGGAAGGCCCGTTCGCCCTCGCCGATCACTCCGCAGTCGGCTTCCAACCGCCGCATCCAGCCGATTGGCGCGACGGAAAAGCCGCTGCCACCGAGGATGAGCGGGCCTTTGAAAGAGTGCCGGACGGTTTCAGCGAGCGAGCGCACCTCCTGGAAGTAGGAGCGCGGCATGAACGCCCAGCAGTTGTCGAGATTGCGGATGCCGAAGGCGACGGCCTGGAAGCTGCCGGCCTGCAGTTTCGATTGAAGCGCCCGTAGGGGCGACCGGGCCATCCCGAGATCCAGAAAGTCGATCTCATGGCCGGCGGCGCGGGCGGCGGCGGCGGCGCACAGCGCTCCGAGAGGGGCGACCGGGTAAGGGGATCGTTCGCGGTTCGTTGCCACCAGGAGCACTTTCATGGCACTTCCTCCTCCAGCAAGGCCGACCGGATGTCGCGTTCCAAGCTGTCCACTTCGTCCGGGCTCAGGCAGTCATTCACAGACGAAAGCAGCGCGGAGAGCCTGCCGCTGAAACTCAAAAACACCACGGTCAGCCCGGGGGGCCGCCAGGTCGGCACGAGGTGTGTGACATCCAGGATGCGCCCGCCCAGCAGGTCGGTCATTCCGGTGCAGGTCTCGCCCGAGTCTGAAAAGCAAAAGGTGGCGAACTTGCCGCGGGTCGGCTTTCCGAGGTGGCGCACATAGAAACCGAGCGGCAGCGGTTTGAACATATCCAACGCCGCCATGCAACTCTCCGGGAAGCGGTCGCGGATCTGGTCGGTCATCTGCCGGCTGAGTTCGCCGAGGATGTCACTCAGCCTGCCGGCGTGCTGCGGTTCGATGCGGTAGAAAAGGATGGAGAGATGATTGGAACAGATGGGGCCGTTCGAGCCGCGTCGCCGCGTGTCATGGGGTGCGGGGATGAGGTAAGCGCCGGTCTTGTTGCCGCGGCGGACGGCGACGGCATGGACGGCCCGGAGCGAGGCCGCCAGGTAGAAGTGGCTGCGGCGAAAGCCGGCGGTGAGGCGCTGGCAGCGGGCGGTGATGCGCGCCGTTTCCTCCTGGCTGAACGAAACGGAGCGGTACTGGTTGCAGAGGGGCCCGGCCGGAGGCCGGGCCGGCAATAGTGTGAAGATCGGGTCGCGACCGGACTCATGGAGCCACTTCACCGATCCGCGCGCCATTTTCACGTTGGGCCACCAACCGGACAGGTTCCAACCCTTCTGCCTGGGGCTGATCAAATTCTCGATGGTCGGCGCCCCCTTTGCCGTGCCGTCATTGTTCAGGTGACTCAACAGAAGATCCACGCCGCGCGCATCGAGCAGCGCATGATTCCAGGAAAGGTACAGGTGGTTGATCCCATCCGCGTGGCGCACCAGGTCGAACGCCAGCGAGGGACCCCGGCCGGAATGCAACTCACGATCAGTCACTACTTGCGGCAGCGGCCATGGCCCGTTTCCGCCGCCATTGTGATCCGTGTGTTCGTAAAAGATCGTGCTTGGTTTTGCCACCGTGCGCCAGAGGGGGGGGATCAACGGCAGCGGGCGGACGACGCGCACCCGGGCCAGCCAGTCCAGGATGGGCGATGCGGCGATGCGCCGTCGCAGGAGGTCGGCGTCCAGGCCGTTTCCGAGGCGATGCACGGCGCAGCAGACATTGCCGGGCAGCCCGATGCGCCGCATCCGGTGGTCCTGGGCGTGCATGAAATAATCTCCGGCAGCCAACCGAATCTGGCGAGGCAGGTCAGGCATAGGGAGCGGCCAACCCGACGCTCAGGGTGAGGAATGGTTGTTGCGGGCCAACTCGGCGATACAACTGGCGAGAGTCGCCATGGAAGTCAGATTGTTGCCCGTCAGGTGCGAATCCGGCACGCGCACACCCAGAACGCGCTCGCAATAGAGCAGCAGTTCGACCAGCGCAAAGGAGTCGATGCCGGCCTGGGCCAAGGGGCTGTGTTCATCAAACGTGGCTCCTTCGACCACGAAATTCGTGCGTGCGAACTGGCAGAGTTGTTCGGAAATGGTCTTGGGGTCCGTCGTCTGAGGGGTCATAGATTAGTCAGGCATTGAACAGGGGATGCAGTCCCGCGCCACGACATCAGCGAGGCCCGCCAGAGGAAAAGTCGGCAACAACCTCGATTCGGCCAAAGGGCGAATCAAGGGTAAATAACGATGGATTCCGCTCATGCTTCGGATTATGGCGCGTCCCGGAACGGGGTCAAGTATGGAAGCTGGAAAGTCCCGCCGCGGGGGGCAACTCGACACTGCCCCCGACGCTACGGCATTCAGTGGCTGTCTCTGGAACGGGTGGAACGGGCGACCCGCCCGTTCCGGTCGGCGACTCGCCGACCGGAAGAGCTTGACGACGGGAAACACGTTGGTCTGAATTTCAACTGGAATGCCCCTCTCCATTCCGTCCGGCNNCAGTGGCCCGTGCTACCCTTCCGGCTTTTCGCGCTGGCTCTAAACGCCGCGCTCAGGCTTGTTTGCGATCGGGGGCAGTGTCAAGATGCGCCCCCCACCGCGGCATTATCTGCTTGCCCGTCGCCCGCGGCCCGGCCCAATCTGTGACGCGTGACACCCGCGGCAACGAACCCAACAGCCACCTTCGCCTGGTCTCCGCGGCTGAAGCATGTGGCTGTCAAAATAGCGGTGTTGGTCCTGCTCGGGCTGGTGTTCGGCTTCGGCCAGGGCTGGGCCTCGACCCGGCTTTATGGACGCGATCGTGTCGCCGGCTTTCACATGGGCGTGCTGCACGGGGCACTGATGCCCGCCGCCCTGCCGGGTCTGCTGATGGGAAAGGACCTCCCGATTTATGCTCCGAACAATGAGGGGCGGCCGTACAACATCGGCTTCATTTTCGGCATCAATGCTTGCGGCACCCTGTTCTTTGGCGTCGGCTTCTGGCCGATGCGAAACCGCTGAAAAACGGCTCAGTAGAGCCCGCCCCGAAAGATCTCGATCACGCTCAACACTCCGCCCGGCCAGTAGCACGCCGGTGGAAATTCAAACACCCTTCGCGTCCGGTCAAAGATGAGTTTGACCGGGTGGGCTGGAATGTTCGGATCGTAGGCATCGAACTGAATGTCTTTCTCCGATTCCGCCAGACCGAACAACACGATTCCGTGGTTGATGGTGATACGGGGAAAGCGGAACAGATGGACGATCGGGACCGCGCCGCCGCGGATCGAGCGCGCCAGCCGTTGGGCGATGTGTTGCTGATGCCGTCCCCAGACGGGAAATATCATGCGCCAGTGGCTTCGAAGGAAGTACGATTGCCACGCGCCGCCGCATTCGGCTTTGAGGAGCGATTCGTGGGCCACGCTGAACGGGCGCAGACCTTCGAAGCCGGGAATGACAATCCTTTCCGATTCCGCACAGGCTCGGCGGGGATTGCGGGAGACAACGAGTCGGATGAGTTTGCGATAAGCCTGCGGTTCCACCGCCGGCAGCCCCGGCTCAAATCGGGCATGCTGGAGGAACTGCCGGGTTGAGCGCACCATCACGAAGCAATGGTGGTAATAGGTCGGGGGCGGATCCGTGGGGAAAGTGGTCATCGCTCCGGTCACCGGGTCGAACCGGTATTGCCATACCAATTCATGGGCGTACCCGAAGGTGTCGAGGTCGAATCGGAAGGTGCGGGCGCGGTGCTCGGTCGGTGCCGTCATGTTGCTTTACCGTCCGCGCCGCTGAGGGTGAGTTCGGCGGACATGACGTTGACGCCGCAGATGGAAGCCGAAGCCCTGGCCTGGATCAGGAAGCCCAAACGACCTGTGATCGACGCTTCGATGCGGAGTGTGTCGCCGGGTCGGGCCGAGCCGAGGATTTTGACGGCGCGGAGGGCGGTCAGTTTGAGCCGGGGCATGGAGGGATTGGCGGGATCCTCCTGTGCCACCATTCCGGCCACTTGCGCGCCGGCTTCGACCAGGAGCACGCCGGGAAGGATGGGTTCGCCCGGGAGATGGCCGCGAAGGTAGTATTCGTCGCCGCGGACCCGGTATTCGCCCACGCCTTCCTTGCCGGGTGTCAGGCTGACCATCCGGTCCACGAAGCGGAATTCGGGGCCGTGGGGCAGGGACCTGAGGGCCAGTTGCAGGAGGTCGGGCATGGCGCTCATTGGCGCAACGGTTCCACCACGGTAAAGTCCTTCCCCAGCTTCGGCTCGAACAATTCGGGATCGAGTGGTTGGTTGAGCACGGCGTTGGTGAAATCATTGCGCAGGATTGAGCCGTCGGCGAATTTCATCTCGGTGACGGCGATGGAGAAATCATTCGTCCGGAAGCCGATCAAAATCCCGCTGATGACTTTTCGGGCGGCGGCGCTCCTCGGCTCGAGGGTCAATTGCAGGATCGAATTCGTTTCCGTCACCGACAGCAGGCGAAAACGCGCGTCCATGCTGGCCCGATCGCGGGGAAGGCTGGCATCCAGGAGGGCCAGGGCATCGGCCCAGGGACCGGCTGGCACATTGGCGAGCGGGTACTTTTCCGCGCGTTTGAGTCGGGGGTAGATGATGAACAACTCGTCCGGCTGGCGCAGGGCGATGGTCTGTGGAGGCCGGCCCAGCTCCCAGCGGAACCGCCCGGGCGCCGCCACCCAGACCTTGCCGGTGGCGACCAGCGGTTGGGTGAGCACCTTGAGCGACCGTGTCTGGGTGAAATCGGCCGACCAGCTCTGGAGATTGGTCTGCACGTTGAACCAGCGGTCAACGAGCCCGTTCAGGTCGGATGCCTGGGAAATGGATGCCGCCGCGCAAATCGCAATCCAAAGCCAGCGCTGCAGCGATCGGAGGGAGCGCGCCGGCGCGCGGTTTATGTGTCCTTTGGCCAGATGGGAACGAATTGATACCATTGATCCACATCCTGTCGAATCTGCGGTTCGAATGCACGCAGGATTTGCCAGGTCAACTCGCGGCGGGCTTCGCGATTGCCCAGGGCTTTGCGATCGTAATTGAACTCCGGGAGGACTTTGACCGCATACCCGGCGGGCCGGCGGACGAGGGTCACCCCGATCAACGCGCAGCCGGAGGCCCGCGCCAGTTCCGCGGCGGCGACCGGCGCTTCGAAAGTCCGGCCGAATAATTCCACGGAAACGGCGCCGTGAGCCGGCGGACGGTCAAGCGATATCGCGAGGGCGGCGCCCGCCTGAAGTTGCTTGATGACCTCGACGAAGGCGAAGCTGTCCTGGCCGATGACCAGGGTCCCGACGCCGCAGCGTTTCCGCAATTCGATGCGGAGGTCCGTCAAACCGTCGTCCGGTTCCGCCAGCGTGAGGACCGTCAACGGGATGCCCAATTGCGTCAGCAACAGGCCTCCATGCTCCCAATTGCCAAGGTGCAACGTGATGAAGAGCACGCCGCGACCGCGCCGTCGGGCTGCGTGGATGATTTCCAGCTCAGGTTCGTTCACCAGCCAGTTTCGCACCGGCACGCCACTCTCGGCGCGCCACAGATCCACCAATTTCAGGGCAAACTTCCGATGAAGCCGATGGGCGGCTTTTTCGGCGGCCAACCGGTCACCCCCGAATACGGGCAGGAAATTCTCGACCACGACCTGCCGGCGCCGGCGTTGAGCGAGATAATAAACCTCGGCCACGAGCACGCAGAATCCCTTCACAAACGCGGCCGGCAGCACTCGAACGACGCCCAATCCGAGCCGCCACAGGCCGGCGCGGTAAAAGGACGATGGGGGTTGGGGAGCGTGGAGCGTGGAGCGTGAACTTTGGGCTTCCGACGTTGAACCTTGAACCTTGAACTTTGAACCTTGAACTTTGAACCTTGAACTCATTCCCGCCCACCAGGCCGGCAGCAGGAACACGGAGATCAACATATTAGCGCCGATGCCGACGGCGCAGACTTTGCCGAGGCTCGCCATGCCGGGATTACTGGAGCAGGCCAGCGAACCGAATCCGGCCACGGCGGTACCGCCGCACAGGAGCAGGGCGCGGCCGATCGAGCGCCGAACCAGGACGAGGTCTCCGCCATGGCGTCGCAAAGCCAGTTGCATGAAGATGCAGTAGTCCACGCCCGTGCCCAGCATCAGCGGCAGCGCCATCAGGTTCAGCAGATTCCAGGACCACCCTGTCAATGCCATGGTGGCCAGCAAGCAGACTCCACTGAGAAGCAAGACGGCGATGCCCAGGAGGATTTCAGTTGGCCGCCTGAAGGCGAACCAGAGTGAAGCCAGGACCAGGAGGACCATGGGTGTGACGACCTGCCACAATCTCGACTGCACCCGCTTCAGCGTCGCGCTCCCGAGCAGCTCCCAGCCGGAAAGCAGCGCGTGATTCCCGGCAAGGCTCGAGGACAGGGCGGCCAGCGACGCCGGTTCGACCCGGTTGGTTGCGGGATAGATCAGGCCCATCACGAGCCATCCGTCGGCGGAATGCGTGACGAACCGTTTCAACAGCCACTGGCTCACTTCGTTGGTTGGCCAGACGACGCCGGCGGTGGCGCCGGCGCGCGCCCAGGTCCGGACCAGTTCCTCCGTCAGGACCAGCGCGTTGGTGTTGAAGCCTTCGCTCAAAGCCGCTTCGCGCAGCGTTGGACCGAGTGTTCCCAAGACCCTGGACGCCGCCCGGTTGGCCCTCTGATACTCGACGCGCGGCCACAGCGCGGTCGGCAGCAGATATCTGCCGATCACGTGATTCGAGACGGCGCCATCCAGCAACGCCTCGGCGGCGGTGAGGCGCTGGTAAACCTCGGGTTCCTGTCTGCCGGAGATGATCAACCAAAGCGGGTCCGGCGGCAGATTCATCGCCGACTTGATCTCATCCAATGCCGTCTCCGCCTCGCCATGTTGCGGACGCAGGGCGTTTCCGGTCCGGTCCAGCCCCGGCCGGTGAAAACACAAAACTCCGAAAGCGGCGCACAGAATCAGGCCGGTCAGCACCACGGCCGCGCGGCAGTACGCCCCATCCGGCGGTGCGGTTGCCGCCGCATGCGTTTGCTGCGACGGGATGAAATACGTCCACCAGGCGGCCGGGGATTGGTTCGGGCGCGGCTTCCGGCGTTCTGGGAACAGTGGGGGCAGATAAATCATCACCATCACCAGGGCGGCCACGCCGACTCCGATGGCCACCAGCGTGCCCAGTTGTCCGAGGCCGGGCAATCCGCCGAGGTTCAGGACCAGGAACGCGCTCATGGTGGTGATGGCCGCCCACAGGATGCTGGGCGCGATGGCCCGGCGAATTTCCGGCACGGTCATTTGTGGATGGGCGAGTGCTTCCTGGTAATGTACCACTGCGTAATCCACCGCCAGCCCCAGCAGGACGGCGGCAAACCCCATGCTCACCACGCTGATCGCGCCGAGGACCAGCCCGCCCAAGGCGATCGTGGCGACGAGAATCAACCCCAGCAGCGTCAGCAGCCAGAGCATCGGCAGCCATCGCCGGTGCGTCAGCCAGAAAAGCAGGGCGATGATGGCGGAGGTCCCGAGGACCGAGCCTCGCATGTCATGTTGCATGCTCGAGGCGATTTCCTGCACAAAAACCGGCCGGCCCGTGTAGCGAATCACGACGCCATCCCATTCCTCCCTGGGTCGTTCGGCGCGCAGGCCGTCCACCACCGCATGGATGGATTTCAGCCACGTTTCGCAAGAGCGATAACTGGCCAGGTCGATGCCGGACTGGACGAACAGGAGGCGAAAGTTGCCATCCGGGGAAGCGAACATTTGCTGTCCTTGCTCCATCGAGAAGCCGCTCAGGCTTGTCAAGGACGGCATATTCAGCAAATCGAAGGGATCGAAGGCGCGCCGGGCCACGTCCATGGGCGACATGGAGGTGGCCAGGACTTCCTTGGTCCGGTCCAGCACGGTTTTCAATTGGTCGGGAGCCAACCGGTTGGTCAGCGCGGCGAAAGACTCCGGAGGTTGGTTGAACCAGAGGCAACCGAGCAATTCGGCCATTTGCTCCGGCGCTTCCATCCAGGGCGGTTGCCAGGTGACGCCTGCGACCAAGTTGGTCTGCTGCCGCAATCGGGCCGCGAGGGCGCCCGCCAGGCGTTCCGCCCGGTCGGCGTCCGAGGCGCGGACGGTGATCACCAGTTCCCGGGCGTTGGAGAAATACTGCTGGTAGAGCTTGAGACCCTGCACGGTCGGCTCATCGGGGGGCAACAGATCGAGGATATCGACGTCAAAGCGCAGCCGCCACAGCCCGAGACAGACCGCGACGCCCAGGAGAACCCACCACCAGCGTTTCAGAAACAAACTCACGGCGCGAGGAAGCCTTCGATGGTTTCGCCGGAGCGGGTGTTTTCCAGCCGCCAGCCTCCGTCGGGTTTGCGCTCAAACCGGAAGGGTGCGGGAAGCGGAGCCCCGGAGAGGGCCGTGTGAAGGAAGAGCCAGGCAAAGCGAACAGGGGGGTGACGATGTCCCGTGAAGCTCATCTCGCGTGGCGGGAATTGGATGAGCCAGTTGGTGCCGGTCGTTTGGGCTGAAACCAGTGTCAAGGGGTCTTTGCTGAACTGGATGAGGCACCGGCCGTCTTCGTGGGTGGCGACCACCAGCTCGCCGGCCAGTTCGGGCATCCCCTGGCGGGGTCGCCAGAGGGCCTGGCCTTGCTCGACGCGCCAGCCGGGGCCGGAGGCGGTGAACAGCGATTGGGGGGCGGTCCGGCATCCGGCGGCCAGCAGGAGGATGGCCAGCGTCGCTGACGGGAGCCAGGGGCGAGAGAGAGGGTCTTGAGATTTCGGCATAAGGTGGCAGCCATTGTTGCGGAAGCCGGTGGGCTGTCAACGTTTCAGCGTTTTTGGTAGTGGTACAGTTTGGTGGGGCGAGACTCGGCGAGCCGCTGGTCGGGCGAACCTTTCGGTTTTCGGCTCGCGAGGACGCTCGCCCCACCCCCCGTTTGGCCAAACTGTACCACCACCGCGTTTTTCAAGCCCCGATTCACCGCTTGACTCGATCCGGCGGCAAAATAGACTTTGGCGCAAGACATGAGAGCGAAGCGATCGTTTGCATCTCGTGCCGTGTGAGAAGCGGATTCTTTTAACCTTATGAGAATATCCAGGCTGTGTGTGGTGTTTGCCCTGGCGGCGTCGAGTGCGGTGTCCGTCTGCGCGGGTTCCGGCGTCCTTTTCCCGATTGTCGTGAACGACCGCTGGGGCTTCGTCGATAAGTCGGGGAAACTCGTCGCGAACCCGCAATTCGAGCGGGCGAGTGCTTTCGCGGAAGGCTTCGCCGCAGTGCGCCTGGGTCACTGGGGATACGCGGACAGCTCGGGCGGCATCGCCATCAATCCGCAGTTCGACAAAGCCGGTCCGTTCAGCGGCAAACTGGCCGCGGTCGAGTTCAACGGTCATTACGGATACATCGACACGTCGGGCAAGTACGTGGTCAACCCCCAGTTCGACGACGCCGGTCCATTTGCCGAAGACCGCGCCGCGATCAAATTGGGGCATCGCTGGGGGTATATTGACAAGAGCGGCAAGATCGTGATCAATCCGCAATTTGAGGATGCCGCGGCATTTTCTCAGGGATTAGCCGCCATCCAGCTTGCGGGCCATTATGGGTACACCGATCCCTCGGGAAAGCTTCTCATCAACCCGCAGTTCGACAGTGACGCCGCATTTTCCGAAGGCCTGGCCGGGATCAAGATGGGACACCGATGGGGATTCATCGACAAGACCGGGAAGATTGTCATCAATCCACAGTTCGAGGAAGTGGACGTCTTTGTGAACGGACTGGCGCCGGTGCGCTCCGGAGGTCGCTGGGGTTTCATCGATGCCACCGGGCACTATGTCGTCAACCCGCAGTTTGACGAGGCCTCTCCGTTTGCCGAGGGGCTGTCGTGTGCGCGTCTGGGTGGGCACTGGGGTTTCGTGGACAAGTCGGGCAAATTCGTCATCAACCCGCAGTTCGACGAGGCGACGTCCTTTGCCGACGGCCTGGCAAAGGTCGTGGTGGGTCATCGCACCGGTTACATTGGTGCGGACGGCAAGTACGTTTGGAATCCGAACAAGTAAACCGGCGCTCTCCAACCGGTTGTCTTTACCCGGCGGGCGGGCAGCGCCACATAGTTGTTTCCTTTTTGCGTCGTTTACGCCTTTTAGTGGCGAAATCTTATGAGCAATATTCCAGAGGATTTGAAATATGCGAAGTCCCACGAGTGGGTGCGCGTCTCCGGCGGCGTGGCGACGGTGGGCATTACCGACCACGCCCAGCACGAACTGACCGACGTGGTGTTTGTCGAATTGCCGGACGTCGGCAGGAAGGTGAAGGCCGGCGAGGCGTGCGCCGTCGTGGAATCGGTGAAGACAGCCAGCGACATCTATTCGCCGGTGAGTGGTGAGATCACCGAGGTGAACAAGCCCGTGACGGACAACCCGGCGCTGGTGAACACGGAGCCGTACGCGGGCGGCTGGCTTTACAAAATCAAGCTTTCGGACCCGGGCGAAATGAGCGCGCTGCTCGGTCCCGAACAGTACCGGGCGCAGATCGGCGGTTGAAGTTCGCCGTGAATTCGAAAATATCCGAACCTCCGCCGGCTTCCATCGTGAAAGTAAAAAGGGTCCGACTTTTCATCAAGCCCTACTGCGGATGGTGTCACAAGGCCATGCGCTGGCTCGACGAGAACGGGGTCGAGTACGAGACTGTCGATGTGATGGCCGATGCAGCGGCGTACGAGGAGATGATCCGGCTCTCCGGCCAGGAACTGGCACCCGTGATTGATGTGGACGGAGAAATTCTCGCGGACTTCGGCCCGGAGCAACTGGCCGGGTTTTGGAGGAAGTTTAAATGACCGCCATCGAACCCAAATCCCGTCCGCGTTTGCCGGAATGGCTGCGGATCCGGCTGCCCACGTCGGACACCTATTCGCACACACGCTCTCTGCTGGACGAACTGCAGTTGCACACCGTTTGCGAGAGCGCCCGGTGCCCGAACCATTGGGAATGCTGGAGCAAAGGCACGGCGACCTTCATGATTGGCGGCGACCGGTGCACGCGCGCCTGCGGGTTTTGCGCCGTCACCACGGCCAAGCCCCTGGCACTGGAGCCGGACGAGCCGGCGCGCGTGGCCGAAGCGACGCACCGGATGCGGCTCCGGCACGTGGTGATCACCGCCGTGGCCCGGGACGATCTGGCCGACGGCGGCGCCGATCATTTTCGCCGGACCATCGAGGCGGTGCGCGCGTTGAACCCGGGGATCATCATCGAGGTGTTGACGCCTGATTTCAACGACCGCGACGAGGCGATCGAGACCGTCCTCTCGGCGAGCCCGCATATTGTCAACCACAACCTGGAAACGGTGCGGCGACTGACGCCGGCCGTGCGGTCGCGCGCCACGTACGATCGGTCGTTGAGTGTCCTGGGCAAGGTCAAAGCCCGGCGCGGCGGGCAGATTTACACTAAATCGGGGCTGATGCTCGGCCTCGGGGAGGAACCGGCGGAGGTGCTGGCGGCCCTCTCGGATTTGCGCGCGGCGGGGTGTGACATCCTGACCTTGGGCCAGTATTTGCAGCCGACACCCGGGCATCTGCCGGTCGTGGAGTTTATTTCTCCGGAAAGGTTTGAGAAATACGGCCGGGAGGCGAGGGAGATGGGATTCGTCCACGTTGCGAGCGGTCCGATGGTGCGGAGTTCCTACCACGCCGATGAGTTCGCGGGCAGTCCAGTCCCGTGAACGCCGCATTCATGCGGCAGTGGGCTGCGTCCGCGCCGGATTTCCAGCGGGCCGGTTATTTCATGCGGGGGAAGATTCCCGGGCCTTTGCGGAGGAGATAGAACACGGCTCCGAGAACGAAGAGCGCGCCGATCAGCGCCACAAATGTGGCGATCTGTTTGAGCGTCCGGACATGCTGGAAGGTTCGGAGGGTGCGCTGCTTCTCCGATTCCATGAACCGGGACAGTTCCTTTTCGAGCGAGATGATGGCCTGTTCGTCCTTCAATTGGAGCGTGAGCCATTCGGGACCGGAGGCCACCCACGGTTCGGGCAGCTTCTTGAGCTCCTCGGGCGTGGCCGGCTTGAATCCGTGCCGGGTCCAGAAGGGGGACTTTTCGCGCGTCCAGAGACGGAACACGCCGTGGTTGGACGCCAGAGACTGAAGGCGCGCGAGGAGCAGCGGGCGCGCCTCGTCGGCGAGCGCAAAGTCGAGGTAAGACTCGCTGTGCAGCCAGGCGTGCTGACGGAAGATTTGGATGCCGAGGGCTCCCACGAGCCGGCCATCGGTGGATTCCACCACTTGAAATTCGGTGAGCCGCCTCTCGAGATCCGTCGCGGGCAAATGCATCAATTCCCACAACACCCTCAGGCCCGGAAGATCCTCCAGCGTCGCGCGCCGCACTCGATGGTTCGATGGGCTCATCGCACGGATAATAAATTTCGGCGCCGGGAACTCAAATGGGAAATGGCCGGCGGCGGCGGGGGCGATATTTCATGGCTGTCGTGCTGCGCGCAGGATCATGGGGCGGGGCGGGGCGGGGCATCGGCCCGGATGCGCTGGCGGCTGACTTCATAGAAGAATACCGCGGTGGCGCTGGCGACATTGAGCGAATCCACCGTCGGCGGCATGGGAATGGCCACGGCTTCATCGCACGCGTCCAGCGCGGCCGGCGTGATGCCATATCCTTCGCTGCCGAATACAATGCAGCAATCGCCCGTGAAATCGGTCCGGCTCAGGCTCCGGCCGCCGGCCCGGGGATGCGCGGCGATGCAGCGGACGCCCGCGGCGCGCAACGCCTGGAGGGTTTGAACGAGATTCGACGCTTCGACGACCGGAAGTTGGAAGAGAGTTCCCATCGAGTTGCGCACCGCGCGTCGCAGGAACGGGCTGCCGGAGGTTTCGCCCACGATCAATGCCTGCACCTGGAACGCGACGCAGTTGCGGACGAGTGCGCCGAGGTTTTCCGCGTTGGTCAGGCCCTCGACCGCAGCCAGGAGGCGCGGCCTCGCGCTGTGTGCCAGGACTTCGGACAGGGAAGCGCGCGCCGGGATTCTGCCGACGGCCAGCACGCCCTGGAACATGGAAAATCCGATGAGCTGTTCCAGCACGCGCTTTTCCGTGACGACAAAGACGGGAATGTCTT
Source organism: Limisphaerales bacterium (assembly GCA_003159675.1). Classification (GTDB taxonomy): domain Bacteria; phylum Verrucomicrobiota; class Verrucomicrobiia; order Limisphaerales; family BOG-1460; genus BOG-1460. Next base: position 18,261 of record PLQC01000095.1, read on the forward strand.
TTTCCGGCCGGGCCAGGAGCGCGGGCTCGAAATCCGCCAGCCACTTGTCGGGAAGCAGGACTGAAACGACGGTGAACTCGCTTTCGAGGAGCCGCCGGACGACCTTCTCGCCTTCCGCCACAAAGATGCCCTGGTCGCAATGCTCCTGGGACCTCCGCATGGTGCGGTAAGGCTGGAGTTCGGGCAGATCCAGGTTATCGATGGTCTGGACGCGAAACATGCCGGCTGGGGTTCACGTGCTCACAATGTCAGGGTCGGGCAGGGGACGTTCTGAGCCGTGAGTTCGAGGCGGACGTGGCCGGCGCCGATTTTTCCCAGCCGGTCGTTCACCACGCTTCGTGCGAGTTCAGGCCGGTTGCACTCGCGGCTGAGATGCCCGAGATAGAGGTGGCGCAATTCCGCGGACATGATTTGCTCGGCAGCTTCGGCGGCGGCTTCGTTGGACAGGTGGCCGTGCCGGCCCAGGATGCGCTGCTTAAGGCTCCACGGACGCCGGACACAGTCCTGCAGCATCTTCACGTCGTGATTGGCCTCGAGCAGGAGCACGTTCGCGGGACGGATGCGATCGAGCACGAGTTTGGTGACGTGGCCGAGATCGGTCAGAAACCCGATGTTCACCCCGTTGGTGCGCAGGAGGAACCCGACGGGATCCTGGGCGTCGTGCGGAATCGTGAAGGTTTCAACGAGGACGTCGCCGACTTCGAAGCTGGCGCCGGTGGCGAAAAGGCGGCAGTCCAGTTTGGTCTTGAGCTGGAATTCAGCGGCCTCGTGGGTGGGCCGGTTGCAATAGACGGGAATCCGGAGCTTACCGCCGAGCGTGACGAGGCCCTGGATATGGTCGTTGTGCTCGTGCGTGACGAGGATGCCCGTCAGGTTCTCCGGCGCGCGGCCGATCGCCGCGAGGCGCTGGCGAATCTGCCGCAGGCTGAAGCCGGCATCCACCAGGATGCGCGTTTCGTCGGTTTCGACGTAGGCGCAGTTGCCGGCAGAACCGCTTCCGAGAATGGTCAGACGAACGGCCACAGGCCAACGTTAGTGAGGCCGGCTGGAGCGATCAACGTTTTTCAAGTCACGCGAAAGAACCGCGGAAGAACCGGCTTGCTTTGGAGGGCCGGCGGGCGTTTGATACCTTTGTGCCACGGTTGGAACTTATCGCGAATGATTGCTTATGAACTTATCCTGGATTTTGAACAGAGCCCGCAAAGCGGCGGAGGCCGCCGGGGCACAGGCGGAAGCCGATGAGAAGGCCGCGCGAATCGCCAAGGAGACTGCGCGCGCGGCCAAGACCAAATTGAAATTCGCGCGCAAACTGGCGAAGCTGGCCAGAAGAGCGGCAAAGAGCGCCCGACGAAAAGCGGCTGAATCCTTTGACACCCTGGAGCGGGCGCGCGAAAAACTGAAGGAACTTGAAAAGCGGGCCGCTCGGGACAACCCCAGGCCCAAGCCCTCCCGCACACGCCACCGTGCGAAAGCGGTTCGGAATTCTTCCGCGAAACGATCCTCGGCTCCCGCCAAACCTGTCGCGGTCCTCCGGAGCCGCGTTCAAACGAAGCGACGGGGAGCGGCACGGAAGCAACCGGTGTCCCCCGCTCCAGCGGCGCGCAAAGGCAGGTCGCCTCGCCGGCCAAAGAAGACTCATCGGCCGATCATCGCGACACCCGGCGAGGCGGCACTCCGGACGCAAACCGTGGCGGGTTCGTCCGTTCCGACGCCGGCTCCGGGCGCCGGCGGGCAAGCCGAAACTCAAACGGCTTCAACCGGCCGTGCAGCGGGCGTGGGACCGGATGTTCCCGTGATCTGAAATGGCTTGGCGTCCTGCGGTTGGGTCCTCGACCACAGCCGCGATCCGGTGTGCGCGTTGACCTTCGCGTTAAATCGCCCGCCCGGATGCTCGCTTGACCCTGGGCATGAATTCGGTTTGTTTGGGAGGGCGTTTATATGAGTTCGCCCAGATCATCGATCGATGAGTTGCGGATCGAGCGCCCCGCGGAGCAGAAGCCCCGATCCCTCCTGTGGCCGGTGGTCGCCTGCGTTGCGGTCCTGGCGTGCGGGATCGCGGCGGTGTTGTGGCACCGGCATTCCGGCGCCATCCGGGTGCGCACGGCGAAGGCGGCGGAGATCGGCGGGACCGGCACGGATCGGACGGTGCTGAATGCTTCGGGCTATGTGACGGCGCGGCGACAGGCGACGGTTTCTTCCAAGGTCACGGGCAAAGTCGTCGAGGTGCTTATCGAAGAGGGGATGAAAGTGAAGGAGAGACAGATCCTGGCCCGGCTGGACGATACGAATGTCAAAGCCGGCCTGGACGTCGCGCAAGCCCAGTTGGAATCGGCGAAAACGGCCGTCGAGGAAACGCGCGCCCAGCTCAAACAGGCGGAGCTGGAATTCACACGCACCACGGATCTGGCCCAACAGCACATCGCGTCGCAATCGGACCTCGACAAGGCGGAGGCGGACGCGAAGGCATTGCGCGCGCACCTGGCGATGCTGGAACGGGACGTCACGGTGGCCGAACGGCAGGTGGGGACGTGGCAGCAGCAGATGGAAGATATGATCATCCGCGCTCCCTTCGCCGGCATCGTCACGACCAAGGATTCCCAGCCCGGCGAGATGATTTCGCCGGTGTCCGCCGGCGGCGGTTTCACCCGCACCGGGATCGGCACGGTCGTGGACATGGACTCGCTGGAGATTGAAATCGACGTCAACGAAAGTTACATCAATCGTGTCGAACCCGGCCAGGCGGTTGAAGCGACGCTGGACGCGTATCCCGACTGGAAAATACCCTGCAAAGTCATTGCCATCATCCCGACGGCCGACCGCGAGAAGTCCACGGTGAAGGTGCGCGTGGGTTTTGACAGGCTCGACGCGCGCATGCTGCCTGAGATGGCGGTGAAGGTCGCGTTCCGCGACACGGGTTCGGGGGCGGCTGGGCGTCTGGTGACCATTCCCAAAAGCGCGGTGCTGAGCCTGGACGGCCGGGATGTGGTCTTTGTCGTCCGCCAGGGCCGATCCGAGCGCCGCGCGGTGACGGTTGGGAGCGCGCAGGACCAGGACGCGGTGCTGAGCGCGGGCGTGTCCGCGGGCGAGAGCGTCGTCGTGGAGCCGCCGCCGGGATTGAGCGACGGCGCGAGAGTGGAGGTGACGAACCCTTGAGTTTGGAATTCGACGCCGGTTTTGTAATTGCATCCGGGGTGGTAAACCGGGGAGGATCTTGGACGAGTCATGAACACCCAAGGCAATGACACCCTGGTGAGCGTCGATGGAGTCGAAAAGATTTTCCATCGCGGTGCGGAGGAGATCCACGTTCTGTCCAACCTGCAGTTGCGGGTGCCATCCGGTGAATTCCTCGCGTTGATGGGTCCGTCGGGCTCGGGCAAGAGCACGCTGTTGAACCTGATCGGCGGTCTCGACCGTCCGACCCGGGGGACGGTCAGCGTGGCGGGCGAGCGGCTCGACCAGTTGTCCGACCACCGGCTGGCGGCGTGGCGGGCGCGGCACGTCGGGTTTGTCTTCCAGCTTTACAACCTCATGCCGATGCTGACGGCGGAGCGGAACGTGGAGCTGCCGCTGCTGCTGACGCACCTTTCGAAGGCGGAGCGGAGCCAGCACGTGAAGGCGGCGCTGGCGATGGTCGGGTTGTCGCACCGCGAGAGACATTATCCGCGCACGCTTTCCGGCGGCGAGCAGCAGCGCGTGGGCATCGCCCGCGGCATTGTCACCGACCCGACGCTGTTGTTGTGCGACGAGCCGACCGGGGATCTCGACCGCAAGGCGGGAGATGAGATTTTGAATCTATTGCAGGGGCTGAACCGTGAACACGGCAAGACCATCATCATGGTCACGCACGATCCGCACGCCTCGGCGCGCGCGGCGCGGACGGTTCACCTGGACAAAGGGCAATTGAGCAACGAACCCGTGAAATGAAGTTCCTGCATCTGGTCTGGAGCAATTTGAGGAGGAAGAAGCTGCGGACGTCGCTGACGCTTCTGTCGATCCTGGTGGCGTTCGTGCTGTTCGGGTTTTTGGCGGCGATCAAGCACGCGCTGGCCGGGGGCGTGGAACTGGCGGGGGCGGACCGGCTGATCGTGCGCCACAAGGTTTCCATCATCCAGATGCTGCCGGAGAGTTACAAGGCGCGGATGGAGCGGATTCCGGGCGTGGTGCTGGCGACACATCAGACCTGGTTTGGCGGCATTTACCAGGACCCCAAGAATTTCTTCATGCAAAACCCCGTGGTGCCGGAGGAATTCCTAGCCATGCATCCCGAGTTGATCCTGGCGCCCGGGCAGAAACAGGCATGGCTGAAATCGCGGACCGGCGCCGTCGTCGGACGGAAAACCGCCGACCGGTTTCACTGGAAGATCGGCGACCGGGTGCCGATCCAGTCCACGATCTGGTCGAAGCCGGACGGGAGCCGGGTTTGGGAGTTCGACATTGTGGGCATCTATGACGGGAAGGACAAGGGGACCGACACGACGGCGTTGTTTTTCCGGTACGACTATTTTGACGAAGTGCGCCGGCAATCCTGGGGCAAGGGACAGGTCGGGTGGTACACCATCCGGGTGAAGGATCCGGCGCAGGCGGCGGACGTGGCGAAGCGGGTGGACCAGGAGTTTGAGAATTCGTCGGCGGAGACCAAGACGGAGCCGGAGGGCGCGTTCGTGCAGGCGTGGGCCAGGCAAATCGGCAACATCGTGATGATCGTCGCGGCGATCCTGGGCGCGGTGTTTTTCACGATCCTGCTGGTGACCGGCAACACGATGGCCCAGGCGGTGCGCGAGCGGACGGGAGAGTTGGGCGTGCTCAAGGCCATCGGTTTCACCAACGGACAGATTGTCTCGCTGGTGCTTGCCGAAGCGTGCCTGTTGACGGTGCTGGGCGGCGGGCTGGGGCTGGGGCTGGCGTGGCTGGTGATTTCGCGCGGGGACCCGACGGGCGGCCTGCTGCCGATGTTCTTTTTCCCGACGCGCGATCTGTTGATCGGGCTGGGGATCAGCGTCGTGCTGGGGATTGTGACGGGAATCTTTCCGGCGTACCAGGCCATGCGCCTGCGGGTGGCGGACGCGTTGAGGAGGATGTGACATGGCCGGCCCCATCAACTGGCTTTCCCAGGTCGGATCCATCACCAAGTTCGGATTGATGAGCATCCCGCAACGCCGCGGCGCGGCGACGGCGACGATCATCGGCATCGCGGGCGTCGTGGCGGTGCTGGTCGGCGTCCTGTCCATCGCGGCGGGGTTCAAGCAGGCCATGACGGTATCGGGTTCGCCCGATGCGGCCATCGTTCTGCGGAGTGGCGCGGACAGCGAAATGGTGAGCGGTCTCGGCCGCGAGGCGACGCGTGTGATCGCCGATTCACCGGGCGTGGCGCGCACCGCGCAAGGTCCGCTGGCCTCGGCGGAATTGTTCGTCATCATCAACCTTCCCAAGCGTTCGACCGGCACGGACGCCAACGTGCCGTTGCGCGGCGTGGAAGCCGCGGCGCTGCAGGTGCGTGACAACGTCAGGATCATCCAGGGCCGCCTGTTCGAATGGGGAAAGAACGAAGTCATCGTCGGCAGCGGCGCCGCGAGGGAATTTGGCGGGCTCGATGTTGGCTCGACGCTGAAGGTGGGCCGGTACGAGTGGCCCATCGTGGGGATTTTTTCGGCCAACGGCGGGGTCTCCGAATCCGAGATCTGGTCGGATGCCAGGGTCTTGCAGGACGCGTACAACCGCGGCGACTCCTTCCAGTCGGTTTATGTGAGGCTGAACTCGCCGGGCGCGTTCCAGGCGTTCAAGGATTCCCTGACCACCAACCCGCAGCTCAGCGTGAAGGTGGTCCGCCAATCCGAATATTACGCCGAACAATCGGAGACGATCACGCGGCTGATCACGACGCTGGGCTTTCTGATCGCGTTTTTGATGGCCATCGGCGCCGTGTTCGGCGCGCTGAACACGATGTACAGCGCGGTGGCGGCGCGAACGCGGGAGATCGCCACGCTGCGGGCGCTCGGTTTCGGAGGCGGGGCGGTGGTGGTCTCGTTGATGATCGAGTCGCTGTTGCTGGCGCTGGCGGGCGGCCTCCTGGGCGGCGGCCTGGCCTATCTCGCATTCAATAATTTTCACACCTCGACCATGAACTGGCAGAGCTTCAGCCAGGTCACGTTCGCCTTCCGGGTGACGCCGGAGTTGCTGGTGCGCGGCATCGCGTGGTCGGCGATGATCGGTGTGATCGGGGGCTTGTTTCCGGCGATCCGGGCGGCGCGATCGCCCATTGCGGCGGCATTGAGGGAATTGTGAGCGATGTGGCGGCGCGGCGTCGCCGGCGATGCGTTCGCCCCGCCTATTTGTCCCGCTCCGCCTGCAGTTCCGCCTTTGTTTCGGCCTGCAGCTCCTCCAGCTCGGGCCGGAGTTCCTCCTTCGTGTCCTTTTCCATCCGATCGATGAACAGGATCCCGTGCAGATGATCCGTCTCGTGCTGAACGACGCGGGCCAGCAGGCCTCCGCAGCGGAACTCGATCTGCTTCCCGTTCCCATCCAGCGCCCGGACGTCCACGATGGCCGGGCGCGTGATATCGGCATAGAGTTCAGGGAAACTCAAACAGCCTTCCGGCCCGGCCACCGGGTCGCCCGCGGGCTTCACCTCGGGGTTGATCAACACCATGGGCATGGAGTCGTTCACGTCCGTGGGTTTGCCGTCCCATTCGATCGACGAGGGGCGATCGGTGACGCCGCGCACGTCGATGACGGTGACCTGCAGGGCGAGGCCGACCTGTTGGGCGGCGAGGCCGACGCCCTTGTGGGCGTACATCGTTTCAAAAAGATTCCCGATCAGGTTCCTGATATCGAGCGTGAGGGTTTCGACGCGCGCTCCGTTTTGCCGGAGCGCCGGGTGCCCGTATTTGATGACTTTCGATATCATGCAGAGAGGCTGATTATCCTTTGGTTTGTCAATGGCGCGCCCACATCCCATGGTCCGCGCCACGCTTCGCGCCGATCACGACGGCCGGGTCTCCGTTGATTTTCCGGGTGGTCAATCGGTGCTGATTCCAAGGACCTGCAGAATACGCTCCAACTCGTCGTCGCTGAAGAAGGAAATCTCCAGAGCGCCCTTGCCGTGAGCGTAGCGCAGATGGATTTTGGTGCCGAGGCGCTCGCGCAGGCGGCCTTCAATGGCGGCAATCTGGGCGTCGGCGGCGGGGCCCGGTTTTGGGGGGCTGTTTGTTCGCGACTGCCATTTCGCGATCAATCCCTCCGTCTGCCGCACATTCAAGCCCTCTTTGATGACGCGTTCGGCGGCCAGTTGCTGTTGGTGTTCGGCGGCCAGGCCGAGGATGACCTTGGCGTGTCCCACGGAGAGGCGGCCGTCGCGGAGGTAATTTTGGAGTGTAGGGCCGAGTTTGAGCAGCCGGAGCGCGTTGGCAACCACGGTGCGGCTTTTGCCGACTTTGAGGGCGACCTCCTCCTGTGTGAGCTGGAATTGCTCGACCAACTGCGCGTAACCCTGGGCTTCCTCCATCGGGTTGAGGTTCTCGCGCTGCAGATTCTCGATCAGCGCCAGCTCGAGCACGGCGCGGTTGTCGGCTTCCCGCACGATGACGGGCACCTGGGGCAGGCCCAGAAGCTGGGCTGCGCGCCAGCGGCGCTCACCCGCGATGAGTTCGAGATGGCCGTTGCGTTCGCGGACGATCAAGGGCTGAACGATGCCTTGCTCGCGGATGGAATCAGCGAGCTCGCGCAGCGATTCCGGCGCAAAGTCCTTGCGCGGCTGCAGCGGGCAGGGGCGGATGCGGTCGAGCGGAACACGTTCTACGCGGTCGCGGGGATCGACCGACGGGTTCGCCGCCGGGGCAGGGACTGCCACGGTGACGGGCGGTTCCGGTGGGGCTTTGCCGACGGCCGGCGCACCGCCCAGCAGGGCGGCCAGGCCGCGGCCCAAAGCTGGTTTTGCCATGCGGCCAGAGTGTCCCAGGGCAGGCGAGATGTCAACGTGAAGCGACACGTGACGCGACCGGAATGTCTTCACCTTTCGGCGGTCGCGTCGTACGATGGATCGATGACCCACAAGAGCCTCGGCATTTCAAAGTTGATCGAGCCCTTTCGGGGGCGGGAGCTGGATGCGCATTACCTGGCGTATTTCGAGTGTTTCAATCGCGGGCATTTTTTCGAGGCCCATGAAGTGCTGGAGGAATTGTGGCTGGCGCAGAAGGGTGGGTCCAACTACGCGTTCCACAAAGGATTGATTCAACTGGCCGGCGCATTCGTTCATTTGCAGAAGGGCCGGCCCCGCCCGGCGACGTCGTTATTCAAGCTGGCCGGGACGAACCTGAAATCGTATCCGGCGATCCATGAAAAGCTGAACGTGACGGGCGTGTTGAAACTGATAGGGGAATGGGAGCGGCGGCTGGAGGAAGCGGGGTTCAAGACAAATCCCCTGGACGCCGCCCGGGCGCCGAAATTGAGCCTGGAGGACGGCGGTGACACGAAAAAACCGACGTGAGACCGGGATTGTTCCGCGACGGGCGCCGCGTGATCCGTTGCGGCGAAGAGCCGATGTCACGGGCCTGTGTCGGGTCGGTTACGTTTGACCGTACGTAGAAAAACGTATTGACCGTAAAGGCCTTTCGCATTAGTCATAAGGATACCGGACCCAGCGGAATGTTGTTGTATTGTGTACCTGTTGCGAATATGCGAGCCTTCTTCCTGAATCACCTCGGCAAGAATCTGTTGAGACTTCTCGTGGCCGTTTTGTTGGTTTTTTCAGTCCAATTGTCCCGGGCTGATCAGCTTTCCCTGGTTCCAATGCCGCCGACGGATAAGGAACCGGAGTGGCTGCTGGGTTCCGGCAAGGCAAATCTCGCCGATTTTGCAAAAATGGACGTTCCCGATGGATACCGGTTCTGCGGCCCAATTGGCGCCCGGACTCTCCTTCTGCGGATGAGAAACCCTGTTCCCCCGAATCTGGTGGGAATTCTGGCTCCCAATACCGGGAAGTGGTGGATTGTGCTTTCCTTTTCGGACATCGGTTACGTGAAGGGCATGGATCGGAACACCCGTATCGATGCCGAATCAGTTTTGAATCTCGTTCGGGAGAATCTCGAAACCCAGAACGAACTACTCACCCGGCAGGGGATGTCTCCGATCGCCTCCGTGGATTGGGCGAGCAAACCGGTGTTTGACGCCAGCCGCGGCTCCCTGGAGTGGGCCATCCGGGCCGAGACACGAACGGAGAAAATCGTCAATCTCCGGGCGGAAATGGAAACCCAGGGGGTTATCAATCACACCGTGCGTCTGCTGGGAAGGCGTGGCGCGCTGGATGCGACGGCGGTCGAGCTCGACACGGCGGACGCCGAGGTCATTCCCTTGAAGGATCTTGTCAATCACATCACCTTCAACCGGGGAGAAGCTTACACTGATTACCAGAGCGGCGACAAGGTCGCCAAACTCCGGGTCGAGGAAATCATCGCCGGCGTCGGGGCCAAGAAGCCGACGCCCGCTTATTTGATTCCGGCGATCTGGGCCGGGGCTGTGGTGCTGGCGGGTGTCCTGGTGGCGAGCAGCATCCTTCTGGCCCGTCGAATTTTGCGGAAACAAAAAATGTCCAGGGCCTTTCCGGACTACGAGGAGCACGGCTACGCGCTTGCCCAGGTTTTGTCCAAGGCTCAAAACGGGTCCGGCAATCACTCCGGCGCCCGGCGGAGACGGACTTTCGATTACCACAGGTATTATTCCGACATGATGGTTGAGGTATCGGGAGGTTCGTATTCTCCGAACCTGACAGCCAACGGGAAGCCTGTTTCCCGCGAAGTGAACGGCAAGCCGGCGGCGGCGGCAAACGGAGCGAATCATTCCATGGTTCAGGCGAATTCGGAGTTGATCGCGAACCAGATGCGCCTCATCGAGGAACAGAAGCGGCTGCTGCAGGAGCAGGCGAAGCTGATCGAGGAAAAGAGCAAGCTGATCCAGGAAAGAAACCAGCTCCTGGAAAAGCAATCCGAACTGTTGGAGCGCGATGTAGTCTGACGCAGCCTTTTGCGGCTGCCGGGATCGCAAGAAAACATTCGCCTTGAGTGGAAAATGAGACTCTCCAAAATGAAGGAAACGATGCCGCATCCCGCCGGAAGATGGAACAGGGCCGGTTCCTGGACTTTTGGAGCCAAAAATAGCTCCATTTTTTTAAGAAAAAAGCTTGACTTAGATTCTGAATAAGATAAAAAGAGTATAGTCACTGGGAAAACCAAACCCGAGTCGATTCATGAACGTCGTGGTTGGGTGTGCAGCAGAGAGCAGGGTGTGGGTTAGATGGAAGCCATGGGTTGACCGGGATAGAAGTAAATCGGTTAACAATTTACAGGTTGTGCGAGATCAAAAGGTCTGCAGGAACGAGCGTATGAAAACTAACTTTCTAAAGCAACTGGCATGTGGGACTGTTGCGATGATGATCGCCGCCGGCTTCACTTTCGGCGCGAAAGCACAGGGCTACATCAACGGTGACATTTCATTCGTTGGCGGCGCGACGCTGAGCGGCCCTTTGGCGAGTGCCACTGCATTTACTGCCATTTTTGGACCGGGGGGCACTGGTACCTTGCCGCAGGTGCAGGGATGGTCCCAGACGGGGGATTACGCCTCGGTTCCGACGGGAACGCTGACCACCTTCCCGGTGTTTACGTTTAACCCTTCCCCGGGCTCGAGCTTTCCGTTGTGGACGTTCACCGTTGGCGTTATCACCTATAGTTTTCAGGCTGACCCCGGCATAACGATTGATTTGCAGAATTCCAAGTTTCTGGATTTATCAGGAACCGGCACCGCCAGCATCACCGGTTTTCTGGATACCACCGGCGAGTGGTCGATTGTTGACACCGGCTTGGGTTCTTCCCCGGTTTTCACGTTCGGTGCCTCCGCCGAACTGGCTGGTCCTCCGGTGCCGGAACCCTCCGTCTTCGCGTTGCTGGTGAGTTTCGTCCCGATTATTGGAGCTTTTGCTTATCGGGCAAAGCCCAAGGCCTGAAGCCTTCCGATTCCCCGTATTCCTGATTTAGCGTATTCCTGCCCGAGCAGAGGTGGAACAAGAGGCCAGTGGATTGAATCGAGGCTCGCTTGAGTCTGCAGCTTTTCCTTGATCGCAGGTGGCCATCCATCTGTTCGCTCGTCGTCCGCAGTCGATCCCATGTGTTTTGAGGGCAGCAAGGTTGCCGGATCGTCCTCTAATATTCTGTCCCGACGGCCGATCCCGTTTTCGAAGTGAACTTGCAGGAATAGCGGGCAGGCACCGGATGGAGAACAGAAAATCTGTCGTTTCAATTCGATTCTGATTGATCTTTCAGGATCAGTATGGATAACATCGGTCGTTCAACAAAACCCATTGGGCGCGCTTAGGGGGAAGCCAGTAGTTAACACGTTCAAGATGTAACAAATATGAAAGGCAACCTTCTACAAAATACCGGTCTTCTGAGTCTTTGTTTGGGCATTGCTGGTTTGACTGTGGATGCGCACGCGGGACTTCCTTCGATCGAGGGTTCCCTTTCCTTCGTGGGAGTTCCGGTCCTGAATGGGCCGGCGGGCAGCGCGACCGCAATCACCAATTTTTCAAGTGACACTGTCACGTCAAGCGCACCCGGGAACTATGCCGGCCTTGGCGGCCTTGTTGCCGGTTGGTCGCCTTTCGCTTTCGCTCCGGCCGTGGTGCCCGTGGTTCCGTTGTGGACGTTCAGCACAAACGGGTTGACCTACAGCTTTGACGCGACTTCGGTGCAGCTTGACTTTCAAAACACGAATTTCATCAATATCTATGGAAGCGGCATAGCCCATCTCACGGGGTACGCGGACACCCCGGGAACGTGGAGCATCGGGATAAGCCAGATCCGGTCGTCATATACATTCGTGGCTTCCACATCTGTCAGCGCCACAAACCTGCCATTGCTGCATTACGTGGCGAACACGGGCACAGTGGATTTCACGTGGAACGCGATGTGGGGGCAACCCTATCGGGTACAAACCTCGACCAATTTATCTCAAACCAATTGGATCAACCTGGGGGGTGTGATCACGACGACAAACCCCGTGGCCACCTTGTCGGATGTCATCGGCCCCGATCCAAACCGTTTTTACCGCGTCATTCTCCTCCCTTGACAGCCCGCTGGGCGCGGCTGAAGCTCCCAGGCTGGCGGTGGCTTCAACAAGGGCCGTCAGCTTTCGACAACGCTGATCTCGACCGGTTCGACGTTCACGCCCTGCTTTTCCAGCCAGTGGATTGAGGCTTTCACATCCGCTTGTCCGCCCTGGAGCTCGAGGCAAACGATTCCGATTTCGTCGGTGACGCTCGCCTGGCGGATATTCGTGACAATGTGGAATTTGCCGCTGAGCCGCCAGATCAAGGGTTCCCGGATCAGCCGGGGCGGATACATCAGCCACAATCTCCGCCGCGTGGGCGCGACGGGACGCGTCCGTCGGACCGGTTTTGCCTTTTGAGTTCTGGCGGCCATGGCTCTGTCGGGTTGGGCTCGTCCTCAGCCGCCGGCGATGGCGGGAATGATGCTGATTTCATCGCCGTCCTGCAGCGGCGTCTGCTGGTTTTTCAGGAAGCGGATATCCTCTTCATTGACATAGACGTTGACGAAACGGCGCACGTCGCCCTTGTCATCCACCAAACGTTCGCGGATTCCGGGATAGCGGGATTGGAGTTCCGCGATGGCTTCGCCGATCGTGCCGGCATTGACTTGAACGACTTCCTCATTGTTTGTCAGCTTGCGGAGCGGGGTTGGGATTCGAACTGTTTTTGCCATAGAATTCATGCTTTGATCGGCCGGGCCTCGGCGGCAACCAAAGCCTCGAACTCACGCAGGCTCGGCCTGATTTCGCGCGGTTGGCCGACATGGCCGCTCACCGCATCCAGTGTTTTGAGTCCGTTGCCGGTGATGCACAGCACGAGGCTATCCTCCTCCGGAATCGCGCCGGAGGCAATCAGTTTCCTCGCCACGCCCACCGTGACGCCGCCGGCGGTCTCGGCGAAAATACCCTCGGTCTCCGCGAGCAACCGGATGGACTCGCGAAGCTCGTCGTCGCTGACGTCTTCGGCCGCGCCGCCGGTGTCTTTCATCACCTTGAGGGCGTAAAAGCCGTCCGCGGGCGTGCCGATCGCGAGGGATTTGGCAATCGTATCCGGCTTTACCGGCTTGAAGAAATCCAGGCCGGCCTTTTGCGCGGTCGAAATCGGCGAGCAACCCGTCGCCTGCGCGCCATGGATTTTGTAGTCGGTGCCGGGCGCGAGGCCGAGTTGGATGAACTCCTGGTAGCTCTTGTGGATTTTGGTCAGCAGCGAGCCCGAAGCCATGCACACCACGGTGTGCTTTGGCACCTTCCAGTTCAGTTGCTCCACGATTTCATAGCCCATGCTCTTTGAGCCTTCGGCATAATAGGGACGCATGTTCACGTTCACGAACGCCCAGTCGAATTTGCCCGCGATTTCCGCACACAGCCGGTTCACTTCGTCGTAGTGGCCCTTGATGCCGATGACGTTGGCACCGTAAATGAGCGAGTTGATGATTTTTCCAGACTCGAGATCGGTCGGAATGAAGACGTAAGCTTTCAGTCCGGCCGCAGCGGCGTTGGCCGCCACGGAATTGGCCAGGTTGCCGGTCGAGGCGCACGCGACCGTGTCGAAGCCGAGCTCGCGTGCCCGGCTCAGCGCGACGCTCACGACCCTGTCCTTGAACGAGAGGGTAGGATAATTGACCGCGTCATTCTTGATCCACACCTCGCGGACACCCAACCGCTTCGCCAGCCGGTCCGCCTTGATCAATGGAGTAAATCCCACCTCCAGACCGATCGTCGGACCATTGGCGACCGGCAACAATTCGCGATACCGCCACATGCTCTTCGGGCGCGATTGGATGACTTCGCGCGTGAGCGATTTCTTGATGCGGTTGTAATCGTAAACGACCTCGAGCGGGCCGAAGTCGAACTCGCAAACATGCGTGGCGGTGAGGGGATACTCGCGGCCGCACTCGCGGCACCTCAACGCCTGCATATAACCTGAATGCTTTTCCATAATCGAACCTGTCGCCGGCATCACGCCGGCACTTCCATTTTTGTCTCCGGCGAAACTCCGGAAGCCTCTTCGAGCAACAAAAAACCCCTTCCCATACGGAGAAGAGGTCGAAACCCGCGTACTCTTCTCATTTTTCCCGGAAAAACGGTCTCCGGGCTGGAATTGGCACCTGGACGTTGCGGGTCGCACCCCAACCGGTTGCCGTGGCTTCATCGGGCCAGTCCCTCAGCCACTCTTCATGAGTCCGCTCCACAAGCGGATGCGGTCAAGCTGATTAAGATTGATGTTCCTGTCAATTAAAATCTCAACTGGTGTCGGCGCGCGCGATGCGCGATCCCTCGGTTCAATGGATGAACCTGAACCAGAGGGTTTGAGTGCGGTATTGCAGGCCGCCCGCGGACTGGACGATCGCATAAAACGGGTGCAGGCCGGCGCCCAGGCCGGCGGCGTCGAGGGTGAAGGTGGCGGTCGCCTGATTGGTGATCGTGGCCACGGCCCCGCCCGTGCTGAACAGAGTGCAGGCGCTCACCGTGTTGGTGTTGGCCACGACCTGGATGTGATAGGTGCCCAGCACGGGCGCCGGATCGGTCAGGTCGCGCGGCGTCAACGTGGCGCTGAGCGGAGAGTTCCGGACCACGACCGGCACCGTGACGCGGGTTTGAGTCCGGACGTCGCTGCCTTCATACGCGACTGCGGTCAATTCATGAAATCCATCCGTCAGGGCGGTTGTGTCCAAAGGGAACGTCACCGGCAGATTGGTGGCGCCGGCCACGATGTAAAGATGGTTGCGGGGTTGGAGATTGGAAAGGTTGTCGTTGAGCGGCGCTGCAGTCGCCGGACTGACCGTCAGGTCGGCCGAGCCGCTCAAGCTCGCCATAATGGCTGCGGGGCCAAGGCCGGCAGCCCGCGCATACAGATTGAATTGCGCCCCGGACGAAACGCCCGAAACAAAATCGTCCGCGATGACACCGTCGGGACCCTGCAGGTTTGGCGCGGAGTTGATCAGGGCCATGAGCTGGCTGGTGACATCGGAAACGGCGGCGGCGGACGATTGGTTTGTAACGGCTACCGTGACGCCGGTGCCGTTGGTTTTGGTCACGGTGATCTGGAGCCAATCCCCGACCTGCATCGTTCCGCTGACACTGCAGGCCTTGAAAGGAATCGCCTGGGAGGCCAGGAAAATTTTCCGGCCGGGAACCAGGAAGCTCGAGAGGAAGGCCGCCGTCCCAAGGGAACTTCCGGTGAAACCGGCCGGCCGGCCGGCCGGGAGATTCGTCACAAGCGACTCCGGGCGAAAATGCGCGGGTGGGGCCGGGCGGCTCAATACGGTGGCATGCAGCTCGATGCGGTCGCCGTGAGCGAACGCGACGATGCCGGTGGCGTTCGTGATGGCGGGTGCGTTGATCAGGCCCGTCAGATCGTTCGCGGCGGAGGCGAGGGTGGCTCCGGTGGGGACCGTGTAAGTCACACCCGCCCCGTTCAACCTCAGAGTCAGCACATTGCCCGGAAGAGGCGGCAGGTTGGTCAGTGTCTGGAAGTAACCGCCGTCCACAAACAAATCGACCTGCCCGAGCGGATGGAGCGAGTCGGCGTCGGAGAACTGGAGGGAGAGTTGGGCCGTACCGCTGAGGACGGCGTTGGACGTGATGCCGATCCACTGCCCCGACGCGGGCTGCGCAAAGGGCGCGGCCAGCGGTTCACAGACGATCAGACCCTCGTAAGGGAGCCCAAGACTTTGATAATAACTTTCCGCAAGGCTGAAGCCGCGGGACTGGTAGAAGTACACCTGCGAATTTGGAAATTTCTGCGCATTGGAATTGGGTTCGACAACGGTGCCGTAACTGCCCGCAGCCCCCGCGTTGATGAATGCCAGAAGGCTGGTCTGGCCGTTGGGTCCGAAAATGATTCCGCCGAATGAAGTCATGCTGTCCGCAATCGCTCCGGGCACAAATGTCCCCGGGGAAATGCTGAAGCTGGCCACGCCCGTTTCGTACCCCAGCAGATTCGTCTGGCCCAGCGGCGAATCGGAATTCGTGCGCACCAGGGAACATAGTCCCCGAATCCGGGTATTGAATATGGCATTGTCGAACTCCTGATAACGGACGTTCCGCAACGTGTCGGAACTCTTCGCCAGCACGACCGGCTTCGGGGGAAAGGTTCCGTCACCGGCGACCCCTTGATCGACCAGGCGCTCCGCATCGGCAACGGTGTCGGACGTGATCATGCAGGTGAGGAAGGAGTACCCGGGAGCACTGGCCGGGCTGGCCTGCCTGAAGACCTGTTCGCTGGCCGCATAGCTGTTCGCGACTCCCTGCGATCCCGGTCCGGTGTCGTTCTTCAAACCGTAAAACAAGGCGGACGTCGTGCTGTTGACAGTGGAACCATTCAGGGTTTGGAACGGAATATCCATCGACAGGACCACGTAATCGATCTGGTTGGTTAATCGGCGGGCGGACAGCATCGCCAGCAACGGGGTCAGCAGGCTCGTCTGGAAATCGCCGTTGGTCCAGGAGACATTGCCCCCGGGCCACGCGATGGGCAGCACATTTTGCGGGGGAACCTGCCGGCGCTCGCAGTAGTAGTTTCCCAACTCGCACGAGTTGGAACTCATCTGGTTGACGATCACGACGGTGTTCAGGCCGCTGCCACCGCCCTCCGCATCGAAGCCGATCCAGCCATCGAACAGGAGGATCCCGAGGCTCACCAGACATCGGAATCGATAATGTCGCATACTTCGGACGCACAGTAGCAACTCCGGTGCCTCCGCGCCAGACTTTGCCCCCACCGTGTCTGCGCCGGGGCCGGATCGGGCGCGACAGAGGGCGCGACAGATGGCCCTTGTTTTTTCATTTCCGCAACGATAACCTTGCAATTGAACCGAAACGACCGCCAATGGACACTGCGTTCATGCAAAAGCCGATCATCGAATGCGCCCCTGGACCGGTGGCGGAGAGCGTTTCGTTGCAGCGCCGCCTCTTCCCCGGGACTCGACCGACCGTTTCCGCGCCGGGTTCAACCCCGTTCGCTTCGCTTCACGCATTATGAACAGAGAGACTTCCCGGTGGCCGCCGAGGACTGCGCAGGTGATTCTGATTCCGTTGCTCTTGATCGGGATCATTCTGGGATGGTGGGGCCACAAGATGCATTGGGTTACCCTGGACCGCGACATCCGGTTGACCGAATTGAAGGACCGGATCGCCTCGGATTTGACCAAGGTGGACGGCGAGTTGCAGACACTGCGGATCGATCCGAAAAGCGACGCCAGAAGACATGCGGTTGAAGCCCAGAGCGACCTCGCCGACGCGGTGGACTTCCTGGAGCACGAGTTCGCGGACTATCCGAAACTGATCGCCAACGCAAAGGACTTGCTCCAGATCCACGCCGGGGTGTTGGAACAGGCTAAAGCCGACCTCATGGGCGCATTGGCCGCTTACTACAAGAATTATCCGGCCGTTCAGAGCCAGCGTGACGAATTGATGGCCGGTCTCGATCGGGAGGTGGAAACGGCGATGGCGGCGGAGGCGGGCAAAGCGAGGGCCCGTGACCTCATCGTCATGACGGGCGTCGGCCTCATCCTGATCGCCAACATGCTGGCGGTCTGGTTGCAATCCGCGGCCCTGGAGGAGCCGGTGGCGGAGTTGACCGCGACGCTGGAGCGGTTGCGGCGCGGCGATTTCACCCAGCGGNNGCTCGCGGAGGATCTGTCCGCCCTCGTGGGCCAGGTGCAACGCTCGGCAATCCAGGTCAACTCGACCGCCTCCCAGATCGCCGTGACCGCCAAGGAACAACAGGCCACCGCTCATGAAATCGCCTCCACGACCGCTGAGATCGGGGCCACCTCCAATCAAATATCCGAAACTTCCAGGGAACTCGTCAAGGCCATGGACGAAGTCAGCCATGTCGCCAGCGACACCGGGCATCTGGCGAACAGCGGCCAGACGGCCATCGCCCGGATGGAGGCCACGATGCGCCAGATCATGGAAGCTTCCGGAGTCATCACCGCCAAGCTCGGGGCGCTGAGCGAAAAGACAGCCAATATCAATTCCGTCGTCACCACCATCACCAAAGTGGCCGACCAGACCAATCTGCTTTCGCTCAATGCCGCCATCGAAGCCGAGAAGGCGGGCGAATACGGGCTGGGCTTTGCCGTGGTCGCCATGGAAATCCGGCGCTTGGCGGACCAAACCGCCGTCGCCACCTATGACATCGAAAAAACAGTGAAGGAAATGCAGTCCGCCGTTGCGGCGGGCGTCATGGGGATGGACAAGTTTTCCGAAGAAGTGCGGCACGGGGGCGAGGAGATCCGCCAGGTCAGCACCCAGCTCGGCCAGATCATCCATCAGGTCCAGGCGCTGACACCGCGCTTTCAAATCGTCAACGAAGGCGTGCGCGCTCAAGCCACCGGGGCGATTCAGATCAGCGAAACCCTCGCCCAGCTCAGCGAGGCCGCGCATCAGACCGCCGACTCCCTGCACGAATCCAATCTGGCCATAGACCAATTGAAGGACGCCGCGCGGGGGCTTCAAACCAGCGTGGTCAGGTTCAAGCTGGAGACTTGAGGGCATGCTGTTTCTATTGTTCCAGGTGGGACATGACCGGTTTGCGATCGAGGCGAGCCGGGTTGTGGAAGTGGTGCCGCTGTTGGAATTGAAGAGAATTCCGCGGGCGCCGAAGGGCGTGGCCGGCCTGTTCAACTATCGGGGGCGGCCGGTGCCCGCGGTGGACGTGTCCGAGCTTGCCCTGGACAAACCGGCGAGGGAATGCCTGAGCACGCGCATCATCGTCATCCACTACCCCGATGCCGCCGGAAACCGCCGCCTGCTCGGCCTCGTCGCCGAACAGGCCACCTGCCTGCTCCGGAGGGAACGCGGCGATTTTGCGGATCCGAGCGTGCGGATCCGAGCCGCGCCCTATCTCGGCCCGGTGATGATGGACAGCCAGGGCGTCATTCAATGGATTCACGAGCAGCGCTTGCTGGCCGACAACGTGCGCGACACGCTGTTTTCCGAACTCTCAAAGCTGGAAAATTGATCCGCATCCACCGTGAGTAATTCCGAGACAAACGCGGGTGACGCATCGGCAGTGACGGTGTCGGACCCTTTCTCCACGCCGGAAACGGGCGCGAGGATCATCGATTGCTGGAACAGCATCGGCGTGGAAGGCGACGGCAGTTGTCCCCAATTGCGCGAGGTGATTCATTGCCGCAACTGTCCGGTCTATTCGAACGCCGGTCTGCAGTTGCTGGAACGCGCGCTCCCGCCCGGATACCGGCGCGAGCGCACGGAGTACTTTTCGATCCAGCGGAAGCCCGCCACCGGCAGCAAAATCTCGGTGGTGATCTTCCGCGTCGGACCCGAATGGCTGGCGCTTCCCACGCAGGCCTTTCAGGAAGTGGCCGAACCCCGGCCGGTTCACTCCATCCCGCACCGCCGTCACGGGGTGTTGCTGGGCCTGGTGAACATCCGTGGAGAATTGCTCCTGTGTGTGTCGATGGGCCGATTGCTCGGCGTCGATCATAATGCCGCCCTGGAAAAGCTTCGCACGTATCACGACCGCCTCCTCGTCGTGGCGTGGGACGGAAACCGGCTGGTGTTTCCCGCCGATGAAGTGCACGGCATCCACCGTTTTCATGCCGAGGAGGCGGCGCCTCCGGCGATGACGCCGCGCAACCGGAGGGCCGGCTTCACCCAGGGTGTCTTTTCCTGGCAGGACAAACTGGTCGGCTGGCTGGAGCCGGAGTCTTTGTTCTCAACCCTCAACCGCAGCGTCATGTGAATCCCTCCGATCTCAACGACTTCAACAGTTCCCTGATCGAGCTCTTCCGGGTCGAGGCGGAGAATCAAACGGCCGTTCTGACCTCCGCGCTCCTGGAACTGGAGCGGAGGCCGGCCTCGCCGCAGCCGCTTCAAACCCTTCTGCGCGCCGCCCACTCGCTGAAGGGCGCCGCACACATCGTAAATCTCCTGCCCGCCGTGGAGATTGCACACGCGATGGAAGACTGTCTCGTCGCCGCGCAAAACGGATTGATCCAACTGGGCGGGACGGAAATCGACAGGCTGCTTCGGGGCGTCGATTTGTTGCAGCAATCGGCGAAGGCGATCGAAGACAGCATCCCCGCCTGGGAGGCCGCGAACGCGGCCGCGATTCGCGGGTTCTTGGACGAGATGAGACGGTTGTCGGGGCAAACCGGGAAGAGCAGGGGGCCGGGTGAGACCGGTCGCCCGGGCGCCGGACCCCACGCGTTCCCGGAGGCGCCTGCGGAGAAACCCGCCCCACACGAGGATTCCAGCCTCGTTCCGCTTCGCAAACACGAGCCGCCCGAGCGCATGTTGCGCCTCACGGCCGAGAGTTTGAATCGCCTGCTGGGCCTGGCGGGGGAATCGCTGGTGGAATCACGGTGGCTGAGGCCGTTTTCCGATTCCATGCAACGGCTGAAACGACTGCACTCGGAGGTGGCACAGTCGCTGCAGGTGGTGCGCAACGTCGTTGAAAACCCCGCAACGCCCGGAACCCCCTCCGACCCTTTCGCCGACGCCTCCCAGCGGCTGGCCGAGTGCCAGGAGTTCCTGGCCGAGAAACTGGAGGAACTCGATCTGTACGACCGGCGCTCGGCGCACCTTTCCCATCGGCTGTACCTGGAGGTCCTGCGCGCCCGCATGCGGCCCTTCGGCGACGGGTTGCGCCGCTTCCCGCGCATGGTCCGCGACATGGCGCGCTCACTCGGCAAGGAGGTGCGGCTGGAGATTTCGGGCGAGAGCACCCCGGTGGACCGCGACATCCTGGACCGGCTCGAAACGCCACTGGCGCACTTGTTGCGCAACGCGCTCGATCACGGCTGCGAAACTCCTGACGAACGCATGCGCGCGGGCAAACCACGCGAGGCCGTCATCCGGATCGAAGCCCATCACAGCGCCGGCATGCTGCTCGTGACCGTTTCCGACGAGGGCGCCGGCATCGATCAGGACCGCCTGCGGCGGTTGATTGTGGAGAAGAACCTCGTCACCGCCTCCACCGCCGAACGACTCAGCGAAGCCGAGCTGCTCAAATTCCTGTTCCTCCCCGGATTGACCCTGAAAGAGGCGGTGACGGAAGTCTCGGGCCGCGGCATCGGCCTCGATGCGGTGCAGAACATGGTAAAAAGCGTGCGGGGCACGGTTCGCGTCAGCACGCAGCCGGGCCGGGGCACGCGCTTTCAGCTCCAGCTCCCGCTCACCCTCTCGGTGCTGCGCACCCTCCTGGTGAACATCGGCGGCGAACCGTACGCCATCCCGCTATCGCACATCAACCGCACGTTGAAATTGCCGCGGGACAGAATCCAGGCACTGGAAGGCAGGCACTATTTTACCCTGGACGGACACCAGATCGGCTTGCTGGTGGCGCACCAGGTGCTCGATTGCGAGGCCCAGCCGTTCGGAGCCGAGCTGCCGGTCGTGGTGCTCGGCGACCGCGACGCGCGTTATGGACTGGTCGTGGATCGCTTTCTCGGGGAGCGCGAACTGGTCGTGCAACCGCTCGATCCGCGTCTGGGCAAGGTCAATGATATCCACGCCGCCGCGCTGATGGAGGACGGCTCTCCGGTCCTGATCGTGGACGCCGAGGATCTGCTGGACTCGATCGAGCGGCTTGCTTCCAGCGGGTTGCTGGCCAGGGTGGCGTCTCAACCCGCCCGCCCGGCGACGCGCAAACGCAAACGCATCCTCGCCGTGGATGACTCCGTCACCGTGCGTGAACTGGAACGAAAACTCCTCGCCGGCCACGGGTATGTCGCCGACGTTGCGGTCGATGGCATGGACGGTTGGAACGCCGTGCTGACCGGGCACTACGACCTGGTCATCATCGACGTGGACATGCCGCGCATGGATGGGATTGAACTGGCCGCCCGCATCAAAAGAGATCCCGATCTGAAATCGGTCCCGGTCCTGATCGTTTCCTACAAGGACCGCGATGAGGACCGGTTGCGCGGTTTGGAAGCCGGGGCGGACTATTACCTCACCAAAGGCAGCTTTCATGATGAAACCCTGCTGCAGGCGGTCATGGACCTTATCGGCCAACCCGAGTCATGAGAATCGCCAAGATCAACAATGTCGCCAGACTCCGGTGGGATGAGGGGTCCTTCCGGAGACCGGACCGGGCGGGGTGCCATACCATCGCGCAGGACCAGGCCAGCAGCGCCGTGTACGGCTTGCCCAAAGCCGCCGCCGAACTGCACGCCGTCACGGACATCCTGCCGTTGAATCGCATCGTGCCCCGACTGGTTGAATTGCTTGAACCGGAGGTTTGCTCCCATGACCATTGAACGCCCCAATCTCGCCCTGAAACTGGATGCCGCGCATCCGCCGCACCCCACGGATTATCGTGTCATGGTGCTGCTGGTGGACGACCAGGCCATGGTATGTGAAGTCGTGCGACGGGCCCTGGCCGGTCAGACCGATGTTGACTTCCACTACTGTGCGGACGCCCGGGAAGCGCTGAACGTCGCCGAACACGTGAAGCCGACCGTGATCCTCCAGGACCTGGTCATGCCGGGCATCGATGGGCTGACCCTCGTCGGGCAGTTCCGCGCCAATCCCGCCACCAAAGACGTCCCCATCATCGTCCTTTCCACAAACGACAATCCGCAGGTCAAGGGCCAGGCGTTCGCCATGGGCGCCAACGATTATCTGGTGAAACTGCCGGACAAAATCGAGATCATCGCCCGCATCCGGTACCACTCGAGGGCCTACATGAACCAGTTGCAACGCGACGCCGCCCACCGCGCGCTGCGGGAAAGCCAGCAGCAGTTGATCGAAAGCAACGCCACGCTCGTGGCTTTGAACCAGAAACTCGCGGAAACCACCGTCGCAAAATCCGAATTCCTGGCCAACATGAGCCATGAAATCCGCACGCCGATGAACGGCGTCATCGGCATGACGGCCCTGTTGCTGGACACGGAACTGACGGACGAGCAGCGGGAATATGTCGAGGCGACCCGCAGCAGCGCCGACGCGCTCCTGACGATCATCAACGACATCCTTGATTTCTCGAAAATCGAATCGGGGAAACTGGAGCTGGAAAGCCATCCGTTCGAGATCCACACCTGCATCGAGGAGGCGCTGGACCTGCTTGCGCCCAAGGCGGCGGAAAAGAAGTTGGACCTGGCGTACATCGTGGACGATACCATCCCGAAGATTTTGGTCAGCGATGTGACCCGGCTCCGGCAAATCCTGGTCAACCTCGTCGGCAACGCGGTCAAGTTCACACACCAGGGTGAGGTCGTGATCGAGGTCACGCCGGCCGCCCATGGCGCCCGCGCCACCGAACCCGGGCACGAACACGATACGGATTTTCTGCAGCATCCGGAGGAATGGCTGCTGCATTTTTCCGTCCGGGACACGGGCATCGGCATTCCCCTGGAGAAGCAGAGCCGGCTTTTCAAATCCTTCCAGCAGGTGGACGCCTCCACGACGCGGCACTACGGCGGAACCGGACTGGGGCTTGCGATTTGCAAGCGTCTGACGGAGTTGTTGGGCGGCAAGATCTGGGTGGAAAGCGTCGCAGGTCACGGGGCCGCATTCCATTTCACCATTTTGACGAAGACTTCGTCGGCCCTGGCGCCGCCCAACTGGCAGTTGCAGCAACCGCAACTGGCCGGCAAACACCTCCTCGTCGTCGAAGACAGCGCCACCAACCGGCGCATCCTCCAGCATCGAACCGAGCAATGGGGAATGCTGGTGGAGTGCGTCGGCACCGGCCGGGAGGCCCTCGCGCTGGTGGCCGACGATTCCCCCCTGGATGCCATCATCATCGATCTCCAGTTGCCGGACATGGACGGTCTCGCCCTGGTCCGGGAAATCCGCCAGCGGCCGTCGGGCCGCGATCTGCCATTGCTGGTGCTCTCCTCGGTGCGACCGCGGAGCGATGACGCGCGCCCCTGGGAGGCCGGCGTTTCCATTTTCGTCCACAAACCCATCCGCCCAGCGCAGTTGCTGGACGCCTTGTGCCGCGCGATGAACGTCCAACTGCAGCGCGAGAAGAAGGCCCCGGCCACTCCGGTGTTCGACGCCAAATTTGCCAAGCGTTTTCCCCTTCGCGTGTTGCTGGCGGACGACAATCCCATCAACCAGAAGGTGGGTTTGAGCGTGTTGCAGAAACTGGGGTATCGCGCCGACATGGCCAACAACGGGATCGAAGTCCTCCAGGCGCTGGAACAGAAGGCATACGATATTGTTCTCCTGGACGTGCAGATGCCCGAAATGGACGGTCTGGAAGCGGCCCGGAAAATCTGCGAGCGTTGGACGCGCGACAAGCGTCCCTGCATCATTGCCATGACCGGCAACGCCCTGATGGGCGATCGCGAAAAGTGCCTGGCCGCCGGCATGGACGATTACATTTCCAAGCCCGTGCGCATCGCGGAGTTGCAGAGCGCGCTGGAGCGATGGGGGCCGACGCGGTTCCGGAAGCCCGACACCTCGTTCCTGATCCGTCCGCCCAAAATGTCCAGCGAAAGCCTGCTGGATGAAAGCATCCTGGACGAGTTGCGCGACATTTCGCCGGCCGAAGGAGCGACCATCGTTCGCGAACTGGTAAACCTTTTCCTCGAAGGCGCGCCGCAGCGCATCGCGCAGATCCACCAGTCCATCACCGACCCCACGAAACTGGGGTTTCATGCGCACGCCCTGAAGAGCATGGCACTGAACCTCGGCGCCAAGCGCATCGTGGACCTTTCCCAGAAGCTGGAGGAACTCGGGCAGTCGGGAAACCTCGCCGGCGCGCCCGCCCTGCTGCGGGAGTTGGAAACCGCCTTCAACCAGACCCGGCTGCAACTTCTCCCGCTGCGCGAGGAGTGACGGAACCGGTCGCATCCTGACACTGCCCCCGATTGCAAACAGGCCGGAGAACACCGCATTTTTCCGCGTGCTTTTTGGCCGGGAAAAGCTTAGTCCATAGCCATGACAATCTGGTTATTGGCGGTTTTGCTTTTGGCTTCAGCGGCGGGGCTGGGTTTGAGGCAGGGGGTGATTCGAGTGGCGTTTTCGCTGGTCGGCATCCTGACGGGCGCGCTGTTGGCCAACCCCCTGACGCATCTGCTCAGGCCCGCCCTGTCGGCCGTGGGCGTCAAGAATCTCATCGACCTCTGGCTTGTGCCGCCCGCCATCGTCTTCGTCGTCATTCTGGTGATTTTCAAAGTCGTCGCGTTTGCGGTTCACAGAAAGACGGAGGTTCATTACAAGTACAAGGGCGGGGATCTGAGACTGACCCTGTGGCGGCGGATGAATTCACGGCTTGGGATGTGCCTGGGCCTGGTGAACGGAGCCGCCTATCTGATCTTGATCTCGTTTGTCATTTACATCCTGAGTTATTGGACCGTCCAGATGGCCTCGGGAGATGCAGACCCCCGCGGACTCAAGATCCTCAATCGGGTGGGACGGGACCTTGAGAGCACGGGCATGGCGAAGGTGGCCAGAGTGATAGATCGGATGCCGCCCGTCTATTATAAAACCGCGGACATTGTCGGCGAGCTCTACCACACGCCGCTGTTGGAGAGTCGATTGGACCGGTATCCGCCGTTTCTCAGCCTCGCGGAACAACCTGAATTTCAGGGAATTCTCAACGACAAAGAGTTCTCGGCACTCTGGCAACGGCAGCCGCCAATCACCGAACTCATCCAGTCCCCATCCATCGCCGCGATGCTGAAGAACAGCAGCGAGCTGAAAACGATCTGGGCCATCGTGGAGCCCGATCTGGACGACTTGGCGGCCTTTCTCACCAATGGTGTTTCGCCAAAGTACGATCCCGTGAAGATTCTGGGGCGCTGGGATTTCGCCGTCAATCCGACGATCGGGTTGCTGCGCAGATCCAAGCCGAACATTCCATCAAGCGAAATGGCCCGTGTGAGGCAATGGATGGCGGCCCAGTTCGCCACGACCTCCTTTGTCGCGATGACGGACCATCAACTGGTTTTGAAGAATCTCCCGCAGTTGAAAACGTCGCCGGGAGCCCCTCCATCCACGACGCTCGAGACACTGTCAGGTCAGTGGAGCGAGTCCGATGGAAAGTATGTTTTGAATTACAGCTCCGGCGGGAAGTCGGAGGAGGCGACCGCCGAGATTGAGGGCGACCGGCTGGTGATTGGCGGCCAAGCGTTGGAGATGGCGTTCGAGCGCGAGGACTAGAAGTCATCTCATTAAGGGGTCAGTTTCCGGGAGCTGTTAAACATGATACGATGTTGGTTAATAAGACTGAATGGCCCGCGATAATCACGCGGCGTATGTCATATGGGAAATGTCGGCTAAAAACAGCCTTGCTGTGCGCCGACAAAGGCGTAAAATCATTGGCAAATGAACACGATGCTGAAAGCAATTCTCCCTGAACCGCGCAGCGTCAAAAAGCAAATTCCTATCAGTTCAACGAAAATCGTTTGCCCGGTTTAAAGTGAACAGAACGGGAAGGAGAACACAAAGATGAAACACAAACTCACAATGTTTTTGATTCTGGTGCTGGCCGCCCTCTTCGGAGCGCACGCCTTCGCCGGAATTCAGCTTTCGGTGAACCTCGCGCCACCGCCCATCGCCGTCTTCGATCAGCCCCCCTGTCCTGGCGACGGGTACATTTGGACGCCTGGCTACTATCAGTACGGTGATTATGGCTACTACTGGGTGCCGGGACAATGGGTTGTCCCTCCCAGCGTGGGACTCCTCTGGACGCCCGGTTATTGGGGCCTCGTCAGCGGCAAGTACGCCTGGCACGGAGGGTATTGGGGCCCGCAAGTCGGCTTCTACGGCGGCATCAATTACGGCAACGGCTACTTCGGCTCAGGCTTCAACGGCGGACGTTGGGAAGGGGGCGTGTTCCAGCATAACACGGCCATCTCGAACGTGGACCGCAACAACGTGCACAATACTTACCAGGACCGCTCGGTGGTTCGGGAAATCAAGGGTCCGAATCACGCGTTCAACGGTAAAGGCGGAATCAAGGCACAACCCTCGAGTAGGGAAGTGGAGGCAGGCCGCGCGCCTCATCAAGGCCCGACGCCGGTGCAAGTCTCGCATGCGCAAGAGGCGCATAACAACCATCTGGCAGCTCATGGAGCCGCACGCGAGTAACCAGTCCAACGGTTGACACAGTTTCAATCCGCTGCCCCGTATCGGCGAACAGGCGGCCGACTTCTATGGCTGATCGACTCCTGTGGACTTGTCCAACTGAGGTCTGGGACGGCTGGCGTTCCAGTATCGTCATCGTCAAGCCGCCGATAGTAATTTGCCTGCCACCGGAAGAGATTCCATGAAGGGGTCGGTCCCGG
>PLQC01000083.1 GCA_003159675.1 Limisphaerales bacterium
TCAACCCGGGCAACAGCGGCGGTCCCCTGGTCAACTTGCGCGGCGAACTCATCGGCATCAATGTCGCGGTGCTGAACGAGGATCCCAGCGGCAGCGGCCAGCCTGTCCAGGGCATCGGCTTCGCCATCCCGATCCGGCTGGTGGAAGAGGCGCTCTCGGATATCCCGACGGAATTTGTGCGGTCCTACTGGTTTGGCGCGCGGGTGAAAGTGGGCTCCTATCCGCTGATGATCACCACCGTGCAGCCGGAGAGCCCCGCGGGCCGGGCGGGTTTGAGGATCGGGGACGCCGTTCTGCAGGTGGGCGGCAGGCCGCCGAAGAGCTTCATTGATTTCGGCGAGCTGCTGGCGACCAACGCCGGTTCGGACATCCCGATCACCCTCCGGCGTGGAGACAAGGTGAGTGACGTGACCGTGAGGCTGGTGCCGGCCCGATCCGTGTTCAACGACCGGATGGTGCGGGACAAGCTAGGGTTGAGCCTGGAGAGAACGGCGGATGGCTTCGTGATTTCGGACGTGGAGTCCGGAAGCCCGGGGGCGGCGGCGGGATTGCGGGGCGGCATGCTCATCCGCGCGGTGGACGGGGACGCGCCGCCGGCGGACTCGACAGCGCTGGCAAAACTGATTTATGCCAAAAGAAGCGGCGAGCCACTCCGGCTGGATCTGGCGCTGGTCGAGCGCGTCGGGGATTTCAACGTCGTGCACCAGGGCGCGGTGGAATTGATTCCGCGTTGAACGTATATTTTGTTGGCTGAGCCCGCTGTTTCCTGACTAAACTTGGGTTTAAGACTCATGAGCGACGATCTGATGATCGAGGTTAAGAATTTAACCAAGCGGTACGCGGGGCACACCGCGGTATCGAACCTGTCCTTCACGGTCGGCCGTGGTGAAATCGTGGGTCTGCTGGGGCCCAACGGGGCGGGCAAGAGCACGACGATGCGCATTCTGTCCTGCTTTCTGCCTGCCAGTTCGGGCACCGTGCGCGTGGCGGGGCTGGATGTCTTCACCGAATCCCGCGAGGTGCGGCGCCGCATCGGCTACATGCCGGAGAACAATCCGCTGCACCTGGACATGCGGGTGCGGGAATATCTGAAATTCCGCGCCCGGTTGAAGGGCCTGGGCCGGAAACGGTCGCGCGAGCGCGCGGACGTGGTGATGGAACAATGCGGGCTGAAGGACGTGAGCCGGACGATCATCGGGCATCTCTCGAAAGGCTACCGGCAGCGCGTCGGTCTGGCGGACGCGCTCGTGCACGAACCGGAGCTGATCATTCTGGACGAACCGACGATCGGCCTGGACCCGCGGCAGATCCGGGCGGTGCGTCAGTTGATCAAGGGACTGGCCGCCAGCCACACCGTGCTCATTTCCACCCATATTCTGCCGGAGGCCGAAATGACGTGCAGCCGAATGTTGATCCTGTATGAGGGAAAGATTCTGGCCGCCGACACGCCGGAGAACCTCCAGCGGCTGATGGACAACACGAGCCGGATTGTCGCCGAGATTGCGGCGCCCGAAATCGAGTTGCAGGAATGCTGGGCGCAAATGCCCGAAATCGAGCAGTTTGATGTCTCGCCGACGGACGGCGAATATTTCCGATGCGCGCTCACAGCACGGGACGGGATCGATCTGCGGCCTCGCATTTTCGCCCTGACACGGGAGCGGGGGTGGTGTTTGCGCGAACTGACCCGCAAACGGCATTCGCTCGAAGACATCTACGTTCAGGTCACCCGCCCGGAAGAGGAGGAGGAACCGTGATGAAATCCGGTGGTGTCAAGGATCCGCCTGCGGGGCGCAACCGCGCGGGAACGGAGGAGGCCTGATGCAGGCTTACTGGACGCTCATGCGGCGTGAGCTGGCCGGCTTCTTTCTGTCCATCACGGGCTACGTCCTCCTGGCCGGGACGACATTCCTCGTGGGATTCAGTTTCTGGAGCCTCCTGAGGAACCTGGAGGGCGATTCGATCCCCATGCCGGTCACCGAACTTTTTTACATGACCGCTTTTTTCTGGCTGATCCTGCTGCTGGCGGTCCCGGTGATCACCATGCGGCTGTTTGCGCACGAGAAGTTTTCGGGAACGTATGAGACGCTGATGACGACGCCGGTGAGCGACCTGCAGGTGCTCGCGGCCAAGTTCAGCGCGGCGCTTGCCCTCTACATGATCCTGTGGTTGCCGTTGCTGGCGTGCATCTTCATTCTCCGGCATTACACCAGTGATCCCACGGGATTGGACGCGGGCGTGGTGGGCAGCACCTTTCTGGGCATTTTTCTGGTCGGCTGCCTTTTCATCTCGCTGGGTTGCTTTGCCTCCGCGCTGACACGCAGCCAGATGACGGCGGCGATGATCAGCGTGGTGCTGTGCGTCAGCCTGTTCCTCGTGAGTTTTCTAGCCAAGCAGCTTCCGACATCCGACTGGCAGGCGCAGGTGCTTTCGTTCTTTGCGCTGCGGGACCAGATGCATGATTTCGCGCGCGGTGTGGTGGACACGCGTCCGGTGGTGCTTTACCTGAGCCTGACCTTTTTCTTCCTGTTCCTCACCCTGCGCGTGCTCGGAAGCCGGCGGTGGAAATAACATGGCATCGGACCCTTCATCCAAACCCAGCTTCTCGCGGGGCCGAAAATGGAGCATCGGTTTCAACGTTCTGCTGGCCGTGATCATGGTCTTTGCCGTGACCGTCATGGCGAACTACCTCAGCGGCCGCTATTTTCAACGGTTCTATCTCAGCACCCGCACCCGTGTCGAATTATCCCCCCGAACGGTTCATCTGCTCCAATCCCTGACCAACCAGGTCCGGGTCGTCCTCTATTACGACAAGGACCAGCCGCTCTACAGCGACATCTCCGAACTGCTGAAGGAATTCCATTTCACCGATCCGGCCATCACCGTCGAAACCGTGGATTACGATCGCGATCCGGGCGCGGCGCAGGATCTGAAGATAAAATACAATCTGGGCGCCTCGACCAACAAGGACCTGGTGATTTTCGATTGCGGCGGGAACACCAAGATCATCCCCGGCAACGCGCTGGCGGAATATACCCTCGAGCCCGTGCCGAATCCGACCGAGCGCGAGTTTCGCCGCAGGCCGGTTGCGTTCAAGGGTGAAATGATGTTCATCGGCGCCCTGCTCGCGGTGACCACCCCGAAACCTTTCAAGGCCTGTTTCCTTCAGGGACACGGCGAGCCCAGCCTCGGGGACAGCTCGGAGGCGATGGGCTACGGAAAATTCGCCGGCATCCTGGAGCAGAACCATATCCAGGTGGAACCCCTCACACTGGTCAACAACCCCGTCCCGGCGGACTGCAACCTCCTCATCATCGCCGGACCCAAGGACCCGATCGCGCAGCACGAGTTGGACCAGATCGTTCAGTATGTGACGGAGGGCGGCCGCCTGCTTGTGATGTTCAACGCCTACTCCGTGAACCGCCAGACAGGACTGGAACCCATTCTCGCCAACTGGGGCGTGAAGGTCGCCAGCGGCGTCATTGCGGATACGAACAACAGTTATTCCGGCTCGGATGTCATCGTCTCCGCTTTTGGCAGGAACCCGACCGTCAATCCCCTGACCGGTTCGAGTCTTGAAATGGTTCTGCCCCGGGAAATCAGCAGGATCGATCCCTCCGCGCCGGCCGCGGACGGGTCCAAGGTGGAGGAAATTGCCTTTTCCGGTCCCGAATCATTCCTGCGCGGTCACCAGTCAACGCCGGAGCGACGGCCGCTTCCGCTCATGGTTGCCGTGGAAAAAAGCGGGGTCAAAGGGGTGGTCTCCGAACGGGGTTCCACGCGAATACTGGTCATCGGCGACTCCATTTTCCTTGATAACCAGTTGATCGATGCCGCGGCGAACCGTGATTTTGCGGGTTACGCCGTGAACTGGCTGCTGGATCGCACGCTACTGCTCGAGGGGCTCGGCCCAAAACCGATCACCGAATACCGCATTATGGTCAGCCAAAGCCAGTTGCAGAAACTCGAGTGGATCCTGCTCGGCGCCATGCCCGGTGGAGTGTTGATGCTCGGCGGGCTGGTCTGGCTACGGCGACGCAGGTAAATGAAACAGCAGCGAAGCCATGGGACGCCGGAGCGCCGGAGGATCGAAATGGGACTTCCTCGCCGGAGCGCTGCCTCACTCCGCATCTCCGTCCCTTTTCTCGCATGAACTCCAGAAGCACCTGGTTTTGGGTGGCTCTCGCCGGAGGGTTGTTCGCGTTCATCTTCTTTTTCGAACGGCACCTGCAGAAGCCGGCCATCGGGCCGATGAAGATCCTGCCGCGGTTGACGGCCTCGGCCGTGACGAGCATTCAGATCCTGCCCAAAGGAAAGGTGGAAATCCGGGCCGAACGCACCAACGGCGCGTGGCGGTTGACGAGCCCATTCAGCTACCCCGCCCGGCCGGACCGCGTCCAGGAGCTGCTCGTCGCCCTGGAATCCCTCACACCGGCGACATCCATCACGGCGCAGGAGTTGAAAAATGTTCCAAAGGCGGACGAACGGTATGGCTTCGAACCGCCGCAGAACACCCTCGTCCTGCGGCAGGGCGAGGATCAGACCTTCATCCATCTGGGCTACCGGACGGCTCCCGGCGACCAGTTGTTCGTGCAGGTGGTGGGCATCGGCGAGGTTTACGTGGTGGATGCCGATCTGTTAAAGCTGATACCGGCCAGGGCCGATGACTGGCGCGATCCGCGCCTGGTGGATTTGATGCAGATCGTGTCCGATCGCTTGCTGGTGACCAACGCCGGGAAAGCGTTCGAGCTGCAGCGCAATCCGACGAACCAGCTCTGGCGCATCATTCTCCCCGGATGGGAAACCCGCGCCGACAGCGACAAGGTGAGAGAGGCGCTGACACGGCTTCAAGATCTGCGCGCGATCCAGTTCGTTTCGGACGATCCCAAGGCGGACCTGGACTCGTTGGGTCTGCAGGCCCCCGAACTCAGCCTGGCATTCGCGCAGGGGACGAACGCCGTGCTGCAGCTTCACTTCGGCAAGAGCCCGACGAACGACACCGGCCAGATCTATGCGCGGCGCAGCGACGAAAACTCGGTCATCACGGTCTCGAAGGACGCGCTCGCGCCCTGGCGCGCTTCCTATGATGTGTTTCGCGACCGGCATCTGGTCACGATGACGGGGCCGCTGGACTCGATTGAAGTCCGGGCTCAGGACCATTTCACGATCGAGCGGGGAGCCGACAACACGTGGCGCATCCTGCCCGGCGGGGTTGCTGCCGACCCCGAGCTGGTCGATGCGTTCATCCGGAACCTGGGCGACTTGCAGGTCAGCGAGATTGTCAAGGATGTCGTGACGGCTCCGGATCTGCCCAACGTGGGGCTGGCGTCTCCAAGCCGCCAGTTCACGCTGAGGGCGGCCGTGACCAACGCCGCCGCCGGCATCACCAACCGGATTATCGCGCAGCTCGATTTCGGGACGAACCAGGATGACAGGGTTTACGCGCGCCGGACCGATGAAAGCTCCCTGTACACCGTCACGCAAGCCGATCTGGCGCTGCTGCCTTCGGCGAGCTGGCAATTGCGGGAGCGGCGCATCTGGCATTTCGACGAGAGCGACGTGGCGCGGATTCTCATCCATCAGGATGGCAGGACCCGCGAGGTCGTCCGGAACGGCGTCAACAGCTGGTCGCTCGCGCCGGGTTCGCAGGGGATCATCAACGATCTGGCCATGGACGAAGTGGCGCACCAGTTGGGCGGACTGACCGCCGAAAGCTGGATCGCGCAAGGCGATGAGAACCGCGCCCGATATGGTTTCACGACGAACAGCCTGCGGGTCGAGGTGGAATTGAAAACCGGCCGCAAACTGAGCGTTGAATTCGGCGCCACCGCGCCTTCCGGCTCGACCTATGCGCTGACCGCGCTCGACGATCGACCCTGGATCTTCGAATTCCCCTGGCGGCTCTACCACCAATACGTTCAAACCTATCTCACGATTCCCGCCACTCTCCACTGACGCATGGCCGCGCGAGATACAAGCCGCTTCTGGCGCAAATGCCGAATTGCCTTTCGTCGGGTCCGGATGTGCATGTGGCTGGTAATTCTGGTGCTGCTCGGCGCCCTGCTGTATCTGAACCGGGTCGGCCTGCCCGGGTTTGTGAAGAAGCCCCTGTTGCAAAAACTTCGCACCCGCGGCATCGACCTCCAGTTCACCCGATTGCGCTGGCGCCTGGACCATGGAATCGTGGCTGAAAACGTCCATTTCGGGCGCGCGGACGAATCCTCCAGCCCGAAACTCACACTCGACGAAGTCGAGGTGAATCTCGATTACCGCGCGCTCGCCAGGCTGCAATTCCAGGTGGAGTCGCTCATCTTGCGAAGGGGTTCCCTGGTCTGGCCCATCCGCTCGAGCAACACGCCCCCGCGCAGCCTGTGTGTCAGCAACATCCAAACCGAACTGCATCTTCTCCCGGGCGACCGCTGGCAACTCGATCATTTCGGAGCCCGATTCGCCGGCGGGGACTTCCAGCTCACGGGCACCATCACCAACGCTTCAGCCGTCCGCGACTGGAGGTGGGTTCATCCGCGGACACCCAC
Source organism: Limisphaerales bacterium (assembly GCA_003159675.1). Lineage (GTDB taxonomy): Bacteria > Verrucomicrobiota > Verrucomicrobiia > Limisphaerales > BOG-1460 > BOG-1460. The sequence goes on from PLQC01000083.1 coordinate 6,534, forward strand.
CACCACCCGCCTCAGCCAGTGGGCGGACGCGCTGGAACAGGTCCGTTTCTCCGCGCCGTCACGACTCAGTATCGACGTGCGCGGCGACGCCCGCAATTTGCCGGGTTTGAGCGTTCAAGCGAAGCTGGATGCCGCCGGCGCCGACACGCCCTGGGGAACGTTTCAACGGGGACTTGCCTCGATCCAGCTCATTCCGGCAACCGGCAATGCACTGTCGTCGGCGGAAATCAGTTTTCAGGCCGAAAATGCGCAGACACCGTGGGTGGCCATCACCAACATGACATTGATACTGCACCTCATTGCGGCGGGACCTGACACCAACGCGGTCCAGGCTGATCTCGACGTGACGGCGGCGCGCGTGGAAACGAAATGGGGCGGAGCGGCACAGGCCCATTTGGAGACCCGATGGGTCCACTCGATCACGAATGCCATCCCGCTTTCCGGCCAGGGCAAACTGGGACTGGCACAATTGGAAACGCGCTGGGGCAGCGCGGGAAGCATGGAATTCACCGCCAATCTTTCCCCTCCCGACCGCTCCCCGCTCTCATCCGGTGAAGCCGTGTCGGGCTGGTGGACGAACCTGGTCCCCTACGCATTCTCCTGGGACTGTCGGCTGGCGGGGCTGCGCTCTTCCCGGCTGGAAGCCGACGAGCTTCTGTGCGCAGGCCGGTGGCGCACACCCGATCTGCACGCCACACGGATCTCCGTCCGGCTTTACAGCGGCACGCTGAATGGCGAGGCGCGCCTCGAAGCGTCCACCCGCCAACTCGAGTTCAGCGGCTCATCCGATTTCGATCTGCAACGGATTTTCCCGCTGCTGACCGAAAAGAGCCGGGATTGGTTGTCGCAATATTCCTGGATCACTCCGCCCCGCGTGCAGGCCGAAGGAACCCTGATGCTGCCCGAGTGGACGAACCGTCACCCGGACTGGCGTGGCGACGTGAAGCCGACCGTCCAGTTGCGCGGCCATTTTCACCTCGAAAACGGCACGTTCCGGAAAGTGCCAGCTTCCACGGCAGACTCGCACTTCGATTACTCGAACGAAGTCTGGCGCCTGCCGGACCTGGTCGTCACGCGCCCGGAGGGACGCCTCGAACTGGCCCTTGAATCCAACGAGCGGACCCGCGACTATTACTTCCGCATCCACAGCACCATCGATGTCCGGGCGCTGCGGCCGTTGCTCGAACCCAACCCGCAGCGGGTTCTCGACCTTATCGCGTTCACACGGCCGCCCACCCTCGATGGCGAGGCCTGGGGACGTTGGTACGAGCCGGGTCGGATGGGGATCAGGGCGCATGCGGCCCTGGACCATTTCACATTGCGCGGGGAGTCCGCCGAGGCTTTCCAGGCCGATCTGGAATACACCAACCGGTATCTGACACTGATCGAACCCAGGCTCGTGCGCGACCAGGGGACCCAGCGGCTTGCCGCGAGCCGGGTGGGTGTGGATTACTCCGAGCGGAAGGTGTACCTGACCAACGGCTTCAGCACTGCGGACCCAGCCGTGGTGGCGCGCGCCATCGGCCCGCACGTCAGCCGTGCCCTGGAACCCTATCGCTTTCTGAAACCTCCCACCGTCCGCGTCGAAGGAATCATCCCGCTTCGCGAGGAGAAGGACGCGGACCTGCATTTCGACGTGGACGGCGGTCCGTTCGAGTGGTTGAAATTCAGGGTGCCGCACATCTCCGGGAGAGTGGACTGGGAGCAGGAGCGGCTGGCGCTCAAACACGTCCGCACGGACTTTTACCATGGGACCGCAATGGGGAACGCGGAATTCGACTTTCACCCGGAACACCGAACGGACTTCCACTTCTTCGCGGCGGCCACGAACGTGGATCTGCACCAGTTGATGGGCGATCTGTCCTCGAAATCCAACCAGCTCGAAGGCAGCCTGACGGCGGAACTGGCCGTGACGCGCGCCAACTCGGGAGACTGGCAGAGCTGGCAGGGCCAGGGGTACGTCAGCCTGCGCGACGGATTGATCTGGGAAATTCCCATCTTCGGCATTCTGTCGGCGCCGCTCGACGCCATGATGCCGGGCCTGGGCAGCAGCCGGGCCAGCGAAGGATCCGCGTCTTTCGCCATCACGAATGGAATCATCTCGACGAGCGACCTGGAGCTCCGGGCCTCGATCATGCGGCTCCAGTACTGGGGGAACATTGATTTCAAAGGCCGTGTGGATGCGCACGCCGAGGCCGAGTTGTTGCGCGACACCTGGGTGGTAGGCCGGGTTCTGAGCATGGCCCTCTGGCCGGTCAGCAAGCTGTTTGAATACCGCATCATGGGAACGCTGCACGAGCCGAAGATCGAGCCGGTTTTTTTTGTCCCGCGACTCGTGTTCCTGCCGTTTCATCCGCTCCGCACCCTGAAGGACCTGGTGCCGGAGGAGCCGGATCTGATGCAAACCAACGCGCCGGTCCCGTGAGCGCCCTGACCGGTGTTGGAATAATCGGATTGAGTTTGCCGGCCCGACCGGATAATTCTCCCCCATGCGCCGGCGCCTGTCTCTGACCCTGCTGTGCTGCCTGCTGGCGGCGCCCTTCCCCGCCGCGGCGGCGACCGGGCGCATCATCAAAGTTCTGCCCCAGTGGCTGGATCTTCACGGCCGTCACTCCCTGACACCGAGTCTTTACGATCGCGACGCCTATCAGGCCAATTTGCGCGCCCATCCCAAGCTGCGCTCGGGGCTCCGTTTCTACATTCAGTGGAAAGCCCGCGGGCCGGCCTTCTCGCCGTTGAAGCTGCGACTCGAACTCCGGGGCATCGCCAAAGGCAATCTGCCGACCCAGCTTGTGCTCGAATACGATGTGAAACCCGGCGGCTGGTTCAGCCACTGGACGTCACTGCCGGTCACAGGCGAGGAATACCGGAAATTTGGCGACCTCTCGGCATGGCGCGCGACCTTGTGGGAGGGCGACCAACTGCTTGGCGAACAGAAATCCTTTTTGTGGTGACCGCGGGAATCCAGTGAGGCGGATACGGAGACGGGAATGGGGCCGTTCGTCCCTGCCCGATCGGGGCGCAATCGTTCAGGAAGCGCGGCGTTTTTCCTGCGTGTGCAAGGCCTGCTCGTAACATGCCAGAGCTTCGCTGAATCGTTCCATGCGATTGTACAAGCCGCCTTTGTACAGGTAGGCGATCGTCATGGAGCTGTCGGCGGCGATGGCCCGATCGTAACACTCCAGCGCTTCCTTCGACTTGCGCAGCCGTTCCAGGGCGGTGCCTTTCTTGACCAACGCCTCCGTATTCCGAGGATCCGAGGCGAGCACTTCGTCGAAGGAGACGATGGCTTCGTCCAGTTTTCCCTGGTTCAAGAAGGACTGACCGCTGGCCAGCAGCGCCGCGGTGGGAGAGGACGCCGCCGCCTCGGCATCCCCCGGAACCGGGGCCGGAGTCCCGTCGGCAGGCTGCAAATCCAGAATGTTGTTCGCCGCCGCGGGGTCGTTCAAGGACGGACGCGAAACGCGTTCGAGTTCCTGGATGCGCTTTTCCAACCGCTCGATCGCGGCGAGCAGACGGACGCCGGACTGCTCGGCCGTCCCGAGTGTCGCCAGGGAGTTTTCACCGGCTTCGAGAGCGGCCATGGTGCGGAACGGGCCCAGGCCGTTTTGCACGGAGAGCGCGGAGGAAAGCGAGGTGAAGCGGTTCACGGCGCGCCACTGAAAATACGCGGTGAGCAGCACCGCCAGACAGCCCAACGCAGCCAATGAACTCACCACGATCACCATCGTCCGGTTCGCGTGCTCCACGGCGTCGAGTTCGTTGGTGCGCTGGGCGTTTAAAGACTGTTCGATGGTCTCCAGCCGCTCCGTCAATACCTTGGAAGTCCGGGCGCTCGCATCCTCGGACTGTTGCCGGTTTCGCTCGATGGCCAGCAGGGCTTCATGAATCTGCTCCTGAAGCTGAAGGTAAGCGCGCAGGGATTCCTCCGAGCCGGCGCTGGAGTCGGCCGTGCCCGCGGCGGACCCCGACGCGGTGTTGGTGGCGTCGTCGAGGCCAAAACAGGAACGCGACAGCGAAAGGCAGAGGCCGACGGCCACGATCAGGATTCGGAACGGCGCTTTTTTCATGATGAAATCGAATCGAGGGTGGGCGGTGGCTCGCGGGTTGTCAAGGAGGGCCTGTTCACAGCCGCGACCCTTCGTTGACATGGCCGGATCGTCCGTTTAGCTTGCCGTTCATGTCTCAGTTGCCGTTCGAACTGCTGCTGGCGCTGCGGTACTTGCGGCCCAGGCGAACCTTTGTCTCGGTCATCACCCTGATTTCCGTGCTCGGAGTTGCCCTGGGCGTTGCCGTGCTCATTATCGTCATCAGCGTCATGAGCGGTTTCGACCAGCAGATGCGCGACACCATCCTCGGGTTCAACGCCCATTTGAAGGTCGTGGAACCGGGCCAGACGATGACGAACTATCCCGCGGTCATGAAGAAGGTCGCGTTGGACCCCGACGTAAAGGCGGTCGCGCCGACGATCATCGAACAGGTGCTGATGAAAACGCAGCCGGCCACCGGTCAACCGATCGCGTTTGCCCCGTCGGTCCGCGGAGTTGACCCGGCGGCCGAAGCCCGGGTCAGCACGCTTCCCTCGAGCATCAGGGAAGGCAAATTCGACGTCAGCGGCCGCGGCATTGTGATCGGCAGCGTGCTCGCGCACAGCCTCGGCCTGGAGGTCGGCGATCGCGTGAACATCTATTCCCCGAGTGAGCTGGCCAAAATGGAAAAAAGCCGCACCCGGGAGGAACAGGAGGCCATTTTGCCGGACGAATACGAAGTGCGCGGGATCTTCGATGTCGGCTATTATGAATACAATGCCATGGTCGTCGTGGTCTCGCTCGAGAACGCCCAGGACCTGTACGACATCGGCGACAGCGTGCAAGGACTGATGGTGATGCTGCGCGATCCCTTCGCGGCCCCAAGGGTCAAGGAGCAACTGGAAAAGTCCCTCGGCCCGCGTTACGCGGTCAGCACCTGGCTGGAGGAAAGTTCGATCCTCGCCGCAGTGCTCGTGGAAAAGAATGTGATGCTGTATATCCTCTTCTTCATCGTGATCGTCGCGGCGTTCGGAATCACGTGCACGCTGATCACCTTCATCGTGATGAAGACGCGCGAAATCGGGCTCATGAAGGCCATCGGCGCCTCGAACCGGCAGGTGATGTGGGTTTTCCTGGGGCAAAGCCTGGTCGTCAGCATGCTCGGCATCGCCGCCGGACTCGGCGCGGGTCTGCTGGCCGTGGCCTACCGCAACGAGTTTCTCCAACTCATGAGGCGGCTGACCGGCTGGCAGCTTTTCCCGGCGGACGTTTATGGCTTCACGCAGTTGCCGGCGAAGCTGATTCCCGGCGACATTGTGATTATCTGCGGGGGTTCGCTGGTGATCTGCCTTCTGGCGGCGGCATTTCCCGCGCGATTTGCCAGCCGGATGGATCCCGTGGAGGCCTTGCGATATGAATGAGGCGCGAGATACGCTGGTTGCCGCGCGGGCGATCAGCAAGACCTACTCGATCGGCAGGCGCTCGCTCACTGTGTTGCGCGAGCTGAGTTTCCAAGTCGCGCGCGGCGAGTTCATCGCGCTCCGGGGTGCGTCCGGCGCCGGCAAGAGCACCCTGCTCCATCTATTGGGAGGCCTGGACTCGCCGGATGGCGGAGACATCGTGTTCGACGGCCAGAACCTGGCAACACTCTCGAGCGCCGAACTGGCCCACGTGCGCAACTTCAAAATCGGCTTTGTTTTCCAGTCCTATCATCTCCTGCCGGAACTCGATGCCCTGGAAAATGTCAGCCTGCCGGCGCGCATCGCCCGCTCCCCCGCCCGCGTCGCCGAGGAGCGCGGACGCGAACTGCTGTCGCGGGTCGGTCTCCAGGAGCGCATGGAACATCGCCCGGCCGAACTCTCCGGCGGCGAACGGCAGCGCGTGGCCATCGCCCGCGCGCTGATCAACCAGCCGGACCTGATCCTCGCCGACGAACCCACTGGCAACCTCGATTCGCGCACCGGCGGTGAGATCATCGAACTCCTCTGCTCGTTGCGCGAGGAACGGCGGGTGACGCTGGTGATCGCCACGCACGACGATCACATCGCATCGCGCGCGCCGAAGCGGGTCGAACTGGTGGACGGCCGCATCCGCCAGTGAATAAAGCAAGAAGTCGTTTGAAAATCTCCTTTCGCACGACTACTTTCAGCGTGTTATGCTGGAAAACCGCGACTACATGCGACAGGCGCCCGGTCCCACGCGCTGGTCGGCCACGGTGGCGTTGATCGTCATCCTGGTCATCGTCTTTATTCTGCAGATCACAGTCCTGTCACCGCTGTTTACAGACACCTATCTGGCGCTGAGTCTCGAGGGGGTCCATCGCGGGTTTGTGTGGCAATTGCTGACCTTTCAATTCATGCACGCCGGCTGGATCCATCTGCTGCTGAACTGCTGGGCCATTTATGTCTTCGGCCGCGAACTCGAGTGGGTCCTGGGCAAAGCCCGATTCCTCTCTTTGTATTTTTCCAGCGGCGTCGCAGGGGGTCTTCTTCAAATGCTGGGCTCGTGGCTGTGGCCGAGCCATCTCGGCGGCGCCGTCGTCGGCGCGTCGGCGGGCGCTTTCGGGCTGGTGGCCGCATTCACCGCCCTCGACCCGGAACGCCAACTGACGATGCTGCTCTACTTTATTCTTCCCGTCAGAATGCGGGCAAGGACCCTGCTGCTCCTGTGCCTCGCGCTCACCGGACTCGGCATCGCATTTCCGCATTCCTTCTTTGGAGGCGGGGTCGCCCATGCGGCCCACCTCGGCGGCATGATCGCGGGCGTGTCGTGGGTGAAGCTCGGATGGCACCGCGACTACGTGCGCCTGCCGTGGGAGGGGCTGCTGGCCCGGTGGCATCAGTGGCGATCCTCCCAGACCGGCCGGCGCCGGCGTGAACTCGTCAAGGCCGCGTCGGTCAAAATCCCGCGCTGGCCGGGCACCCTGCCGGACAAACCCGCCGACCTGCCGTCGGAAGAATTCATCAGCCGCGAAGTGGATCCCATCCTCGACAAGATCTTCGCGCACGGCATCCAAAGCCTGACCGAGCGGGAACGCCTGATCCTCGAAGCCGCCCGCAACAAAATGGCGAAATGGTAGGATAGACGCTCGCCGCTGGCGCGCAATGCATAGCCCCGTGGAAATCCACGCGCAGGAATTAGAGTGCTGCTGACTAAACGGCACCATCGACCTGCCGACCCGCAGCGACTGGTGCTTGGCACACAGACACAGTCGCCGTCCGTGTCGCTGTGGAGCGCGGCTGTGTCCGCCGAGGACCAGCCGCAGCACGGTCAGACATTGCAAGGGCGCAGGTTAGTTCCGAGGCGAGGTGACATTGCCGGCGCGCAGCGACTGGTGCTTCGCACACAGTCGCGGTCCGGGAAGCGGCGGTTCGAGCGTGCGGTTTCAATCATGCGCACTCGACACTCGACACCTGTGGATCGCCTTTTTAATCTCACGGCATGATTCAACGCTATTCTCGCGCGGAGATGCGGGGCATCTGGACCGACGAAAACAAGCTCCGCATCTGGCTGCAGATCGAGTTGCTCGCCGGCGAAGCGCTGGCTGCCGAGGGGGTGGTGCCCGCCGCGGATTTCAAAACAATGAAGGCAGGTGCCGAGGCGTGGCTCGCCGATCTCAAGGGCCTGGTGGAACGTCAGAAGGAACTCGAGAAGACGCTGAATCACGACGTCATTGGCTTTACCACCGCCGTCGCCGAAAAAATCAACGGTCCGGCGAGCCGCTGGTTCCACTTCGGCCTGACGAGCAGCGACGTCACCGACACGGCGTTTGCCGTTCAGTTGGTCCAGAGCGCGGACATCCTGATCCGCGACGTGACGGAACTGCGGACGGTGGTCGGCCGCCGCGCGAAAGAGCATCAATTCACTCCCTGCATCGGCCGCAGTCATGGCATTCATGCCGAACCGACCACCTTCGGCCTCAAGCTGGCGCTGATGTTCGACGAATTCGGGCGGGCGCAGGAACGCCTGACGACAGCGCGCCGTTCCGCCGCGGTGGGAAAACTCTCCGGCGCGGTCGGCACCAGCGCCCACGTGTCGCCCGCCGTCGAGGAAACCGTGTGCGAACGCCTCGGTTTGCGCGCCGCGCCCATCGCCACGCAAGTGATCCAGCGCGACATCCACGCCGAGTTCATGAACGCGCTGGCGCTGGTGGGCGCGAGCATCGAACGCTGGGCCGTCGAGTTTCGCCACCTCCAACGCACCGAAGTCCTCGAGACCGAAGAACCGTTCGCCATGGGCCAGAAAGGCAGCAGCGCCATGCCCCACAAGCGCAACCCCATCACCTGGGAACGCCTCANNGTTTATCCGGAGAACATGAAGAGGAATCTCGGCCTGAGCCTGGGAATGTGGAACAGCCAGACCGTGCTGCTGGCCCTGATCCGAAAGGGCCTCACGCGCGAGCAGGCCTACGAACTCGTCCAGCGCAACGCGATGAAGACCTGGGAAGTGAAGCACGCCGGCCGCGACGACGCCGATTTTCTTGCTCAACTCAGGTCCGATCCCGAGGTGGCCGGGCATTTCAAGAAGGGCGAGCTGGAAACCCTGTGCTCGCTCGACTTCCATTTCAAGGAAGTGA
>PLQC01000122.1 GCA_003159675.1 Limisphaerales bacterium
GGTCCCCGGCGGACACAGCCGCGCTCCACAGCCTTACGGACCCCGACTGTGTATGTGTCGGCCCCCGCTTCCAGTCGTACCCAAGGGCGATTGGAACTACTTCCCGATAGTGAGAACCACCCGGAACCGGGCCTTGCCGCTCATCATGCGATCGTAAGCCTCGGGGACACGTTCCAGAAGAAAGACTTCATTCGTGGACCGCACGCCGCTGAGCACGCTGAATGCGAGCGTTTCCTGGGAATCGATCGACGTCCCGGAATACCAGCCCTGGATCGACCGCCGTCCGGTGATGTCCCGGGAAAATTGTAATTGCTTCCCCGCGCGCTTTCGCCTAGCTGTTAAACAACCAAAAGAAAGGTTCATTATGATGGGACTCGGACTTGGACTGGTGGTGTTGCTGATCGTTTTGATCATTCTGTTTTTCGTCCTGATCTTCATTGTCAGCGCGTACAACCGGCTGGTCTCCTTGCGCAACCGCTTCAAGAATGCGTATTCACAGATCGACGTCCAGCTCAAGCGGCGCTACGACCTGATCCCGAACCTCGTTGAAACAGCCAGAGGCTACATCAAACACGAACGTGAGACGCTGGAAGCCGTCACCCAGGCGCGCAATGTCGCCTATGCCGCCTCCCAAACCGCCGCCGCCAATCCGGGCGACCCCAATGCCGTCAAGAGCCTGGTCTCCGCCGAAGGCGGCCTCGCCGGCGCGCTGAGCCGCCTCATGGTCGTCTCCGAACGGTACCCCGATCTGAAGGCCAACCAGAACATGATGCAGCTTTCGGAGGAACTGACCTCGACGGAAAACAAAATCTCATTCTCGCGCCAGGCTTACAACGATTCGGTGATGGTCTATAACACCCAACGGGAAGTGTTCCCGTCCAACCTGATCGCCGGCGCCTTCAACTTCGGCGCGGCCGAATTGTTCATCATCGACAAGCCCGAGCAAAAAGACGCGCCGAAGGTGTCGTTCTCTTGAACGACGCGTTGCATTGTGAATCGTTGAAACGATGAAGCGTTGAACCGTTAAATCGGGGCGGTTTTATCGGTTCACGGCTCAACGATTTGACGGTTTTGCACCATGGACTTTTTTGAACGCCAGGAAAAGGCACATCACAACACCAAACTGCTCGTCGCCTACTTCGTCACCGGCGTCGCGCTGCTCACGGTCGCCGTTTACCTCGCGTCCCTCTTGATCTTCGCCGGCGTCGCTTCCCGGCATCATCGTTACCAGGACCATGACGAGCAGTCCCAGGTCGGTCTTTGGAATCCGCAGCTCTTCTTCGGCGTCCTCGTCGGGACACTCGCCGTCATCACCATCGGAAGCGTCTCCAAAACGGCGGAACTCGCCCGCGGCGGCAGCGCGGTCGCCGAGATGCTCGGCGGACGCCTGGTGAACTCCAACACAACCGACCCGGACGAACGCAAGCTGATGGATGTCATCGAGGAAATGGCCCTCGCGTCCGGCGTGCCGGTTCCGCACGTCTATGTGCTCGACAATGAAAATGGCATCAACGCATTCGCCGCCGGCCACTCGACCAGCGATGCCGTCGTCACCGTCACGCAGGGCTGCATGAAGCTGCTGACGCGCGACGAGCTGCAGGGCGTCATCGGACACGAGTTCAGCCACATTCTCAACGGCGACATGCGGCTCAACCTGCGGCTCATGGGCGTCATTTTCGGCATTCTCTGCCTCGCGGTTGTTGGCCGGATCCTGCTGCAAATGCGCGGCGGCAGCAGCCGCGACCGCAATGCGCTGCCCCTGCTCGGGCTGGTGTTGCTCGCGTTGGGCTGGATCGGCGTCGTCTTTGGACGGCTCATCCAGGCTGCCGTCAGCCGCCAGCGGGAGTTCCTTGCCGACGCCTCGTCCGTGCAATTCACGCGCAACCCCGCCGGACTGAGCGGCGCGCTTCAAAAAATCGGAGGCCTGAGCTATGGCTCGAAACTCGCCGCCGCGCACGCCGACGAAGCTTCGCACATGTTCTTCAGCAACGGCGTCGGCAGCTCTCTGTTCGGTCTCATGGACACCCATCCGCCACTCGAGGAACGCATCCGCGCCATCGATCCGACCTTCGACGGCAAATTCCCGCGTGTCTCGATCGCCGATGGTGGGGCCGGTCTGCCGGCCGGCCAAGAGGCGCCGCAGCGCAGTCCTGCCGGATCGGGGGGCGCATCCCTCGCCGGCCTCGCCCCGCCGGTCATCGCATCGCAATCGGTGCTGCCGAACCTCGGCACGGCCACCACCGCCCACCTCCGTCACGCCGTCGCACTGCGGGCTTCCTTTCCGCCCTCCATACAAAACGCCGCGCGCGATCCCCTCGGCGCTTCCGCCCTGATCTATGGCATGCTGCTGAGTTCCGAACCGGAACAGCGCAACAAACAGCTTCAACTTCTTTCGCAGGCCACTTCGGACGACATCCGCCGGGAAACGGAGCGGCTCCTGCCGGACCTGGAGTGCGTCGCCGCGAACGCGAAGCTGCCGCTCGTGGACCTCACGCTGCCGGCGCTGCGGCATTTCTCTCCCGCGCAATACCAGCAATTCAGCCAGGCCATTCAGACGCTGATTGAGAACGACGGGAAAATCGACCTCCATGAGTATGTGCTGCAGAAGATCGTCCTGAGACACCTCGATCCGCAGTTCAACGGCGCCCGCAAACCGGTCATCCAGTATTACGCAATCCGGCCGCTCGTGCCCGACTGCGCCGTGCTTCTTTCCGCCCTCGCGTACGCAGGAGCGGACGACGACGCCCGGGCGGAAGCCGCCTTCCGGCAGGGCGCACGGCAGTTGGGTTGCAATGCCGGCGCAGAACCCGGCTTCATGCACTCAAACCAATGTGACCTTCCGCAAGTGGATGCCGCCTTGAACCGGCTTTGCCAGGCGGCCCCGCAGATCAAAAAGAGCCTGCTCGGCGCCTGCGCGCTCACGGTCGCCGCCGACGGCGTGATCCAGGAAACGGAAGCCGAACTTCTCCGCGCGATCGCGGACACGCTCGACTGCCCGATGCCGCCGTTCCTGCAGTCCGAGGGTTGAGGATGTTTTTCTGGCTTCACGCCCGGACATTGGATAGGAGGATTCATCGTGCGCATCACCCGCAGACAGTTCATCCGGGCCACCGGCACCGCAGGACTGACGCTCGCGGCTTCGCCCGCCCTGTCCCTCGAATCCGCCGCCTCCCCCATCGACCGCCAAGAACGGGTCCGCCGCTTCAATCCGATCGTGACCGATTTCAACCCGCTTTCTCCGCTGACCGTCGGCAACGGCGAACTGGCATTCACCGCCGACACGACCGGCCTGCAGACATTCGCTTCGCATTTCGAAAAGGAGTTCCCGCTGTGCACGGCGTCGCATTGGGGTTGGCACACGACACCGTTGCCTGACGGACTCCGCCGCGAGGATTTTCGATACAAGAACTACGACACTTATGGCCGCGCCGTGGGCTACGCAACCGAGGCCAAAGGCCAGGAAACGCTTTTCAACTGGCTCCGCCAGAACCCCCATCGCCTGCATCTCGGCCGGATCGGATTCCAGTTGCGCCTTTCGGACGGCACGGTCGCGCAACTCGAGGATGTGGAGCATCCCCGACAAACGCTGGACTTGTGGAGCGGAATGCTCGACAGCCGCTTCGCGCTGGAAGGCAAGCCGGTCCACGTGCAAACCTGTTGCCATCCGGAAGTGGACTTGGTGGCGGTTCGTGTTGAATCACCCCTCGTCGCCACCGGCCAACTGCGGGTCCTGCTCGCTTTTCCCTCTCCTTCTTCCGAAATGACCATGGCGGATTGGAGCCATCCGGATCGGCATGCAACCGAATGCGCGCGACAGGGCGGGAACCGCGCCCGGTTTGACCGGCGACTCGACGCGGATCGATACTCCGTAACGCTTGAATGGTCCGGCAGTGCGGAACTCAACCAAAAATCAAAGCACGAGTTCGTGCTGGCTGCGTCCTCCGGTGGTGTCCTGGAACTGACCTGCCTTTTCTCGCCGCTGCCCGTTTCCACCGAGTTGCCCGGGGTGAGCCGGACCCAATCCGCAGCCGCGACCCACTGGACGCACTTTTGGGAAAAGGGCGGCGCCATTGACTTGAGCGCCAGCACGGACCCGCGCGCCGGCGAGCTCGAACGGCGGATCATCCTTTCGCTGTACAACACAGCCATTCACTGCGCCGGGTCGCTGCCTGCGGCGGAGACCGGGCTGCTGTTCAACAGTTGGCATGGAAAATTTCACCTCGAAATGCACTGGTGGCACAGCGTGCATTTTGTCGCATGGCAGCGCTTTCCACTGTTCGAGAAAAGCCTGGGCCTCTATCGCCGCATCCTCCCGCTCGCGCAGGATACCGCCCGGCGTCAGGGGTATCGCGGCGCGCGCTGGCCCAAGATGATCGGCCCGGACGGTCACGATTCACCCTCGCCGGTCGGGCCGCTGCTCATCTGGCAGCAGCCCCATCCGATTTATTACGCCGAATTGTGCTACCGGGAACAGCCGGACATCCGCACGCTTCGGCAGTGGAGCGAAATCGTCTTCCAAAGCGCCGAGTTCCTCGCCTCTTATGCCGCGTTCGACCGTGATCAAAACCGGTTCGTCCTCGGGCCGCCGTTGAAGACCGTTTCCGAAAACACCAATCCGCTCACGTCCATGAATCCGGCCTTTGAACTGGCCTACTGGCGCTTCGGCCTGCGAGTCGCGCAAACCTGGCGCGAACGACTGGGGCTGGGACGCGAGCCCCGATGGAACGAGGTTTTGCAGCGCCTGTCTCCCCTGCCGGTGGAGAACGGACTTTACCTGATGCAGGAGGGAATGAGTGACACATATACAAAATGGAATTGGGAGCACCCGGCCCTGCTCGGCCCGTTCGGCATGCAACCCGGCGATGGCGCGGATGCGGCGACCCTGCGGCGAACGGCCCGGCGCGTCTTGGAAACCTGGCGATGGGACCGGTCGTGGGGATGGGATTTTCCGATGGCAGCGATGGCCGCCGCGCGCTCGGGCGATCCGGGCCTGGCGGTTGAATTTCTGCTGATGGATGCTCCGAAAAACCGCTATCTCCCGAACGGTCACAATTATCAGCGCCCCGGTCTGCCGGCCTATTTGCCTGGCAACGGCGGCTTGCTCGCAGCCGTGGCGATGATGGCCGCCGGTTGGACCAAGGGTCCGAAAACCCAAACGCCCGGTTTTCCGGCCGACGGCAAGTGGGCCGTCCGCGCTGAAGGACTGAGACCGTGCCTGTGAAAGGGGCGTGTTCCCGGAAGGCTGGGAGCGCCAACCGCTGAGTCAGTGCTGTCCTTTTCGCGCAGGAATTTCAACCGTTTGCCGGGGCTTTGCTTCGCGCGGACATGGCTGTCCGCGCTTCCTTTCGCTTTGGGCAACACGCCCAAAGGAGGCCGCCATCATGGCGCGCTGCCCGGCCTCTCGTCGTAAGCGCAGTCGCACGAAACCACCTGCCTGCCACAGTACGGGCATTGCTCCACATCGCAGCCCAGCAGATGCAAGGAACCTTTCGAGACCCCGCAATCGTTGCACGGCCGGATGTCGGCGCCCCAATCCTCCTTCTCCTTGCCATAGGGAATCCGGTGGTGCTCCCGTGCATCAATGCGGTATGATTTCACGGTTTGCGCGTGCCGAAAATCCCGCTGCCAGGCTGCGTTCTTCATATTCAGTTCTATTTCACCGCCACCAGCACAACCGACTTCGGCGGCAGTGTGGCGGAAAATCCGTCGGCGGTGGATTTGAAAGCCAGGAATTCGACAGGGGCCACCGCGTTCGGGTTATCGAAAGTATTATGCGCGTTCATTTCCGGGGCCGTCAAGACGCGTCCGGAAAGTTGATTCGCTTTCGCGCCCTGCAACTCGCAAGCGACCTCGGCGGACCGGTTCAGATCGAGATTGCAAAACGTGACATGGATCGTGCCTGCCGGGTCGCGGGACACGGAGGCGCTCACGGCCGGGATCTTCTCCCCGCCGACCACGTAATCGGCCGCATGCAATTCGCTGGGGAGGAGCGTGGCGTCGTGATGGACCGTGTACAATTCAAACACGTAATAGGTCGGCGTCACAATCATCTTCTCCTTGTCGGTCAGGATCATCGACTGCAGCACATTGATCATCTGGGCGATGTTGGCCATTTTCACCCGGTCGCAGTGCCGGTTGAATATGTTGAGCGAAACTCCCGCCACGAGCGCGTCCCGCAGCGAGTTCTGCTGGCGGAGAAAGCCCGGGTTGCTCCCCGGATCAACATCATGCCACACGCCCCACTCGTCCACGATCAACCCGACGCGCTTCTTCGGATCGTATTTGTCCATGATGGCGGCGTGTTTCGTGACCAGTTCATCGATCTTCAGCGCGCGGCGAAGCGTCTCGTGCCATTCGGCCTCGGTGAATTCGGTGGCGGAACCCTTGTGCGACCAGTCGCCCGTCGGCACCGTGTAGTAATGGAGCGAAAGGCCGTCGATCTGTTTCGCCGCTCTTTGCATCAGAACGTCCGTCCAGTGATAATCATAATCACTCGCGCCACACGCGACGCGGTAAACCTTGTTGCCGGGATAATCTTTGACGAAGGTGTTGTAACGCAGAAAATTATCGGCGTAGAACTCGGGCGTCATGTTCCCGCCGCACCCCCAATTCTCGTTGCCGATCGCGAAGAACGGCAGCGGCCAGGGATCCGCGCGGCCGTTTTGCCGCCGAAGATTGGCCAGCGGCGAATCGGCATCGGAACTGATATATTCCACCCATCCCATCATCTCCTGAACCGTGCCGCTGCCGACATTTCCACAAACGCAGGGCGCGGCCCCGATCTGCCCGCAAAAATCCATGAACTCGTGGGTGCCGAAATGGTTGTTCTCCACCACGCCGCCCCAGGTGGTGTTGATGATCGCAGGCCGCTTCTCCGCCGGGCCGATACCGTCCTTCCAATGATACTCGTCCGCGAAGCAGCCGCCCGGCCAGCGCAACACCGGAACCTCGATCTTCTTGAGCGCGGCAACGACGTCGTTGCGGATGCCGCGGGTGTTGGGGATCGGGCTGTCCTCGCCCACCCAAATACCGTCGTAAATGCCCTGGCCCAGGTGCTCGGAGAATTGTCCGTAGATATTGCGGCTGATCGTGTCCCTGCCGCGATCGGCATGAATCACGAGCGTGTTGACGGTCGCCGCCATTGGGGCGGCATCGGCCGCCTCCGCCCGGGGAATGATTGCAAAGCAGGAGATGCCGACGCGGAGGAAGAGGGTTCTCACGTTCATGGGCATACTTCAAAAGAAGATCGGGCCGTGCGCAAGCTCTCTTTTGACTCAGGCAGGCGGGCGCAGCCGCACACAGCCTCCGGCGCGCGACCTTTCCGGAACGATGCAGTTGGAATTGGGGAGCACACGCGCCCTCGCGTGTTCCGACCGGCGCCTCGCCGGTCGGAGGAGAGCGCAACGCAATCGCTAAACGGTGACTGGACGCACGGCTCAAAAGTGGTTGGCGAGGCGCCAACCACTGCACGCGAGGACGCGTGCGCTCCCCTGCGACTGAATAAACGGCTGAAGGCAGCTTCAGGGCCCGAACGGGCAGAGACGATATGATCGACCTGCGGGCTTTCAAACGATGAAGCGACGTGAACGCCGCGCTCCGGGTGCAAAATCGGTCCGGCAGACCCGACTCCCCGTTGACGCCACAACCGGGAAAGCGGGACTCAGCCCTTTTGCTCGATCAACTCGCGACGGGCGCCGCTGAGCAGTTGTTCGACAAAACTGGTCGAATAAACACCCCGCCGGAAATTCGGGTCCTGCAGGATGGCTTGCTGGAAGGAAATCGTCGTCTTCACACCGGTGATCATGTACTCGCCCAGTGCGCGACTCATTTTATCCATCGCCTCGCGGCGGTCCTTGCCGAACGTCACGAGCTTGCCAATCATGGAATCATACGCGGACGGAATCGTATAGCCGGCATAGGCATGGCTGTCCACCCGCACGCCGCGACCGCCGGGCTGGTAATACATCTCGATCCGTCCCGGACTGGGCCGGAAATCGTCAAATGGATCCTCGGCGTTTATCCGGCATTCGATCGCGTGCCCCTTGATCTGCACGTCGCCCTGCGAGATCCGGAGCGGTTCGCCCATGGCAATCATGATCTGACACCGCACCAGGTCGATGCCGGTCACCTCCTCGGTGATCGCGTGCTCGACCTGGATCCGCTTGTTCATCTCAAGGAAATAATAATTGCCCGTGTTGTCCACGATGAACTCGACCGTGCCGGCGTTGGTGTAATTGGCCAATTCGGCGATTTTGATCGCAGCCTTGCCCATTTTGTCGCGTAGCCTTCTGAATTTGTGGTCGATGAGCGGCGACGGCGTTTCCTCCACCACTTTCTGGTTCCGCCGCTGGATCGAGCAGTCGCGTTCGCCCAGGTGAATGATCCGGCCCTTGTGATCGCCCAGGATTTGAAACTCGATGTGGTGCGGATTCTCGATGAATTTTTCGATGTAAACGCCCGAATTGCCGAACGCCTTCTCGGCTTCGCCGCGGGCGGTGTGGTAACCCTTGACGAGCGAAATGTCGTTATGCGCGACCCGCATCCCCCGGCCACCGCCCCCGGCCACGGCCTTGATCATGACCGGATACCCGATGCGCTTGGCCACGGCGAGCGCGTCCTGCTCGTTCTCCACGATGCCATCCGAACCGGGCGGCGTCGGCACACCGGCTTTTCGGGCCAGCATTCGGCTCACCGCCTTGTCCTCGAGGGCGTTCATGGCACGCGAATCCGGCCCTATAAAGCGGATGTTGCAACTGTCGCACACATCGGCGAAATGCGCGTTCTCGGAAAGGAATCCATACCCGGGATGAATGGCATCCACATCGGTGATTTCCGCCGCGCTGATGATGCGGTCGATGCGAAGATAGCTTTCGCTGGCCGCCGCTTTCCCAATGCAGATGGCCTCGTCCGCGAGCTGGACGTGCATGGAGTTGGCGTCCGCCTCCGAGTAAACCGCCACTGTCCGGATGTTCAATTCCTTGCACGCGCGGATGATGCGTACGGCAATTTCCCCGCGATTCGCTACCAGAATTTTCTCAAACATGCCGTTTCAAAAGCGGTTCAATTGCCGCCGAAGCCTTCCTGGATCCCTACACCTTCATGCCGGCCGCAGCTTGAACAGCGGCTGGCCGAACTCGACGGGCTTTGCATTCTCAACCAGAACCTGCGTGATCACCCCCTTGGCCTCGGCTTTGATCTCGTTCATCACCTTCATCGCCTCGATGATACACACCACCGTCTCGGCGTTGACCTCGACGCCCACCTCAATATAGGGGGCCGATTCCGGCGAGGGCGCACGATAGAAGGTTCCAATCATCGGGGATTTGATCTCCAACTCCGGAATGGTGGGTGCCTGAAGAACCGCTGCTGCCGACGAAAGAACCGCAACGGCGGGTTGCGGTGGAACATAAGCCACTGCCAGAGCCTCTTCATTACCAGCCGCCATAGCCCCCCCGTTAGGGCTCCGCTTTAACCTGATTTTGAAATCCTGCTTCTCCAATTCAAACTCCGAAACGGAGTTCTTCTTCATCAAGTCAATGATGGCTTTAATGTCTTTGAGGTCCACAGCCTTCGTTACCCGTCCGGTTTAGCTCAATTCTGGTTTCTTGAATAAAACAAAAAAGCAGCAGCCGAACTTCGACTCTGCTTGTTCCGTTCTATTCAGTTGACGATGAAAGTAGAGACAACCGAAATATAGGTCAAGGACGAAAAAAAGTCTTTTGTGACGCGCCTGAAAACACCAAAAAAATATCAAATTAATACCACTTTAACGGGATTTTTTCGCTTCGATAACGTTAACCGACGCTTCTACTGCCAAAAGGTATGTATCCGGTCCAAAACCGGCAATCTGACCGCAACAGACGGCGGCTATCAGTGACTTTTGACGGAATTCTTCCCTGGCATGGACGTTCGAGAGGTGGATCTCTATCGTCGGCACCCCCACTGCCACGATGGCGTCCCTGAGCGCTATGCTGGTATGCGTGTAGGCCGCTGCGTTGAGCACCACAACATCCGCCTTCCCTTTTGCCTGCTGAATCCATGCCACCAATTCGCCTTCGAGGTTCGACTGACGGAAATCAACTTCAGCCCCCAGCTTGGCCGCCCTCTCGCGGACTTTGGCTTCGATGTCAGCCAGGGTCATCCTTCCGTAAACCTCCGGTTCGCGCTGGCCTAACAGGTTCAGGTTCGGCCCGTTTAGAAAGAGGATTTTCATGCGCGCAGACATATTATCCATACTGCCGTCTTTTGTCGATTTGATTTCCCCCCGTCCCTCCGTTCGGTGGTGTAAGAGTTGTTGTG
>PLQC01000167.1 GCA_003159675.1 Limisphaerales bacterium
ACCACCCCATGTTATCTTTTCGCACCCCTCAGCCAGCCACACCAGCCGATCCAGATCATCGACAACTATCGACTGCCCCTGATTCCCGCGCGCCATGACGTGACAGAGAGCCCCCTCGTATTCAACGCGCACTTGCCGAGCCATCGCCACCCCCTGCCCAAACCGGATCCCCCTATCAACCTCTTCGCTCCACTCTTCACAGCCCTTTGTGACCCCTTTGTCTTTGTGAGCCAGAGCCGACCAATCTCAAGTGGCGCATTAATGACAGAATGAACGGGTATTCTGCTGCGATGTCAAAGTTCCGTGAATTTAGAAAAACATCGTGCTGTCGCCTGCCGATGGTGGCGACAAGAAGTCCGCCCCCTTTTGATCCTGGCGCTGGTCATGTTTTCCATCCGATCGTCCCTGGCGGATTGGAACGATGTGCCCACCGGCTCAATGAAGCCGACGATTCTCGAAGGCGACCGCATTTTCGTGAACAAATTGGCCTACGACCTTAAAGTGCCGTTCACCACATGGCACATTGCCGAGTGGAGCAATCCGCAACGCGGCGATATCGTCGTTTTCTATTCACCGAAGGATTGCAAACGGCTGGTCAAGCGCGTCATTGGCTTGCCCGGCGACACCGTTGAGTTGCGAGATGAACGGCTGGTCATCAACGGTCAGCCCGTGGAATATGCGTCACCGGATCCGGAAATGCCGGTGCAACTTCCCGAGGTTGAGCGCGAACGCAGCATTTTCGCGACGGAAAAGCTTCCCGCTTGTCCGCATGCTGTAATGGCCATAAACGGAGTTCCAGCGATGCGAACGTTCGGGCCAATGCATGTTCCTGTCGGCCACTATTTCATGATGGGCGACAATCGCGATGACAGCTTTGATTCGCGCTATTTCGGTACGGTTGCGCGCGATCAAATCGTGGGCCGCGCGACTGGCGTAGTTCTTTCCCTCAATAAAAGGAATTACTGGCTGCCACGCTGGAGTCGCACCTGTTCTTCATTGGAAAGCAACGCCAAATAGGAAAAGGAGTCGGTGCTCAGTATTGGTAACTGCCGTGTCCTTTGCTGTCGATCATCCATCACCAGGCAACTAAAACTGTAAGGGGTCAGGCCATGAATACTGTATGCGTCTGAGGAATTGCGTTCAATCCGCTTGCGGGCACAGGGTGTTTGCATTAATTTACGCAAAATATGGATAGCAACCAGGTCCCGCCCGTTTTTCCGCCGCCGCCGCCGCCGCTGAATCCCCCGCCGGTGATCGTGCCGCCGGCTCAATCCCGGCCTCCCCGGCGCGGGCGCGGATGGATGGTTCTTGCGCTGGTCCTGCTCGTTCTGCTGGGCCTCAGCGTCCTTGGAAATCTGGGCCAGTTTGCCGGCGACATCGTCTCGGTCAAAGGCGTCCACACGCGCACGGCAGGGCCGAAGCTGGAGGAAGCCGTTCTGGAAGACAACGACGCCGGCAACAAGATCGCGGTCGTCGATATCGACGGCATCATCACCAGTCGCGGGGATGATCAGAACGGTTACAACATGGTTGACGTGGTCAAAGCGCAATTGGACCGTGCGCGGGACGACAGCAAAGTCAAAGCGGTGGTCTTGCGGGTGGATTCCCCAGGTGGTGAAGTGCTGGCCTCGGACGAAATTTACCGGGCCCTGGTTGATTTTCAGAAAGACTCGGGGAAACCGGTGATCACCTCGATGGGCAACCTGGCGGCTTCCGGCGGCTATTATGTGTCCTTGGCGTCCCGGTGGATCGTGGCAAACGACCTTACCATCACCGGGAGCATCGGCGTCATTCTGCACACCTGGAATTATCGCGCATTGATGGACAAAGTCGGACTGCAACCCGAGGTTTACAAGAGCGGCAGATTCAAGGACATGCTCAGCGGCGAGCGCAACCCGGCTGAAATCCCGCCCGAAGAACGTGAAATGGTCCAGGCATTGATCGACGAGACCTACGCGCGCTTCCAGGGGGTCGTCGAGGACGGACGCGACAGCGCCCATCAGAGGAACAAGTCGGAGGGAAAAGCCCTCGCCGATAATTGGAAGGATTACGCGGAC
Source organism: Limisphaerales bacterium (assembly GCA_003159675.1). Classification (GTDB taxonomy): domain Bacteria; phylum Verrucomicrobiota; class Verrucomicrobiia; order Limisphaerales; family BOG-1460; genus BOG-1460. Next base: position 2,058 of record PLQC01000167.1, read on the forward strand.
GGCCGGGTCCTCTCCGGGACACAGGCTTACGACCTGGGGTTCGTGGATGAACGCGGAACCTTTCAGGATGCCGTCAGTCGGGCAAAAAAGATCGCGGGGATCCACGGCGCGAATTTGATCCAATACCAGAAGAGGTATGATCTCTCCAATTTTCTCCGGCTTTTCGGCAAGAGCCAGGCGCCGGTGATCAAGGTGGATCTGGGAATGGAAATGCCGCAGATCGAGGCCGGACAGCTCTATTTCCTCTCCCCCGCGTTCCTGCATTGACGGCAAAGGCGGTGGCGCCAGGCCGCGTGTTATTTTGCAACAATACCGAGTCCGGCTTCGAGCACCCGGGTTGCGATCTCTTGCGCCTGGATGATGTCCTCCGTATCCACTGCGAGCCGGTAAGCCGGCCACGCTTTGACTCTCTCGCGTTCCTTTTCGAAGTAGCAATTGCGCGCGAAAAACTGGTCCATTTCAGTCTCAAATGTCATTTCTTGCTCCGTTTCCTGTGCTTCGAGTTTCCTGCTGGAGGTCCGAGAGCCCAAATTGAAGGTTCAAGAACATAACATATATCGGCAGAAATAAAAGAGACTCAAGCTAATTTCATCTGAATGATTTTGCTTTTCAGACAGCTTGGAGACCTGTTTTTCTTGGTTGCCCAGCCGGTCATGGTTGGGGATTTGTCAGCCCAAGAGCCTGAAGTGAGGGTCAGGAGCGCGGCTGTATGCGAAGCACAGTGCTGTCCAGTTAAG
>PLQC01000099.1 GCA_003159675.1 Limisphaerales bacterium
AAAACTCATACCCTCGCGAATGGACGCGAATTGAGAGGGAACCAAAACAAAGGGAGGGTCTTCTTCGAATCACGGCACTGCCGAAGGCTTGGCATACAGCCGCGCTCCTGACCCTCACATCCAATCGCACCCCGCCACCCCGCCGTGGTTGCGGCCCCGCCGCTCGACGGGATATGCTTCCGCCGGATATGGGTGACTGGGCATTGATCACGGGCGCGTCCTCCGGCATCGGCCACGAGCTGGCGAAACTGTTCGCCGCCGGCGGTTTCAACCTCGTGCTCGTCGCGCGAAACGAAGCCAGGCTCCGCCAGGTGGCCGCGGAACTCCTCGACCAAAGCGCGATCCGTACAAAGGTGCTTCCCTGCGATCTGGCTTCGGCATCCGCACCGGATCAGATCTTCGACTCGTTGCGCGACACGCCGATTTCCATTCTGGTGAACAACGCCGGGTTTGGCGTGCACGGCCCGTTTGCCGGGATCGATTTGGGCGTCCAGACCGACCTGATGCAGGTGAACATGACCGCGCTCGTGCGGCTCACCCATTTGTTCCTGCAGCCGATGCTGGCGCGCGGGCACGGGCGCATCCTGAACGTTGCCTCGACCGCGGCATTCCAACCGGGGCCCACGGTCAATGCCTATTACGCCAGCAAGGCCTTCGTCTTCTCCTTCTCGTACGCGCTGGCGGCGGAGTTGAAAGACACGGGCATCACGGTGACCACGTTGTGCCCCGGCAGCACGCGCACCGAGTTCTTCGACCGCGCCCGGATGCCCGTCTCGCGTAAATTGCCGATGATGGAGGCGCGAGCGGTGGCTGAGGCCGGCTATCGCGGCCTGATGCGGGGCAAGCGCGTCGTGATTCCCGGCGCGTCGAACAAAATCACCTCGCTTTTGGCGAAGTGGAGTCCCGTTCGCCTGGCCGCGGCCGTCGTGGCTGCGATTCACAAGCCGGGCCGATAGCTCCCGGACCGCGCTGGTTCCTGGCCGCCGGACGACGTCGCTTGACCCCTTTGCGGGCCTTGTTACACTGGGCGCGATTTCAATGAAACGGATTTGCGCGATTGCGGTGGCAGGGATTCTGGCCGGACCGGGAATTGAGGCCCGGGCCGACGTGGTGGACGGGATCAAGGCGGTCGTGCATGATTCGATCATCACCTATCAGCAGGTGGCGGATTACACGGCGCCGCTCGTCGAACAGTTGCGCAGCCGCTATGGCGATCAACCGGATCTGTTCGAGAAAAAGCTCGGCGAGGCGGAGGAGGACAATCTGGAGCAGTTGCTCGAGCGACAACTCATCCTGCGCGATTTCGAGACCTCGGGTTACACGAACGCCCTGCCCGACAGCATTATCGACGAGGAAGTCCAGGCCTACATCCGCTCCAATTACGGCGACGACCGGGTCCGGTTCATCAAAACGCTGCAGGCGGAAGGCAAGACGTTCGAGCAATTCCGAAAGGAGTTCCGCGAGCGGGTCGTCGTCCAGCAGATGCGATTCGCCCACAACGAGAACGGAGCCATCATTTCCCCGCACAAGATCGAAGTTTATTACGTTGACCACAAGGACCAGTTCAAGATGGAAGACCAGGTCAAGCTGCGCATGATCGTCCTGAACAAACCCTCCGGCGACACCAACGAGACCCGCAGGCTTGCCGAGGAGATTCTGGCGAAGCTCAACGCCGGGGGCGCCTTCACCGAAATGGCTTCGGTCTATTCGCAAGGCTCGCAACGCAACCAGGGCGGCGATTGGGGCTGGGTCGAAAAATCGGTGCTGCGCAAGGAACTGGCGGACCTCGCGTTTTCGCTCAAGCCCGGCCAAAGAAGCGGTGTCATCGACACCCCGGAGGCGTGCTACCTCATGATGGTGGAAGAAAGGCGCCCGGAGCACGTCAAACCGTTGAGTGATGTGCGGGATGAAATCGAGAAAACCCTGCTCGCACAGGAAAGCGAACGGTTGCAGAAACAATGGATCGAACGGCTGAAGAAAAAAACCTTCGTCCGTTACTTCTGATCAAATGAGGGCTGCCGGCTGAGGGTGGCGGACATCGACTTCTTCCACCCCCGACTCCCAACCTTCAACTCAAATGCGGATTGGCATTTCATTGGGTGACGTCACCGGCGTCGGTCCGGAAGTTACGCTCAAAGCGCTCGCCGTTGAACTGCGCGGGGGCGACACGCACTATCTGTTGATCGGCGACGAGGATCACGTGCGCAGGCTGGATCGGCAACTTGCCCTGAATCTCCCGCTGGAACGCCAGGGCGGTCCCGGCGAGGGCGGCCGGATTCTCATCCATCAACCGCTCTCCGAACCGTTGCCGCCGGAACTGGTGGAAGGCTCGCCGACCGCGGCTCATGCGGCGGTGGCCTGGCTGAAGGAGGGAGCCGAACGCTGTTTGCGCCAGGAACTGGACGCGCTGGTCACCGCGCCTGTTAACAAGCAGGCCATCATCCAGGCAGGGCTGGCGTTCATCGGCCAGACGGAATTCCTCTCCGAACTCTCCCGCGCCCAGCGCACCGCCATGATGCTCCTCGGGCACGACGACCGCGGGCGCTGGCTTCGCGTGGCCCTGGCCACCACTCATCTGCCGCTCAAAATGGTCGCGGAGCAGATCACGCGGCCCCGGGTCGAAACCGCCATCGAACTGGCCGCGCGGGCGTGCCGCGACCTCGGTCTGCCCCGCGCGCGCGTGGCCGTGTGCGGCCTGAATCCCCACGCGGGCGAAGGCGGCGAACTCGGAGACGAAGAAATGAGGACCATCGGCCCGGCGGTCCTCGCCATGCAGCGGCAGCAATGGGACGTCGTCGGTCCCATCAGCGCCGACGCCCTGTTCCATCGCGCCTATCACGGCGAGTTCGATGCCGTCGTCGCGATGTACCACGACCAGGGGCTCGCGCCGTTGAAAATGGTAGCTTTCGAAACCGGCGTGAACTGGACGCTCGGCCTGCCGTTCATCCGCACCTCGCCCGATCATGGGACGGCATACGACATCGCCGGCCGCGGCGTGGCCGATCCGTCGAGCATGATCGCCGCCATCCAATTGGCCAAACAACTGGTCGCTAGTCGCGGCCGTTAGGCGCCGCCCATCTGCCCCCGTGTCACGCCGAGCTGGTTGAATAATTTCAACCCGCGCCACAACTGGCCGCCCGTGATCTCACCACGCAGTAGCCGGTCGTACCTGGAAATCGTCTGCGCCACCTGCTCCGGCGATTCATTGAGGAATTCAATCCGGAAATGCCGCACACCGAGCGACAGCATCTTCGGCACCCCCTCGGCGCCGGTTTGCGCCCGGCCGTTGAACACCGTGTTGCGGCAACCCGCGTCCGCTTTCACCGGGTGCTCCACCCCCACGTGGTCGCGCAAGCTCACGTCGTGCCGGTCGCACGGACGCCCGCAGTTGGTGTAATCCGTGCCGTCCGACAGAAACGCGCAGAACACGCAGTGCTCCATGTGAAACATCGGCATGTGCTGGTGGAGGGTGACTTCAATCCGCTCCGCCGCCGTCCCCCGCAGCAGGGCCTCGATCTGCTGGAAATTCAGGTCATACGACGCCGTCACGCGCTCCAGTCCGAATGTCTCCAGGAAGTAATCCGCCGCGAGACCGTTGGCGACGTTGAGGGAATAATCGCCGATGCGCCGGTCGCAGGCGAAGAATTTCAGGTGATCGTAATTGCGAACCAGGTAGCCGTCCGCCCCGCAGGAGCGCACCTGTTCGAGCGTCCAGTCCTCGCCGGTTTTGAAAATTCGTGGAGGAGCGACGAAAAGCGCCGAACGCGGATTACCGGCCGCCGGTCGCGCGGCCCGGAACATGGCGACGGCGTCGCGATATTTTTTTGGATTGTCGAAGTCGCAGTAGAGGGTCTGGATGCCGCAATCCAATGCGGCCCGGAGTTGGGCAAGAGAGCGGACCAGGACGATCAATGCAGCCTCCCCGTCCCGGTCGCCGCTTCCCATGAACCCGGTAGGGCCGACCTGCCGGTC
>PLQC01000150.1 GCA_003159675.1 Limisphaerales bacterium
GAGAGAGGCGCTCGGCTCTCAACGATGGCAGACGTTTTCCCGCGCCCTCCCTTCCGAGCGGCGAGTCGCCGCTCGGAACAGGCGGGTCGCCTGTGCTACCCATTCGACGGTGAAATGTCCGGGTTAGTTGCCGCCGCCTGAAATAAAACGGGCTGGAACACTCCACTTGAAGAATTTTGTCTCACACCCAACTCTCGCCGCGGGGGGAGGCTAAAGCCCGAAGAAAATCCGGCCGGACTGGTTTGTGCCGAGGAAAAAGCCGGCGCCGAAATTCTGCTTCTCCAACACCACGCCGCCAATGGAGATGGGCTTGCCTGCGGGTGGAGTCGCGCTGCCGGTGAACAGGCCCGACCCGGTCAAAAGGGTCAGGCTCAGTTTATTGGTGCCCGTGACGCTCACCTTGTTGTTGGTGCTCAGCAAGACCTGGTTGGTGAAACTCGCAGCCAGATTGCCGTTGGCGAGCCAGACCTGCCCTGTGCTGAAGCTCAACACCGGAACCTTGTTCGTGAAGACATACTTCGAGGCGATCACTCCGGTCTGATTTGTAAATCCCGCCGGATAGAATTTGGCGGAGGACTGCGGCAGTTTGATCCAGCTCACCAACCCGTCGATATCATTGGTGGCAAGGTTGGTGAAGGTGAGCCAGCCAAAGAGCGAGCCCTTGACCGAAGACGGCGGGGAATACAGGGGCCACTGCCCTTGCGCGGACACAAAAGTCGATTGCGACACCTTCGTCCCGTCTGGAAGCGACGCGCCGAAGGTGATGCCGCCCGCAGGCCCCACCGTCACGGTGCCAAAACCATCGCCGCCCGGTTGTTCTTCGGACTCCTCCGCGCCTGGAATCAGAAGCGTGTATTTTCCGGCCTGGGGCGCGTGATGTGCCTGGGAATACACCGCGCGATTGGCCAGCAATTGTGCCGTCCAGACGCCGTTGCTGATCTGCCCGGACAGGGTCGCGTTTGTCAGATCGAGCTGAAGTTGCACGCTGAGCGGAGCCAGGCCCCGCGACGCGAGGGTATTGGACCATGCGCCGTATGGGTTAAGCTGAGCGGAGAATGAATAGCGGTTCGTCCCGGGCCTGAGTTTGCCGGTCAACAAGCCGCCCCTTGTCAGTGAGCTGGAAAAGAAGCCCGAACTCTGCTGGGCCACGTTCGTGTCCGAAAACAATCCCTGGTAAACGCCCACGATGGGAATGAACGGGTTCGGGATGAACTTGGCCGTCAACATCATATTGGTCTGCATGAGAAAGGTCAGCTTCGGCTTGTCCGAATTCATGTCCCGGGTCCAATCGACGAAAATCCAACCCGGAGCCGGCATTGCGGTCACGGTGTAGGTCACGCCGACGTCGAGCAATTTGTTGTTGAGGTTGGGGGAAAAGGTGCCGTTCCCGTTGGTCGCCAGGGTCAACGGGCTGACGATGGCATAAGTGAACGTGCGCGCGACCGCGGCGGAAACATTGGTGCTGGTGTCATAAGCGCGGACCCTGACGGTGTTCAGCCCGGGAACCAGGTTGGTCACAATGGCGGACCAATTGTTTGTGCCCGTGGCGGTTTCGTAGGCATTCGTTCCAACCGCATTCTCCAGCCGGTATTGCACGAGCGCCACATGGATGTTGTCGCTTGCCGTTCCGCGTACGACCACGGTGGAATTCGTCAACTTCGCGCCAGCCAACGGAGAGGTGATGGACACGGTCGGCCGCTGGGAATCGACTTGGAAAGTCAAGCTGAGCGCGATGCTGCCCTGTTGCGCACCCAGGCCCGCATTGTAACCATCCACGGCGATTTGATATTGCGTTCCCGGCGTGACTTTCACTTTGACCTTGGCGGGACCGCCGAGGTTGTTGCCATTGCTCGAGGCGACCTGCGTGAGATGGCCCAGCGATGAGCCGGTATAGACGCCCAGCAACGTCGTGAAGGAACTGCCGGTGGTATCTAGTGTGAGTGTCCCGATCGACGGCGCCGTCCAGCTCCACCAAACCGATTTGCCGCCCACATTGCCGCCGTGATTGGGTTCGCCCGGCTCTTTGCTGGCAAATGTATTGATGGCGGCGCCCGTCGCGGAAACCGTATTCGTCGCAAAGAAAATGCGATTCGTGAAATCATCGTTCGACGGAATCTCATCGGCGGTCCCGACCAGAAGGCTCACATCATCGATGTTCAGAAATGTCGCCTCACCCAAAGCATCCGTCTGAGCCAGGAAATAAATCCTCACCGTCTGTCCGGCATACGGCGCCAGGGCCGCCTGGCCCGTGTAGGTGGCCAGTTTGGTGGACGACAACTGATAATACGGATTCCCCTGCCCGCCAGAGGAGTTCAAAAGACTTCCAGAGACGATGTTCGTGAGGAAAGTGTTGTTCGTATCGTAGATTCGCGCCTCGAACTGCAGAGTGCTGGAGCCGCTCACGCTGGAGAAAAAATTGTAGTAGAAACTGAAGGTTTCGTCGATGGCATTGGTTGGGAAGGTGACGGTCTGATAGAGGTACTGGGAAGCACTGGCAAACCCTCCCATTTCGAGATAACCCGAGCCGGTATGGGCGATGGCAGCGTTATTGAGAAGCTGCGAGGACGCCGGTGATCCCCCTCCTGTCCACGGCGCTTCCACCAACTCAAATCCCCCGTTGCTGATCAACTGGGTTTGCCCAAATACCACGCTCGAAAGACAAGCCAACAGCCCGGCCAACACAATTCTGCGCTTCATGCCAAAACTTTCATTTTGTCCGCAGCGTGATCATCCTCCATCCCGGCTGAGTTTGGCAAGCTCAACCGAGCGGAGGCTCTTCTCATTCCTCGGCCTGGCCCAGCTTCGTGAGCACGCCCAGGTCCTCGAGCGTGGTGGTGTCGCCTTTGATCTCCCCGCCTGCGGCCACCTGCTTGAGCAGCCGCCGCATGATTTTGCCCGAACGCGTCTTCGGCAGCGCTTCCGCAAAACGAATGTCGTCGGGCTTCGCGAGCGGTCCAATTTCCTTCGCGACGTGCTGCCGCAATTCCTCGCGCAGATTCGGCCCCACTTTTACGCCGCTTTTCAACGTCACAAAGGCCACCAATGCCTGCCCTTTGAGCGCGTCCGGCCTGCCCACCACCGCCGCTTCAGCCACTTTCGGATTGCTGACAATCGCGCTTTCCACCTCCGCCGTCCCGATCCGGTGCCCCGCCACGTTCAGGACGTCGTCGATGCGGCCGACGATCCAGAAGTACCCGTCCTCGTCCTGACGGCAGCCGTCGCCTGTAAAATAGCTATGTTTCACCTCGCTCCAATACACCTGCTTGTAACGTTCGGGATCACCCCACAATCCCCGCAACATGCCCGGCCAGGGCTTGCGGATCACCAGCTTTCCGCCGACGTTCCTGGGAACGGCCTCTCCGCTGTCGTCCACCACCTCGGGAAGAATGCCGAAAAATGGCAGCGTCGCCGAACCTGGTTTGGTCGGCGTGGCACCGGGCAACGGCGTGATGAGAATGCCGCCCGTTTCGGTTTGCCACCAGGTGTCCACGATCGGGCAGCGCCCGCCGCCGATGTTCTCGTGATACCAAATCCAGGCTTCGGGGTTGATCGGTTCGCCGACCGTTCCCAACAGGCGCAGCGAAGCCAGATCATGTTTCTTCGGCCATTCAACGCCCCATTTCATGAATGCCCGGATCGCCGTCGGAGCCGTGTAAAGAATCGTCACGCCGTAATTCTCCACGATGCGCCAGAACCGGTCCGGCTCGGGAAAGTTCGGGGCGCCCTCATACATCAGGCTCGTGGCGCCGTTCGCCAGCGGACCATAGACGACGTAGCTGTGGCCGGTCACCCAACCAATGTCCGCCGTGCACCAATAAACATCCTCGTCGCGGAGGTCGAACACGTATCGGGTGGTCATTTTGACGTACAGCAAATAACCGGCTGTCGTGTGAAGAATCCCCTTCGGCTTCCCGGTCGAACCGCTGGTGTACAGAATGAACAGCGGCGCTTCGCTGTCCATGGGCTCCGCCGGGCATTCCGCATTCACCTGCGCGATTTCCTCATGCCACCAGGCGTCGCGCCCCGGTTGAAAAGTGATTTCATTCCCGGCGCGTCGCAGCACCACCACTTTTTCAATGGTTTTCCCCAGCAAATTGCCCCGCGCATCCCTGAGCGCAAGCGCCTCGTCCACATTCTTCTTCAACGGCACCACGGCGCCGCGGCGGAATCCTCCGTCGGCCGTGACGACCACGCGCGCCTGCGAGTCAATTATCCGATCGGCCACGGATTGCGCGCTGAACCCGCCGAACACGACCGAGTGGACCGCGCCGATCCGCGCACAGGCGAGCATCGCGACCGCCGCTTCGGGAACCATCGGCAGGTAAATCAAGACGCGGTCGCCCTTTTTGATCCCGTTCCGCTTCAGCACATTCGCGAAGAGGCAGACTTCGCGGTGCAGTTGCTTGTAGGTGAGCGTGCGGGATTCGGCAGGGCCGCCCGACCGCGCCGGCTCACCCTCCCAGATCAACGCGGCCTTGTTGGCGTGCGCTGTGCCGAGCCATTTGTCGAGGCAGTTGTGGCTGACGTTGATCCGTCCTCCGATAAACCATTTTGCGAACGGCTCCTTCCATTCCAGCACCTTCTTCCATGGCTTGAACCACACCAGCTCCTTCTTCGATTGCGCCCCCCAGAATTTTTCGGGGACGCGGATGGACTCCAGGTAAAGCTTGTGATAATGGGCGAGCGATGGGACGAGGGCGTCCTTCGAAAACTGTTTCGACGGTCTGAAGACGCGATCTTCGTGGAGCACGGAGGTGATGGAAGTGGCGTTTGCAGGCATAAAAGTTGCGCGTTCGAATCGGGTTTCTGTGCTGATTCTAAGAAGACGCCGCCCGCCGTCAATGGGGGAAAGGGCGATTCAGCGATTGAATCTGAGGCTCCGGAGCGCGGCTGCATGCGGAGCAGCCGCAGCGGATCAGCGACTTGACGCCATCACCGGATGTGAAATGGATTGGCCCGCAGCCTTACGGACCGCGAC
>PLQC01000027.1 GCA_003159675.1 Limisphaerales bacterium
AGGCGTTGGACCTGTCGGGGCCAGTTCTGTCATCGCTGATCCGAAGTTAATTCGACGATGGCGGTCTGACACGGGTCTCCGCCGGGCGATTCGTCGGAGACGGCGCTCGAAGGCATCACCTCCGCGGAGAAACGTCCGGTCGATGCCTCGTAAGAAACCGCGCCGATCGAACCCCGCCGCGCCATGGCCCGGGGCGCGCGGTCGGCATACCCGAAAAGCCGGACCGATTTTTCGCCCGCGGCAAATAGCACGGTGGCGGTCAGGCGACCGGGGGCGTCCAGGAGTTCGGCAATGCGTTTGCGGCCGTTGGAAACGAATTTCCCTTCGTCGCCGCAAAACGCGAGACCGGACGGGCCGATGGCAGCGACGATGTAATAAGCCGTGTCCCGCGGACCGAGATGGAAGGAGAAGGGCTCTTCCGCTGTTTGCCGGCGGGCAACACCCGATTGCGGATCAACCATCCAGACTTGGCCCTGGAGACCGAACCAGGATGGCCTGAATGCGGCATCCGCACCGGCGGGCTGCCGGTTGTAGGCAAAGACGTACGCCGTGCGGAGTGTCCCGTGATCGGTATGCGTCCAGGCCACCATGGGCGATTTGCGTCCCGCGGCATCGGCGAGGTAAGCATCATCGACGGGCACGATGGCGGCGTCCGGCTTTACCAGCACGCCGTCCGGGCGGGCGGCGCGCAGGAGGTTCTGCTTGTTCACCTCGCCGATCGCGTCACCGATGCCGACCATGCCGCCCGACAGCGTGGCCAGCAGGAGGTTGTTGGTTTCCGTGCTCAGGAAGACATCCGCCCACGGCCAGGCACCCACCGAGCGGGCGAATTGTGAGTTATACAGAAACGCATCCCAGCGCTCGCGCCGGAAACGATCGTCCGCAACACGGATTGTCGTCAGGTTGGAGTAACGCGAGGCTTGCAGGAAATACCGCGGCAGTGCCATGCAGTACTGCAGGCTCAGACCCGCGGCCGCCGCCGCCCGCGCCATGTTGTCCGCAAACGCGTCCCCCGTCCCCGGCGTGGTTTGGAACGCAGGCGAATGTTCGTAAATGACGTTGAGCCAGTCCTGCTCGTAGCAGACAACTCCGCCGGTGGCGAGGTAGTTCATGATGTCGTTCCACCACCGCGGATCGACGGCTCCGAAGCCGGAGATTCGATACTTCGCATGATACGGGCTTGCCGGATCCATCCATCGGTTGTGGGTGATCAGAGGCAAACCTGTTTTTTTCCGAAACGCCGCGAGGCCATTCGGCAACACCCCCGGGTGCGCCTCGTACTTCAGCAGGCCGCCGTATCGGTTCCATTCGCCCTCAGGCAGGGCGGGATTCTTCACATGGCCCTCTTTGCCGTCCGGACCGGTAAAGGTCTTGGAATACCACCAACTGTCCAACTGCAGGTATCGGATGGGGATCCCTTGCGCGCGGCATTGCTCCACCAACGCCTCCAGCGTGCCGGAATAACCCAGCTCAGGCTTGTAATTGTAATAATAGACGGCGCCATTGTCCGTCCAGTAGCCCAGATAACGCAGGCCGATGTCGGCGTCGTTGGCCGGCCGAAGCTTGCCCTGCAAATCCGTAAGCGCCGCGCCCCACGCGTCCCATGCCGCGCCGATGCCGCGCCCAAATGCCATGAGTGTCCGGCAGGTGAACCCTTCGGGCAACCCGCTCACACCCGGATTCAGGCCGCGCGCGATCTCGTGGACGCCATCGCCCGCCATGCTGGCGACCATGAATTGGTCGGCGGGCGAGATCACCGCCGCATTCGCGCGGTCGTCGAACAGAAGCCATGGGGTGGCGGTCCTCTCGAGGGCGAACGTGGGAGGCGCAAACACGTCGTCCTTGTGGCTGAAGGGATGCAGGCCCCCCGGACAATTCGTGAAGTCCGGAAACAGTGCCGGCAGCTTCGCGGTCGCCCGCTCACATGTCATCGAGAACAGCGCCACCGACCGCGTGTTGTAAATCCGGATGCTGCCCGACAGCGGGATGCCTTCCTGCCACCGGAAACGGATCTCCCGGTAAGCGCCAAGGCGATCGTCCCCGGCTTTGACGACCGCATCGCGCACGCGTCGCCCCATGTCGCCGGCGAATTTCCACGGGGGTTCCTTCGTGAGGATTTCGTAACGGCCGGTCGCGGCATCGAGTTGCGCCACGACGCCGGCGGCGGATTCAATGCGGACCGGTGTTGCCGGCGACGCTGGCGGCAACAACAGGGCCAGGGCAAGACCCGGAAATGACAGTCGAGTCATAGGACAGTTCCGGCAACACAATGCCGACAAAGCGCAAGCTACGCCGGGGAGGATTCAAAGATAAAGAAAGGAATGCGAGTTATAGTTTTCTCAGCCTGTTCAAAAGTGCCCACCAGATTCCATTCAACGAAATCGTGAACCGTTTTGCGGACATCGCCGAAATGCCCGAATTCAGGGCTCCAAACGCTATTGTCCCAGGCTCCTTCGAGGCCCTTGAAGGGACTGCGGAATGTTGGCATCGGGTTTGCATAGGATGATCCCGTAGCCTGAATCAACTGAAAACAGAAATACAAACAATATTGACCTATGAGAAAATCCGTGGATCTGATCGCCGAAAACATCCGCAATTCCCAACATCCGTTCCGACATGTTGCCGACCAGCCGCACAAGGAGCAGAAGCATCGGTATGAACGGCGCAAAATAAAGGAGTATATCCGCCTGATCGATTGGATGGTGGAAGCCTAGCGCGATAACCTCACGCCTCCGGTGCCAGGATTGTGCCGGACGGTGCCGCGCGGATTTCCGAACCTGCTGTCCCACTGGCTTTCAAGCCGGCAGGGTTCTGGGGGTGCCCTGAGTGACGGCGGGTTTGGAAAACCGCGATGGAATAATGTCCCAGCTCCGCTGAGGACCAGCCGCAACATGGCAGGAATGGGAGGAGGCCCGGGGATGGTCCCGCGGCGTGGTGACGATGTCCGCGCGCAGCGACTGATGCTCGCACACAGTCGCGGTCCATAAAGCTGTGGACCGCGACTGTGTCCGCTGAGGACCAGCCGCAGCGCGGCGAGCCATTTCACACCCGGAACAGGCTCCCGGGCGCCATCGACCTGCCAACCTGTTCCGCCGGATTGCTTCGCATGCAGCCACGCTCCTGACCCTCAGATCTCAGATCCAATCGTACTCCCTTCGCCCGGAATGAGTTGACAAATCCGCCGGTTTCCCGCCACTGTCCGGCATTGGGTGTTCGATTCCGCGCCTCCGCCTCCGGGCGAGGACCGGAGGTTTCATTCCAATGGCTGGCGGTCCATCCCGAGGGACGGTCGCAGTTGTGGTCGGTTGTTGAATAAGGATCGTGATCAATTTGAATCTTCGCTGTCTCATTCGGCATGACGACCTTTCGTCTCGTCAGGAATTCCGGCGGAGGAGGACAGCGGTTTCCCGGCCGCAGGCTGGACAACTTCGTCAGCAGATGAGAATAGCCACAATCCTTTCGGCCGTCTTCGTCACCGCATCCCTGGTCATTTCGCAGGTCCCGATTTCGGCTTCCGGGGATGACAGCATGCCCATCCTGCCGGTGTCGGCCATCCATGCGGGCATGAAAGGCGAATGGCACACCGTCGTCACCGGCACACGGATCGACAGCTTTCCAATGGAAGTCGTGGGCGTCGCCGAGAACTTCATCGGCCCCCAGCGGCCCGTCATCATCTGCAAAGGCCTGGATCCAACCAACAAGCTCACCGGCCCGGTCGCCGGCATGAGCGGCAGTCCCGTATTCATCGATGGAAAACTCATCGGCGCCTATGCCTATGGATTCCTTTATCCGAAGGACCAGGACCTGTTTGGCGTCACCCCGATCGAGGACATGCTTGAAGTTGAAGCCAATTACCCCCCGGCGCCCGGCCTTTCAGGAGGAAGCGGATTGGCGCAAGTCAACGCCGGCGCGGACCCGCGATGGACGGCTTCCCCGACCCTGACGGCGAACCTGCCTTCACTGGAAAGGCTTCAATCCGCCATGAAACCGCTCCCGACGCCGCTGTTCGTGTCGGGCATTTCGGAACGGACGCTCGGCAAATTCAGGTCGCAAATCGAGGAACAGGGCCTCGAACTGATGCAGGCTCCCTCCGGCCGGGCATCCCACGCCTTCGACAACGATCTCAAGCCGGGGTCGGCTGTGTCCGGCGTCCTCATGAGCGGTGATTTTGATTTCACCGGGACCGGCACGGTTACCTGGCGTCACGGCAATCGTATTCTGGCCTTCGGCCATCCATTCCTCCAAAACGGGCCGATTGAAATGCCGATGGCTTGCGCGGAAATCCTCGCGGTGGTGCAGTCGGTCCAGCGTTCTTTCAAATTGCCCAATATCGGCCCAGTCGTCGGCTCCATTTACCAGGACCGTTTGACCGCCATCGCCGGCGAGATCGGGCGGAAAGCGCCAACCACACATTTCGCGCTCCATCTGGAATCGCCCGGCGGAAAGAAACGCCTGTTTCAGGGGGAAATGTTCGAGCACGAGCGGCTGACTCCGTTGATTGCCGCCATCTCGCTCCTCGAAGGCCTGGACGACACCATGGAATCCGAGGAAGAACAAACCATCTACCTCGACACAGACCTGGAGATCGAAGGACACGACCCGGTCCAACTCTCGGACGCGGCCAGCGGCCCCAGCGCCGACCTCCTCCTGGTCATCCGCCAACTCCAGATGTACCAATCCCTGCTCAACAATCCGTGTGAATTCCCCATGGCGAAATCCCTGGTCTTCCACGCCCGCATGGCGGATGGCCGGAAATCAAGCCAGATCGATTCGCTCGAGATCGATCGAACCCAAGCCCGGCCCGGCTCGATGCTGCACGCTGTCATCGGCGTCCATAACTACCGTGGCGAACCCTCCGCCATCCCCCTGGCCATTCCCATCCCCTCCGAATTGCGTTCGCCGGAAGTGCAACTGTTCGTCGGCGACGCCGACGCGGCGCTGCAGATGGATGACCTGGCGCGTGTCGCGCCTCAAACACTCGACCAGGTGCTGGCCCGTGTCCGCCAGACCCGGTCCCACCGGAATATTTGCGTCAAGCTGCTGCAAACGACGCCCGGCATTGCCGTGGAAGGATCGAAACTTCCGGACCTGCCGCCCTCGGTTGCGGCGCAGTTTGCTTCGCCCAATTCCAGCCTTCAGAAGGCGTTACTGAACAAAATCACGCTTTGGGAAACGAATTTTCCCGTGGAAGGAACGTTCAGCGGACAAAAAACACTGCCTGTGAGGATTGAATGAAACAACTCCCTTCGATTCTGTTCATGAGTTCGATGCTGCTGGCGCCGGGTATTTTCCCGGCCGCGCGCGCGGTGGAAACCGGCAAAGTGAATCACGACACCTTCGCCGGGTTCAGCCCGGGCGAATTTGACAATGTCTCGCTCACCAGCGACGGCCATCTGGAGCTGGCGCCGGCCATGACCAACGTGGCCACCCTGACCGATCCGATTATCTGGTCCGCCGTCGAGGACGCGCAGGGCACCGTGTTCCTCGGGACCGGCAACCAGGGCAAGGTCTATAAACTCAACCCCAAAGGCGAACTCTCGGTCTTTTTCGCCCCCAACGAGGTGATGGTGCACGCGCTCGCCCTCGACCACAAAGGACGGCTCTACGCCGCGACATCCCCCAACGGACGCGTTTACCGTTTCGATGCCGAAGGTCAGGCCGAGGTCTATTGCAGCCCGGGAGAGACCTATATTTGGGCCATGACGTTCGGCAAGGATGACACCCTGTTCCTGGCCACGGGCAACCACGGCAAAATCCTGCGCGTTTCGCACACCAATTCCACTCCGGCCAAGGCGGAAACCTGTTTTGAATCCGAAGAGAACCACATTTCAGCGCTGGCGTTGGACAAGGATGGAAACCTGCTCGCCGGCACCAGCCCGCATGGCTATCTCTACCGCATCGACAAGGCCAATCACGGTTTTGTGCTGTTCAATTCCGGCGACACCGAGATCAAGCAGATCGCCGTTGCCGGCGACGGAACGATTTATGTCTCCACGTTTGTGGAGGGTCCCCAACAAAAGGCCTCGTTGAGCCCCTTCTCCTCCGGCACACTCATCGTTCCCATGGGCGGTGGCGACGCCACCTCGCGAGACAGTTCCGCCAGGGCGGGAGCCCCGCCCAACATCCAGCCGCCTGCACCCGTGCCGGGAGAGAGCGGTCCATCAATTGCCCAGATGGGCGCGGAGGCCGGCCCCTCCACCCACGGTCCGGGCGGCATGCCGGCCGCGGGCGTCCTGTCGCGTGGCGCCGTGTACCGCATCGACACGGCCGGTTTCCACGAACGCTATTGGGCTTCCGCGGACGACGCCATTTACTCGATGGTTTTATTGCGCGACGGCAGGCTGCTGGTGGGCACCGGCGATAAAGGCCGGATTTATTGCGTGTCCGACCTCAATCATTGGCAACTGCTGCAAAAGACCAGCGATGGCGCGCAGGTGTCCGCGTTGCTGCCCGGCATCGGTGAATCGAAACAATATTACGCCGCAACCAGCCATCCGGGCTGGCTTTGCCGGCTCGATTTCGCCCTGGCGACCAACGGCACCTACACCTCCAAAGTATTTGATGCGAAACAAAAGAGTCTCTGGGGTAGAATCCATCCCGAGGCCGACGTCCCGGCCGGCACCCGGCTGGAATTCTCAACCCGATCCGGCAACACCGACAAACCCGAAAAGACCTGGAGTGACTGGTCCCCGGCAACCTCCTTCAGCTCCGAAATCGGCGTCTCCAATCCGCCGGCCAGGTATCTGCAGTACCGCGTGCTCTTCGGACGCAATTCGAAATCCACCAGCGCGACGCCGGAGTTGCGGCGCGTGCGATTTTATTACCAGAACCAGAATGCCGCGCCGGTCATCTCGCGCATCAGCGTTCACACGGAGGGCTTCAGTGTCTCCAAAATGCCGCAACCCGTCATGGACCCGCCAATGAACCTCGAGCAACTCCTGGGCGGCGGCCGAATGGCGAATCCCATGGCGCCCCCGAAGCCGCCCCTGAAAGTGACACGAGGCCCCGGCCTGTGCACCGTGGCCTGGGAGGCAAGCGATCCGAACCAGGATCAACTCGATTATTCCGTGTCAATCCGTTCCGAGCACGAAAAGGAATGGACCACGCTCGTGGCGAAAAGCCAGGAAACTTTCTTCTCGTTCGACACCACCGGATTCCATGAAGGCTTTTATTACGTGAAGGTGGCCGCCTCGGACGAGCCCTCCAACCCTCCTGAAATCGCGCGGACTACTGAGGAAACCAGCGAGGCTTTTCTTATCGACAATACGCCGCCGGTGCTCACGGTCAAAAGCCAGCAGATCGACAAGAACCGCGCACGCATCGGGGTGGAAGCCGTGGATGGCGCCAGCGTGATCGAGTCCGCCTCCTATTCGCTCGACGGCAAGGATGAAGTGGCCGTGCGCCCGGAGACCCTGATTTTTGATTCCACCCGGGAAAAGTTCGTCATCGAGTTAACGGACTTGATCAACGGACCCCACAGTTTGCTGTTCCGGGCGGCGGACGAGGCGGGGAATGCTTCCGTGCTCAAACTCAACTTCAATTCCCCATAGGCCAGGCCGCGGATTTCAGTCGTGAGGACCCGCGCCATCACCGCTATCTGACTGTATTTAAGTCACTTCGGATTGCGCTGACGCCCGGATTTCCCGGTGAAAATAGTAGTTGCTATTTCGGTTGAATCAGACAAGTTATCCACAACTGTTCAATGACAATGATTTGCAGTTTCAAGGCATGGAGAATCTCAGGTGAACTTGGTTCAGTGGCGATTTTAGACCCGATAGTCGGGAACAGTCTCGGAAAGCAAAAGCAAGTCGAACAGGTAAACATAGCATGAGTAATAAATTGTTTGTAGGAAATCTCTCCTTCAACACGACAGAAAATGACCTGCAAGACGCGTTCGCCGCGCATGGCACGGTCCTGGAAACCAACCTGATGGTGGACAAAATGAGCGGACGCCCGCGCGGGTTCGCCTTTGTCACCATGAGCACACCCGAAGAGGCCCAAAAGGCCATCGAGGCCATGAATGGCGCAACCATGGATGGCCGCGCCCTCACAGTCAACGTTGCCAGACCCCGCGAAGAGCGTCCGGGCGGCGGCGGCGGCGGCGGCGGCGGTCGCCGCGGTGGATACGGCGGTGGTGGAGGTGGTGGCGGCGGCGGCGGCGGCGGACGGAATCGCTACTGAACCGCGATCAGAATTCAGTCGGGGCTCGGTTTTCCGGGCCCCGTTTTTTTATAGTCACGCTTCCTTCCGGTTCGGCAGAACCGCCCGCTCGGCCTCGAAAAGGCAGTCGCGCATCGAGTTGGCGTCCGGCGCCTGACGGAGTTGGGCGATCACATCCGTCTTCACCGCCATCAGGCAAAGACGCGCCAACGTGTGCAGATGTAGCCGGTCGTCCTGGCAGCAGATCAGGAAGAACAGATCGGTCGGCCGTCCATCCGGCGCGCCGAAATGGATCTCCTGAATCGGCCGCCCCACCACAATAAACGAGGATTCGAACAGATAAGGCTGTTGGAAACGCGGATGCGGCAATGCCAGCCCGCCCGGCACCCCCGTGGAACAGAGTTGTTCCCGCGCCTCCAGGCTCGCCAGCAGTTCCCTGGCATCGCAAACCTGCCAGGTCTTCTCCGCCAAACCCACAAGCTCGCGAAGCACCGATGCCTTGGTTTTCGCCTTCATCGCCGAATCAATGGCTCCGCGCTCGAGCAGGTCCGGAAGGATGGCTTCCTGGGGCAAATACTCTCGGATCCCGCGCGTTGACTTGTGGTGGTAATCAGCCAGCTTATTCTCGGAGAGCCCAAGGATGCGCTGCGAAGCCCACATGTCGATGTCCCTCTTGCGAAAGACCACTCTGTCCCCCCGCTTCTCGAATGGGATTTCCCGGTCCTTCACCCTCTGTTGAACATCCGTGGCGGTCAGGTGCAGATACTCCGCGGCCTCTTCAACGCTAAAAACTCGATGCGGCATAACGTTCGGGCCGCCGCGCTCGAAGGACCTTCTCCGCGTGTTGCGTGGAAACGGTCAAATCGATCTCTGTTTTCATCGGCCAGCCCGCAGCACCAGCATAACGCCGCCCGGATGAAAATCCATTCAAACCTCGCCGCCCCCGCCGGTTGACGAAGCGCGCCGCTTCCCACGCCACCAGCGCGCGTTTGCGGATCCCTCCCCAGCGATATTCCCCGATGACGCCCGTTTCCCGGATCACCCGATGACACGGGATGAGATACGCCAACGGGTTTTGTGCCACGGCTGATCCGACCGCGCGGGCACCCCCGGGGTTGCCCACCGCCGCAGCCAGCCGGCCATAGGTCACCAGCCGGCCGGGCTCAACCCGCAACAGCGCCCGCCAGACTCGCACCTGAAAGACCGTCCCTCTCACGAATGCCCGAATCCGCGGACGAGGACTCCGACCGGCCGGAGGGGTGAAGATTCTCCTGGCCACCCGCCTCGCGTGCGTGTCGTCCCGACGCAACTGCGCATTGGGCCATTCTGCCTGAAGTTCGTCCCACGCCGCCTCACAGCTCCCGGCTTCGACGAATGACAAATGACAGAGGCCCCGGGGACTTTCCGCGACGAGACAGATGCCGAAAGGACTGTCGGCCACGCCGCCGCGAACGGTTCGGCACGCCCCGCCCGATTTCATCTCGCCGGGCGACGCGGCTTCCAGGTTTACGCACAGATCGTGCAACCGCCCGGGCCCGGACAGCCCGGCGTCGAGCGCTGCGTTCAGGACGCTGTCGCCACGGCGGAGCGATTCCTTCACGCGCTCGAGCGTGAGGCATTGGAGAAAATCCTTCGGCGTCACGCCCGCCCAGGAGGTGAACAGCCGGTGAAAATGGAATGGGCTCAAACCCAGGAGCCCGGCCAGCGTGTCCAAATCCGGTTGCGTCGTGTGATGCTCGTCCAAATAATGGATCACATCGGCAATTCGTTCGTAATCGTTCACGCGGGCAGCCTGCCATGCGCGGTCGGGATTTCCCACCCGATTCTTGCGGCAAAATCCATTCCAAATCGGGCGGAGCGCGGACAGCCATATCCGCGCGAATCCTGGATCCATCGGGATGGGGGAATTCCCGCGAGATATCCCATGCGCGGACTCAGCGGACCGCGACCAGTGCTGTCCAGTTAAGGA
>PLQC01000013.1 GCA_003159675.1 Limisphaerales bacterium
CGTTCGATCAGAAATCTTTTCCGCCTGACGTTTGGGAAACAGCGCGGAAATGTGCCGAGCCGCGACAAATGAATCCACCCACTTTTTAGTATATGCAGATACCTGAAAACGCCATTCTTCCGGCGGTTCTTTTGGACGCGGAAAACCGGCAGCTTGCCAGCGGAGAAGCGCAGTTTTTGTTTTGTGAAAATCGAGGCTGGTTCCGACCCACCCACATTGTAGCTCCAACCATTCTGGACAATCTAGTAAAAACCGCAGCCATTGTTCGAATGTCAGACGGGCAAACTGTGAAGATTCAGAATCTCCACCTTTGCCCCGGTATTCTTTCCGGGATTCATTTTGATTTTGAACTGTTGGTATCATAAAGTATTTAACGGTTGTGNNTTTTAGTGCTGGCCGGAATCGCTGCTGCGGCCTTTGTCATTGCTGTTTGTTTTTGGAACAGAAAAAAATGGCCGGGCGATTTTAGCGAATGGTGGAACGCCGAAGGCTTCCCGATTTGGGCGATTATCGACTTGCTGCTGGTTGTTATTGCGCTGACAAGGGGCTGTTTTCATCATGTTTGAATTATGAATCCTGAAGCGCACAAGATTGTTCAGGAAATGGAAAAGCACATTCCAAAACCCGATTGGATTAACATTAACAATCCCGGAGCCACTCACAGTTATTTGACCATCCAAACGTCGCGGCTGCTTATTCTTCTTGCGGAAGATGCGGAAAAATCCGCCGACAAACTTGCCGGACAAACTGACAAACTTGCGGAGCAAATCAAAAAACTTCTTGAGATTGCGGACGCACAGAAACAGCTTGCCCACGAAGCGGCCAAGCAGACCGAGAATCTGACGGAACAAACGAAAAGGCTCGTAAGTGAGACAATCAAACTGACTCGGTTCACGAAAACACTGATTTGGCTTACTGTCGCTGTTGTCACTTCCGCCATTATTCAGATTGGCCTCATGTGCTTTGATTTGTTCGTCAAGTATCAGCACGCTACCGCCCCACACTAAAGCCTTGTAGCAGGCGAAAATCACGAAGCAATTCAAGGCAATCACCACAACATCGCGGACAACACGCGGGCAAAGCTCCACCTCAGACGCCAGCGCGAACGCTGCGTCTTGCGCGATTTCATGGGCAACGGGCAAAATGCACCGGCATTGGCCTTGTCAACATTAACAATTTCTCGCGGAGCCTGTTTTTAGCTCCAATCTGATGTAGCATGACCCGCTGGGCCTTGTCACCAGAACTGGTGACTGGCGGGGAACACGGCATCGGGTATGCTTGCAGTGTCATTGGGATGCAGAAATGCAGGGTTCCGTGTGTATGGCGTGCCTGTAGGGCCGCATTCGATGAAAGGTTCGTGGTAGCGCGGCTGCGAACATTGATTTAAAAAGCGCTTAGTTCTCATTGCGAGGCCGGAGTAGTGTCCGGCCTCTCTTTTTTTACTTCATCCTTCGCATTGGATTTCATTTGAAGCTTGGGGCCACTGGCTGCCAAATCGTAAATGGAAAGTGGCGGCCTGCCAAGTCGAAGCTCGAAGTTTTGCCGTCGCATTCCGTTCGAGTTTCGAGTTTGACTTTGTGCAAGCTGCAGGCGTATTGCAGGGACTGTAAGAAAGGGTCGTTCGCGAGCGCAACTGGAACAGAGTTTGGAACTTCCCGTGCAACCCGTTAGTATGCCGGGGTGGGAAAATTTATGAAGAGGATGATGCGTGAGAGCGGCAAAGGCATGGTGATCGTCAGGATCACTCTTGCAGCATTCCTGTTGTCCGGCTCCGGCTGCAATTCGCACTCAAAGGCGACGCGCGTTGAGCAAGGCACCAATCAGGCGGCGCAGGCAACAAACNNGGCTGTTTTATCCGGCAGAAGAGCCGGTTCTTTCCAGAACAATTGATGGATTGTTGGAAAGTGCGCCCGTGCATTACATCCCGCACCTGAAGGGTTTGGTTTGCCCTCATGCGGGCTATCCCTATTCCGGCCAAACCGCGGCGATCGCTTACAAGACCTTGGCGGGACGCGACATTCAAACCGTCGTTATTCTCGGCCCCAGTCACTATGCCGCGTTTCAAGGCGCTTCTGTTCCAAACGCGGACGCTTACCAAACGCCCCTTGGAAACGTTCCCATCTCGGATAAGGCGCAGCAACTCATCAAGGCCAGCCCCTTTGTTTTGGAGCCGAAATGTCTGGTCCAGCGGCCGTCGTGGTGGCAACAGTCTTCCAAACCCGCGCCGCCTGCCGGTGAGGACACCCCCGATACCTGGGAACATTCCGTCGAGGTTCAGGTTCCTTTCCTGCAAAAAACTTTGAAGAACTTCACCATCCTGCCCGTCGTATTTGGCGATGTTGACCCCGAGCAGGCCGCCAAAGTTTTGGCCGGGATAATTGATGACAAAACAATCGTCGTGGCCAGTTCAGACCTGAGCCATTACCACCCCTATGATGAGGCAAAAGAACTGGACAACCGCTGTGTCAGGGCGATTTGCAGCCTGGACATTGACGAAATGAAAACCCAGGAAGCCTGCGGCAAACTGCCCATCCTGACGCTGATGTATCTGGCCCGGGAAAAAGGCTGGAAGGCGCAATTGCTGGACTACCGCAACACTGGTGACGTCACCGGCGACAAGAACCATATTATTGTCGGCTACTCCGCCATCGCCTTTTACGCGCCAACACAGGAGAACTACGCGGCGCAGGAGAGAGGGTTTCTGCTGGATCTTGCCCGCAAGACTCTGACCTGCGTTGCGAGCAATGGCAGCCCGTCCGAGGTCAATGCCGGGGACGTGTCACCAAAATTATCGGAGACCAAAGCGTGTTTCGTGACGTTGACCGAAAATGGCATGCTGCGAGGCTGTATCGGCCACATCCTGCCGCAGGAGCCGCTTTGCCAGGCCGTTGAGGACAACGCGCAGAACGCGGCCCGGCGCGACCCGCGCTTCCTGCCGGTGCAGTCCGACGAGGTGAGTAAAATCAAAATCGAAATCAGCGTGCTGACGGAACCGCAACCATTGCGGTTCACTTCACCGGAAGACTTGCTGAACAAGTTGCAGCCTTACGAGGACGGAGTGCTGCTGCAGATTGGCTCCCATGGTGCGACATTTCTGCCGCAGGTCTGGGCGCAGATTCCGGACAAGGTCGAATTCTTGAATCAACTTTCGCGGAAGGCCGGCTGTGCGCCGTCCGCATGGAGGGGCAAGGAAACCACCGTTTCCATCTACCACGTCGAGTCGTTCGAGGAGTCAGAGTGATGCTTCATGCCCGACCGGGAGCCGATAATACTGGCGGTCGCGAGTGAACGGCGGCTCGTGTTGTTTGCCGTCGGCGCGCTGGGTGTCTCCTGTGTGATGACGCAACTGGCGCTGATGCGCGAGTTGATGGGGGCGTTCTCGGGAAATGAAATGGTGCTGGGCGTCGTGCTCGGCCTGTGGCTCCTGCTGATGGGCATCGGCACCTGGCTGGGCCGGACCTCCGACAAGCTGCGAAATCCGCTGGCGGGTCTGCTCATCGCCCAGTGCTTCATCGCCATAATTCCTCTGCTGCAGGTGTTCGCGCTGCGTGCCTGGCGAAACGTGGTTTTCATCCGGGGCGCAGAGGTCGGTGTCACCGAAACCGTCATCAGCATCTTCGTCTTGTTGNNTTGCTGCCGTATTGCCTCGTGGCAGGCTACGCCCTGACGCTGGCCTGCTCGTTCCTTGCGCGCAAAGAAGGCCCGGCAGGCGTCGGCAGCGTCTATGTGGCGGACAGCATCGGCAGCATCGTGGGCGGTGTTCTGTTCAGCTTCGTTCTTATCCGGTTCCTTGATCACATCGCGCTGCTGGTTGTGCCGGCGGCCCTGAATCTGGCAGCGGCAGCGCAACTTGGCAGAACCGTCTGGAGGCGCTCTCCCTCGATTCCACTTGTGAATCCAGTCCGCCGGGGGATTTTCATCCTCACGTTGATCGCGGGCCTTTCCGTTTTCACCTGGCTGCTGTTTAATGCCGACGCTTTCTCAACTTCGCTCCAATTCCACGGCCAGCATGTTTTGTCCTGTGCCAACTCGCCGTACGGCCGGCTGGTGGTCACGGAATCCGACGGGCAAACCAATTTCATCGAGAATGGTGTTGCCATCGTGTCCACGCCGAATGTTGAGCACGTCGAGGAAACCGTGCATTACGCGATGGCGCAGCGGCCCGATGCCCGCAAGGTGCTGCTGGTTTCCGGCGGCATTTCCGGCACGGCGAAGGAAATTCTGAAATACAATGTCAGCCGGGTGGATTACGTGGAACTCGACCCGCTGATTCTGGAGCTGGGGCGAAAATATCTTCCGGAGAATCTGGCGGACAGTCGAATCCGGATCATCAACACCGACGGGCGCCTGTTCATCAAACAGGCTGGCGGAAAATATGACGTCGTCATCGTGGACGTGCCCGATCCTTCCACCGCGCAACTCAACCGGTTTTACACCGTGGAGTTTCAGGCTGAAGTCAAACGGGTGCTTTCCAAAGACGGGGTGTTGTCCTTTTCGCTCGGACATTATGAAAATTACGTCAGCAAGGAACTGGCGCGAATGCTGGCGTCGGCTTGTTGTTCGTTGAAGCTGTCGTTCCAAAACGTGCTGATGATTCCCGGCGGACGGGTTTTCTTTCTGGCGTCGGATGGCCCGCTCTACGAGGACNNCGAATCGGGCAACGGCAAATCCCGACGAAGCTGGTCAACCGGCATTACCTCGACGCGATGCTGACAGCCGACCGGATGGCGGACCTCGCGCGCGCCACAGCGCAACCGGCAGCGGTGAACAAGGACTTCAATCCGGTGCTTTACTACTACCACCTCCGCCATTGGATGAGTCAGTTCAAAGCCGGGTTCGGCGTGCTACAGACGTTGCTGCTTGTTTTGCTTTGTGTTTACCTCGTCCGGTTGCGCGGACCTGCCTTGGTCCTGTTCGCCTCGGGTTTTGCGGGGTCGGCATTGGAACTTGTGCTGCTGCTGGCGTTCCAGGTTCTATGCGGTTCGGTTTACCACCAAGTGGGCGTCGTCGTGACCGTCTTCATGGCCGGTCTGGCGCTCGGTGCCGTTATGATGAATCGGCTCATGTCGCAGGCGAACCGGGGAAGCCTGGCTCTTCTGGCTCTTGCCGTCGCCGGCTACGCAATCCTGCTTGCATTTTTATTGCCGCTGCTGAATCGAATGGGTGGAACCGCCGGGTCGCTCGTGCTGGTCAAAGCGGCTATTGCGTCACTGACTCTGATTCTCGCCGTGCTGGTGGGAATGCAATTTCCGCTGGCGAATCGGTTGGAATTTGACGGCACCGTTACCGGCGCGTCCCGCCTTTACACGGCGGATTTTGTCGGCGCATTTCTGGGTGCGTTGCTGGCAAGCACCCTGTTGATTCCGTTGATGGGCGTGGCGGGCGTCTGCCTGTTGACCGCGGCGCTGAATTTTCTTGGCGGCGCAATGATCCAATTTCGAAAGGCTGTGATATGAGCAAACTCCACTTTGTCCTTCTCAAAATGGTGCGCTGGAGCGGCTGGCTGTTGCTGCCGGTGGTGATGGCCTTCCTGCTGACCGGTTACATCATGGATGGCCGCTACGGGTTCAGCAAACTGCTGGACGAGAAATCCGCGCTGACGTTCCACCGCATGCTCCACCTGCCGCTGATCGTTCTCGTGTTGGCGCACTGCCTTCCGGCGGTGTATCTTGCCTTCCGGCGATGGGGCTGGATCAAACATCGCGAAGAGACGTGAACGTGAAATCCGAAATCCGAAGTCCAGAGTCCAAAGGGCTTTCCCGCCGTGAAGCCATCGGTCTCGGCACAGCGGGTGTGGTCGGTCTAGTAGGAGCGGTTTCGTTTTTTGATTTTCTCGCTAGGTGGCGTGAGTCCGAGGCGCCTGCCGACATCTTCAAGGGCGACGCGCCGACGGGCGAGATGTGGGGGTTGTGGCAGAAACGCGGCTGGGTGAAGGAAGCGCGGCACTACCTCAAGCTCGGCCGCAATGTCCAGTGCAAGGTCTGCCCGAACAACTGCATCCTGGAGCCGGGCGACCGCAGCCATTGCCGCAACAAGGTCAACTGCGACGGCACGCTTTACACGCTGGTTTATGGCAACCCCTGCACGTTCCACGTGGATCCGGTTGAAAAGAAGCCTCTGTTCCATTTCCTGCCGGGCACGCTGAGTTTTTCACTCGCCACGTCCGGCTGTGTCTTTCGCTGCCTGAATTGCCAGAACTGGGAAATTTCGCAGAAGAAACCCGAGGAAACCAAGGACCCGCGCGGCG
>PLQC01000019.1 GCA_003159675.1 Limisphaerales bacterium
AAGAATTTTGTCTCACACCCCCGTGAACCCTTGACCTTCGAAGTCTCTTGTCGGACACTCTGCGCAAACCAATCTATGCGTGTTCAAACCAAACTCGGGATTCTTGGCGGCATGAGCCTGGCTCTGATCGGCATTGCGAGGGACGTGGACGTGAGCAAACTTCCGCCGCCCTCGATGCGGAAGGATCTGACCTACCAGGCGGACATCAAACCCATTCTGGACAAGTCTTGCATCAAATGCCACGGCGCCGAGAAACCTAAGGCGAAACTGCGACTGGACAGCCTGGCGGGAGTCTTCAAGGGTGGGCACGACGGCAAAGTCATCCAGCCGGGTGGCAGCTCGAAGAGCCTGCTGGTCATCAACGTCGCGCACCTCGGGGATAAGGACGATTGGATGCCGCCGCCCGCCAACAAGTTGAAAATCCCGTCGCTGACCAGCGAGCAGATCGGGTTGATCCGCGCGTGGATCGACCAGGGAGCGAAGTAGAGAATTGGGGGCTTCCCAGGCACTCAGGCCGGGAGTTTTCCGGCATCCGGTTGCCCCGACTGCTGCGCCGTGGGCGCGAGCGGCTGCCGTTTCAATCCCCTGAGATCCTGTTGTCGCCGCAGCATTTCGATGCGCGTTGCGTCGTCGGTCCCGGGCTGGTTTGCGAGCTGGATCAATTCATGGAGCCGCCGGTCGATGAATTGATTGCGCAATTTGAGCGTGACATCGGCGAGCTGTTGAGTTGGATGGGGGATGGGGCGTTCTTCCGCCGCGGCTTCCGTGATTAGATGTTGCATTTCCGGCATCTCGCAACCGTCCAGAAAGGTTCCAAGGTTTTTCCATGCCTGCGTTCGATGGGCCTCGATCCGCTTTGAAACCACCTGTCGCACGACAGGATGCTGGATCCAGTCCGAGTCCAGATGCGCGGCGCACCATTCCACGAGTTCCTCGTGCAGGAACAGCAATTTGAGCAGCCAGTATTCGTGCGGCGAAGGGCGTTGCGGCTCCGGACCCGCCTCCGGTGCCTCGTCGCCGGCAGGATCGGCCGCAGGCGCTTTGTTTCGAAACGCATTCTTGAACTCGGCGCGCACGGCGTCGGAGGAAACTCCCAGTCGCAGCGCGGTTTTCTGCGCGAATTTGTCCACGAGCACGGGACTGCCGCTTTTCCGGACGGCTTCCGCCATGCCGCGCAGAATGGCCTGGCGCCCTCGGTCGGTCGCGGCATCGTTCGTCGAGCACAATCGGTGAAGGTAGAAGTCGAAGAATCCCTCCGCCTGGTCAACGAGTTTGCGGAACGCCTCGCCGCCATGGGCCTTGATGAAACTGTCCGGGTCGTGTGGAGCCGGCACGACCGCCACGCGGACGGCGAGGCCGGAGGCCAGGAGATGATCCAGGGAGCGCACCGCGGCATTCTGACCCGCCTCGTCGGAATCGAAGCACAACACCACTTCATCCACGTAGCGTTTGAGGATGCGCGCGTGGTCGGCGGTGAACGCGGTGCCCTGCGGCGCCACCACGTTCTGAACGCCGCCCATGAAGCACGCGATTAAATCAAGCTGGCCTTCGCACACCACCGCGCAGCCGGCGTCGAGAAGCGATCGTTTCGATTTGTCGAGCCCGAAGAAGATCCTGCTCTTGGTGAAAATGGGCGTTTCGGGCGAGTTGACGTATTTGGCTGCTTTCTCCGCGCCCGCCAGCATCCGGCCGCTGAAGCCAACCACCCTGCCCTGCTCGTCGCAGATCGGAAACATCAGGCGGCCGCGAAAACGGTCGTAGTAATGGTCGGCGCCCTCCTTCCGCAGAATGAGTCCGGCCTTTTCCACCAGCGCCAGTTCGTGTCCCTTGCTCCCGGCCCAATTCACCGTGTCGTCCCAGAGATCGGGCGCGTAACCGAGGCGGAACAATTTGACGGCCTCGGCACTCACCCCGCGCTGGGCAAGGTAATCGCGGGCGATCTGGGCGCCGGCTTCGCCGGCGAGCGCATTCTGCCAGCGCTGGGCGATCTGTTCGTGGATTTGCAGGAGGGTTTCCTTGAGGTGCCTCGTCTGCTGTCCGCCGGGCCCAGACTCCTGTTCCAGCGGAATTTTAGCGCGGTCGGCCAGTCGTTTGACGGCTTCCGGGAACGAGACGTTTTCGTAGTACTCGATGAATTTGAACACATCGCCGCCCTTATGGCAGCCAAAGCAATGGAAAATCTGACGGTGGGGATTGACGTTGAAGCTGGGGGTCTTCTCCTTGTGAAACGGGCAGAGCGCGACGAAATTGGCGCCCGCGCGTTTGAGCGGCAGGGAGGAACCGATCACGTCCACGATGTCGCTGGCTGCGCGAATCTGTTCGAGCGTGCCGGAAGAAAACAAGCCGGGCATGTAATGAATCGTTCGGCGCCGCTGACCCGCGCCACGCGACTATTACAATTGAACTTCGCGCCGTTTCAATTCTTTTTTCTCGGGAACGGCGGATTTGATCAGGAGGAAGCTCAGGTTGTCTTTGATCCAGGGACCCGCCAGCGAATGCTCGAACACCTGCGATTGCACGTTGTAGAGCTTCGGGAAGTAGGTGCTCCCGTAAATGTCGTTCTGGTAGTTGATGTCGGCCCGGATTTCGGCCTGGTTGAAACTGCGGGCGTTCAGCAGAGCCATCCCCATGATGACCATGCAGGAGAACCGGACCATTCCGGCGAGCATGCCCAAATAGAATTCACTGCGTCCAAAAACCTCGCTGCTGACCACCTTTTCACCGGCCATCTTCTTGATCAGTGCAAAGAAGGCGGCGATCATCAGGGCGATGCCGACATAGGCGATGAGGTAACCGTTCAGCAAGCTGAAGACGGACGAGGACGTGGCGATGACACTCCCCATCGGCTCGTAAAGATAGGCGCAACCCAACATGAGGGCCAGCCACTTCAGCAGCAGCATCAGTTCCTCTGACATGCCGTGCTTGCGTCCGCGTTGCACACCCACCAACAAGGCGACCACGATCAGCAGGTCAAACCAGTTAAACGGCATCTTGTCGAACGTCATTTTTGTCCTGTCGGCCGGCCTCAATGCGATTGATGGCCCTGGCCATAAAGGACTTTGACAGCGAGATCTGTGCCAGGAATCAGGGGGGATTGTCGATCAACCAGTATCGGATGGTGGCCGCCTGGGGGCTGTGCGGATCCGTTTCCAGGACTTTCTGGTAATGCTCGCGCGCCTTGGCGGGCTGGTGCAACTGTTGCGCGTAAATATTGCCCAGCGCGAGGTGCGCGCGAGGTTCATTGGGATAGATGGACAGCAGTTTTTGCAGCTCATTCACGGCGTCCTGGAGATAATTGGCCTTCTTGAGCGCCAGCGCAAAATTGTAGCGCGCGTCAGGAGATTCGGGCCGGATCGCCAGGGCGCCCTCGTAGGCCCCGAGCGCCTGTGACACGTTGCCTTGCGCCATCAAGGCCAATCCCAGATTGTAATTGGCGTCGTAATCGGCCGGATCCAACCGGGTCGCCCGCCGATAATCCTGAATGGCTTCCGGCAGATGATCCGCCCTCTGCGCCCGCACCCCCTCCGCAAAGGCGTTCTCCGCGGCCGATGGATCGCCGCTCGCCGGTTTCCGCGGCGAGAGATAACTGTAGTGAACCGATCCCGGCGACGCGGTTTCGGAGGAAGCGCCGGGGGCGGCACCCGGGACAGCAGCGATGGCGGGCGGAGTCGCTGACGCGGTGTGGTTCGTACCGGAGCTTCGGTGCAGCACGTTCAACGGGTTGATGCGAGAGAGGAAGCCCCGCTTTTCCGCTTTCTCCTTCTTGGAAGATACGGCCGTGGATTTGGTCTGCGAGGTGGACGAAGACTGGGAGGATGAGGTGATGTCCCGCGCCGGTTTGGGCTCCGGTTCGGACGACAACCTGGTCACTTCGACATTCTGATCCTGCGGTGCCACGCGGGGTGCCGATTTGGCCTCGTTCGTCGCAGGTGCGGTTCCGGACGAATTCTCGGCGCGGGCTGGTGTTGTGGATGCGATTGCTGGCGGATTCGCGTGGGCCCGGGGCGGCGTTGAAACGGTCTGGGCGGCGGCGCGCGGCGGATTCAGCTCCAGCTCCAGTTGGCGCACGGCCGCCTGAACCGACTCCTCGCGCCCCGCGCGATTTGGCAGAGCGAGGTATTCCCGATATTTCTGGAGCGCCAGCGGAGGATTATTGAGATAAACCTGGGACACAACGGCCAGATTCAGAAGGGCGGGAGCGTAATCCGGCTGTTGCTTCAAAGCGTGGCTGAAGTAGAGAGCCGCCTCGCGGGGACGGTTGCGCTGCAATTGGATCAGGCCCAATCCATTGAAGGCCTCGGGATTTTGAGAAGCGAGACGGAGGGCCTGACTGAAACTTTGTTCCGCCGTCGCCAGTTCGGTCGCCCGGGGGGCGCCCCCCTGTCTCGAGATGCGCAGTTGGGCTATTCCCAGTTTAAGCCAGCCGTCTGCTGAACCTCTCCGGAGCGAGGTGTAGGTCGTCAATTCGGACTTGGCCGGCTCCAATCGGCCTTGCTCGAGCCAGAGGCAGCCCAGATTGTAATGCGCTTCCACGAGGTCATGGTCCAGCGCGAGCGCGCGTTGGTACCCCGCGACGGCATTCGTGATCTGACCTGCGTAATGATAGGCCAGGCCGAGATAATTCCACGCCTGGGCGTTGGTGCTCAGGAGCGAAGCCGCGGTTTTCAACTCTTCGACCGCCTCGGGAAAATGGCCCTGGTCCATCAGCTTTTTCCCGCGCAACAGCGCACGCGGGCCGGGCGGCGAGCAGCCTCCGAAAAGAGCGGCAAGCGTCAGAACCAGGAGCATCCTGTTCCTCAGCCGGTTTTTGATGGTCAGCATCGAGGTTCGTGGTAGCATTCGCGCTTTGACGTGTCAAGAAACGCACAGATTGGAAACCAGGCTTTACGCCGGCTGTTGCCGGTATTGATTGCGTGCGCCCTGCTGGCGACCGCTCTCCATCTCCCTGCCGCGAACTTTTCCCCGACGCACGGCATGGAGTCCCGGGCGCGGGTCGTCATCGTTCAAGACCCGGAAGCCACGGAGGCGTTCGAACCGCGTCCCGACATCGTCCAGGCCATGGTGGACCGGGGGATCACAAACCTGACCGGGAAGGGCACCGTGACCGCAGCGTGGCTGAGCCTCGTTTCCACGCAGGACGTCGTCGGAATCAAGGTCTTTTCGGAACCCGGCCCGAACAGCGGCACGCGCACCGCGGTTGCGGCGGCCGTTGTCCAGGGATTACTCTCGGCCGGACTGCGCCCGGACCAGATCGTCATTTGGGACAAATACCAGTCCGACCTGCGACTGGCCGGCTTCTTCGATCTGAGAAAACGTTACGGAGTGCGTGTCGCCGGCAGCGCGGAGTCGGGTTACGATGAGACCAACTTCTACGCGATACCCTTGCTCGGCAACCTGGTGTGGGGCGACTACGAATTCGGCAAGAAGGGCGAAGGTATCGGCCGGAAATCGTTCGTCTCAAGACTCGTGAGCCGCGAAATGACCAAAATCATCAACATCACCCCGCTCATGAACCACAATGAGGTGGGTGTTTGCGGGAATCTTTTCAGTCTCGCACTGGGCAGCGTGGACAACACCGTGCGATTTGAATCCCAGCCGGACCGGCTGGCCACGGCGGTGCCCGAAATCTATGCCCTGTCATCGCTGAGTGACCGGGTCGTGCTGAATATTGTGGACGCGCTGATCTGCCAGTATGAAGGCGAGGAGCGCAGCCTGCTGCATTACTCCGCAGTGCTGAACCAGCTCCGGTTCAGCCGCGATCCGGTCGCGCTGGACGTGCTGTCGCTGGAGGAATTGGACCGGCAGCGCCAATTGGCCAAAGTCCCCGCGGTGAAGACGAACCGGGAATTGTATGCCAACGCTTCCCTGCTGGAACTCGGGGTCAGCGACGAGAAACGAATCCAAATCGAGAACATCCCGTAGAAATCCGCCGGCGCCGCCGGCGCCTCACCGCCCAGGAATTTCGTGCACACGAACGCAGAATCAGCCGGGAGCTATCGCGGCCGGCTTGCGCCCTCACCCACGGGTTATCTGCACCTGGGCCATGCGAGGACGTTCTGGGTCGCTCAGCAGCGCGCCAAAGCAAACAACGGCGTGCTCGTGTTGCGCAATGAAGATCTGGACGCAATGCGCTTCAAGCTCGAGTTTGTCGATGCCATGCTCGAGGACTTGAAGTGGTTTGGTTTCGAGTGGCAGGAAGGACCGGATTGCGGCGGCTCTTTCGGGCCCTACAACCAGAACGAGCGGTCTCATTTCCACCGCGCCGCGCTGAACAAGCTGCGCGATGGCGGCTTCATTTATCCCTGCACCTGCTCGCGGAAAGACATTCAATCGGCCGCAAGGGCGCCGCACGCCGCGGATGACAAGGAACCGATCTATCCCGGGACTTGCCGAAATAATTGCGAATCGCAAATGGCAAATAGTAAATTCTCGTGGCGCTTCCGCGTCCCTCACGGCGAAACGATTTCGTTTGCGGACGGCAGCTTCGGTCCGCAGCAATTTGTCGCCGGGAAGGATTTCGGCGATTTTGTGGTGTGGCGGCACGATGACGTTCCGGCTTACCAGCTTTCGGTCGTGGTGGACGATGCCGCCATGCGGATCACGGAAGTCGTCCGCGGCGCCGACCTGCTCGTCAGCACGGCGCGGCAATTATTGCTCTACCGCGCTCTTGGCCTGGAACCGCCCCGGTTTTTTCACTGCGCTTTAATGACCGACGCGGCGGGCGCGCGCCTCGCCAAGCGTCACGACGCCCTGAGCTTGAGAACACTGCGTGCTCAGGGAGCCGCACCGGAAGATCTCCGCCGCTCCTGGTCTCTGGCGAACCCCGCTTGAGGGAGGATTCAATCCGGGGATTGCGACCGCGTTCGGACACTGAACCGCACAATGAGGCGTCATCCCAGCATCGTGAGCAGCATGCCGGCGACGATGCCGATGACGGCCGGAAGTTTTTGCCAGCCGTTCGGTTCGCGGAACAGCCAGATGCCGCCGGCAAATGCCACGAGCGTGCTCCCGCGGCGCAGACTGATGACGAGCGACACCAGCGCCGCGGGATCGCGCAGGGCGGCGAAATAGACATAGTCACCCGCGAGCATGGACAGGGCGATGAGGGGGATGCTCCAACGCCATTGGAATTCGTTGCGCGGCCACCAGCGGCGTTGCCAGCCGATGGCCAGCGGCGCGAAGAACACCAGCATATAGATCGAATACCATGCCTGCACCGTCGGGACCGAGAGGTGGGCCGTCCCCAGCAGATACTTGTCGTAAATCGCGCTGATCGCGTTGAGCAGGGTTCCGGCCAGGAGGTAACCCACCCATTTGTTCCGATGAAAATGCACGCCTTCGCGCCGGCCGACGAACGAGAGGCCCACAAACGACCCCAGAGTCGTGATGATCCCAAGGGTTTCCAACAGGGTCGGGCGTTCCACCAGAACGATGACCGCACCCAGAAATGTCCACAGTGGGCCGGTGGCCCGGATCGGCGATGCGAGGGACACGGGCAGATGTTTGAGTCCGAAATACGTGGTCGCCCATGCGGACGCGACGATCAGCGCCTTGAGCATCAACTGCAGATGCTGCAGCATTCCGATCCGGTCCGTAACCAGCGATGCGGGAAGAAGCCCCAGCTGGACCGCCTGCGCAGCCATCAAGACGATCCACGCCGCCGCACAGTAGAGCATGGAGTGGAACAAGACCGGGACGACGGCGTTCTCCTGGAGCGCGTGCTTGGAAGAAAGCTCGTTGACGCCGGCAAACCCTGCCGACACCAGGCTTGCAGTGATCCAGTGCATCAAGTCGGATGAAAAACGAGGGGTTCGAAATACAGCCCGTGATCAATCCAAGTCGCGCACTCCACGAACCGAGCCTCCGTAACTGCGGTTGTGAAACGGCGGAGGTTGGTGCAGGACGGATCCGCCAATTCACATTGGCGGCTACCAGTGAGGAAACTCACATGTGCGCGGTGATGTTCTCCCCGAACTGGCTGCACTTGATCTCCGTCGCGCCCTCCATCTGCCGGGCGAAGTCGTAGGTGACGCGCTTGGAGCCGATCGCACCTTTCAGCCCCTTGACGATCAAATCCGCCGCCTCGGTCCAGCCGAGGTAGCGAAACATCATCTCGCCGCTCAACACAACACTGCCGGGATTCACCATGTCCTTACCCGCGTACTTCGGCGCGGTGCCGTGAGTGGCCTCGAAAATGGCGTGGCCGGTGATGTAATTGATGTTGCCGCCCGGCGCGATGCCGATGCCTCCCACCTGCGCCGCCAGCGCGTCGCTCAGGTAATCGCCGTTCAGGTTCAGCGTGGCGATCACGTCGAATTCGGCCGGCCGCGTCAGCACCTGCTGGAGCGTGATATCGGCAATGGAATCCTTGATGACGATCCCCGCGCCGGGTTTGCCTTCGGGGATTTTGCACCAGGGGCCGCCGTCGATTTCAACCGCGCCGAAGTATTTCTTGGCGGTTTCATAGCCCCAATCGCGGAACGCACCCTCGGTGAACTTCATGATGTTCCCCTTGTGCACCAGCGTGACGCTCTTGCGCTTGAACTTGATCGCGTAACCGATGGCGCTGTGAATCAACCGGACGCTGCCGCTGTAACTGACCGGTTTGATGCCCACGCCGACCCTGACGTCGCTCGGAAAATCCTTCGCGCCGACGGCTTCCCAGAATTCCTCGGCCTTCGGTTTGGTGGCAAAACGGATTTTGTCGAATGCCTTTGGAAATTCTTTGGCCAGGAAATCCAAACACTTTTGGGCCTCGGGCGTGCCGGCGGCGAATTCGATTCCGGCGTAAATGTCCTCTGTGTTCTCGCGGAAGATGACCATGTCCACTTTTTCCGGGTGTTTCACGGGGGACGGCACGCCGGAGAACCATTGGACCGGCCTCAGGCACACGTAGAGGTCGAGCATCTGACGCAGCGCGACGTTCAGCGAGCGGATGCCGCCGCCGACGGGCGTGGTGAGGGGACCTTTGATGCCCACCAGGAATTCCCTGAACGCTTCGACCGTGTCGTCCGGCAGCCAGTTGTCGAATTTGTTCTTGGCGGCTTCGCCGGCGAACACTTCGAACCATTCGACCTTGCGTTTGCCGCCGTAAGCCCTCTGCACCGCGGCGTCAAACACCCGGACGGAAGCGGCCCAGATGTCCGGCCCGGTGCCATCGCCGCGAATGAACGGGAGGATCGGGTTGTCCGGCACGTTGAGTTTGCCGGTCTGAATGGAAATTTTGCCGCCCACAGGCGGCGTCACGTCTTTGTAAGCCATGATCTTATTTGCGATTTACGGTTTTCAAATCGGGTGCGGGGGAGAGGAAAAGGCCGAATGCCCAGGAAATCAAGAAAAGAAAAATTACGCCACCTCGATGAGCTTTGGCGTCATCGGCGAATCGGCAAACTGGGCATTCACCCTGACAACGGTGTTCTCGACGGTCAATCCGTACTTGCGGCGCAGTTCGTCCTGCGTCGTGGCGTGCTCGATGAACTGGTCCGGCCAGCCAATGCGCACGACGGGGGTGGACACGCCCTTTTCACTGAACAGCTCGAGCACGGCCGAGCCGTAGCCGCCCATCAGGGCATGGTCTTCCATCGTTACCACCACTTCCGCCGCGTGACCGAAGAACTCGTGGGTGCCGGCATCGAGCGGCTTCGTGAAGCGCGGGTTGATGACGGCGCAATCGAAGCCCTGGACCGTCAATTGTTCCGCCGCGAGCCGGGCGAGCCGGCTCATGTTGCCGAGACCGAACAGCGCCACCTTGCGTTTGCCTTTGTTGGAAAAACTCTGGAGGACTTCGGCCTTGCCGATTTCGAGCAGTCTTGGCTGATCCTTGATCGGCACGCCTTCGCCGGCGCCACGCGGATAACGGATGAACGTCGGATGCTGCTGGTGCGTTGCGGTGAACATCATGTCCACCAGTTCGTCCTCATCCTTCGGCGCCATGGCGATCAGGTTCGGCATGCAGCGCAGGTAAGCGATGTCGAAGAGGCCGTGATGCGTCGGGCCGTCATTGGCGGACAGACCGGCGCGGTCCATGCAGAAAATCACCGGCAAATCCTGCAGGCAAATGTCGTGATGAATGCAATCATAGGCGCGCTGCAGGAACGTGGAATAAATCGCCACCACCGGATGATATCCCATCGTCGCCATGCCCGCGGCAAAAATGACGGCGTGCTCCTCGGCGATGCCCACGTCGAAGTAGCGGTCGGGCATGGCTTTTTCGAGATGTTTGAGTCCCGTGCCGCTGGGCATGGCTGCGGTGATGCCGACGATCGTGGTGTTTTGCTGGCAGAGCTTCACGAGTGCCTGGCCCATGACGTCCTGGTAATTCGGCGGCGAGCCGGGTTTGGCGGGCACCGTGTCGCCGGTCCGAATGTCATAGGGCCCGGTGCCGTGGAATTTCTCCGGCGCCTTCAACGCGGCGTCGAAGCCTTTTCCCTTCTGGGTGAGAATATGAATGACAATCGGGTGATCGCACGTCTTGGCAAACTCCAGCGTGCTGATCAGCAGGGGGAGATCGTGACCGTCGATGGGGCCGAGGTAACGGACCCCCATTTCCTCGAAGAAAATCGGGCTGGCGAAGCCGCCGCGGCCGTCCGAATCCTCCGTTGGGGGGGTCTGACGCAGGCCGACGCCCGTGATCGCGCCCTTGAAACCCTCCTCGGCTTTATGGGCCAGTTTCAACGCGATTTCGCCCTTGGGCAGGCGCCGGAGAAAACCCTGGAAATCCTTGGCCAGCTTGTTGTACGAAGGGTGGGTGATGAGCTTGTTGAGGTAGTTGGCGACGGCGCCGACGTTCTTGGCGATGCTCCACTCGTTGTCGTTCAGGATGCCGATGAAGCGTTTGGTGGTGTGGGCGATATTGTTGAGCGCCTCGAAGGAAATGCCGTTGGTGAGGGCCGCGTCCCCGAAGATGCACACGACGTTTTCATCGGAGCCGAGCTTGTCGCGCGCCGCGGCCATGCCGAGGGCGGCGGAAAGGGCCGTGCCCGCGTGCCCTGCCCCGTAGCAATCGTGCGGGCTCTCGGTGCGCAGCGCGAATCCGTTCAATCCGTTGGTGGTGCGGATGGTGTGAAAGCGGTCTCTGCGGCCCGTGAGGAGCTTGTGGACGTAAGCCTGATGGCTGACGTCCCAGACAAACTTGTCCTTCGGCGTGCTGAAAACATGGTGGAGCGCAATCGTCAGCTCGACCACGCCGAGGTTGGGCCCGAGGTGGCCGCCATTCCTGGAAAGCACGGTGATCAACTCGTAGCGGATCTCCTCGGCGAGATGGCGCAGTTGGTCCAGGGTCAGCTTCTTGATCTGTTTGGGCTCATCCACCAGGTCCAGATAAAGGCTCATAGCTTTTCGTCACATCGTTCAATCGTCAAAGATCCTATCCCTCGCCCTCGTCTTCAACCGGCTTCAACTTCAATTCGCCGGACGCCTCCTTTTCCAACTGCTGAATCTTGAGGTCGGCTTCGCCGAGTTTGGCCTGGCACAATTGGGCCAGTTTCGTGCCTTCCTCGTATTTCGCCAGCAGCGTTTCCAGGGGCAAATCCTCCGACTCCATCGTTTCGACGATGGCTTCCAGCTTCTTCAGAGCCTCCTCGAAAGGAAGCCCCGCTTTACCGGGATTGTTTTGACCCGCGCCTTTTGATGGATTCGGCACGGGAAAAACCTAAAATAAAATCTTCCGGTCGTCCAGTTCGGATTGGGAACGCCCGATTTCGCGAGGCGCCGCACCTTTCTGCCCAAGCCGACAGTCCGCCGCGCGACTTTGGGATCAGGCAATCCTCGCCCGCGACCCGGTCGAGGTGGACTCGACACGGCTCAGGACCTCACCCGCCTTGAGCCTCGTTTTCAGACGCTGCCCTGCCTCCACCTGCAGGGCCTCGCGCAGCACCTTGCCCGTCCGCACATCCGAGGTGATGGAATAACCCCGCGCCAGGATCTGCTCCGGACCGAGCAATCTCAGGCGATCGCGGACGGCTTCCAGGCGGTTTTGCCGCTCCCGGAACCGGTGCCGTGCGAGTTCGCGCAGCCGTTGCCTGCCGCGCTCGAACCGTTCGCGGCGCTGGTTCAACAGTTGTACCGGACGCAACCGCAACAGCCGCTCGGCCAGGTTCCTGAACGCGTTCCGGTGCTCGCGGGCTGCCTCCCTGACCGAACGAAGCAGCCCGGTCTGAGCCTCATCCAGCCGCTGCAGCCATTCGTTGAAACGGCGCCGCGGGTGCGCCCGCGCAAGTCGCTGTCCGGTGCGATCGAGCCAGTCCCGTTTGCCGGCAAGTTGCCGGGCGGTCTGCTGCCCGATGCGGGCGGTGGACCGCGACACGAACTGGAGACTGGAAAAGACTCCTTCGGTGATGATCTCAGCGGCGGCGCTCGGCGTCGCGGCCCGGAGGTCGGCCACAAAGTCGCTGATTGTGAAATCGATTTCATGGCCGACCGCGGAAACGACGGGCAGGCTCGACTCGAATATCGCCCGGGCCACAATCTCCTCGTTGAATGCCCAGAGGTCCTCCTGGCTCCCGCCCCCGCGGGTGACGAGGATCAAGTCGATGACGGGTTGAGAACGGTGAAACTCATTCAGCAGGCCGATTGACGCCGCGATTTCCGCCGCCGCTCCCTGACCCTGCACGCGGCAAGGCGCCAGGATGATTTGAAGGGCCGGATTGCGCCGCCGCACGACGTGCAGGACATCCCGAATGGCCGCGCCGGTCGGCGACGTGACCAGGCCGATGCATTGCGGATATTTCGGCAACGGACGTTTTCGCTCGTGCGCGAACAGCCCTTCGGCCTGCAGTTTCTGCTTCAACTTCTCGAAGGCGATCTGCAGCGCGCCGATGCCCTGCAATTCGACGGCGCGAACGATGAGCTGATACTGTCCGCGCGACTCGTAAACCGTCACGTCCCCCTGCAACAGGAGTTTCTGACCGTCCTGGAGCAACTCCCGATGAGTGGCGGTCTCGCCGCGGAACAGCACGCAACTCAGTTGCGCATTGGCATCCTTCAGGGTGAAATACATGTGGCCCGAACTTTGAACGCGCAGGTTGGTGACCTCTCCGGTCACCCAGATCGAGCCGACCTGCTGTTCGAGCAGCCGCCTGACCTGCGCCGTCAGTTCCGAGACAGACAATACCTTTCGGGTCTGCTCCGCCGGGAACAACTCGCCAAAGTCCCATTTTGATTTGGCTTTCGCCATTGCCCCAGTTAGCCACAGATTGACTTCCGCGCAAATGAGGAAATGGGGCTTGAAGCCAATCAGGGAAGCGCCTCTGAAACCCGCTCGATCCCGACCGCTTTGCCGGTGGCCTCGTCGATTTCCACGATGACGCCGTGGAGGAGGACCCGCCCCTTTGCCACCTCGAACCGCTGCGGCATGTTGCTTAGGAACCGCTGGATCACCGGGGCCATTTCGCGACCGAGGACGCCGTCGTGCGGGCCGGTGAAGCCGGCGTCGGTGAGGTAGGCCGTGCCGCCGGGGAAAATCTGTTCATCCGCAGTCTGCACGTGCGTGTGCGTGCCCGCGACCGCGCTGACCTCCCCATCGAGCATCCGTGCGAGCGCAATTTTCTCCGAAGTCGCCTCGGCATGGAAATCCACGAAGATGATCCTTGTCTCCTGGCGCAGCCGGGCGACTTCAGCGCGCGCGGCATGGAATGGATTTTCGAGATCGGGCATGAAGGTGCGGCCCTGCAGGTTCAGGACCGCAACAGGCGGCAGACCTTCCTTGCGGACCACAACACTCCCCTGCCCCGGCGTCCCGGCCGGGTAGTTGAACGGACGGAGGAACCGCGGCTCGTGATGCAACAGGTCGAGAACCTCTCTCTGATCCCAAAGATGGTCGCCGCTAGTGATGACGTCCACTCCCGCCGAAAAAATCTCCTCGGCGGTTTTGGGGGTGATGCCGGAGCCGCCGGCGGAATTCTCACCATTGGCGACGACCAGGCCGATGCCGTGTTGACGGCAGAGCCGCGGCGTCAGTTCGCTGACAGCCCGGCGTCCCGGCTGCCCCACGATGTCTCCAATGAAAAGAAGTTTCACCCGGCCACAGTAATGGCGGCCGATGAATGAGCAAGTCAAAGAAACTCCCGGGCTCGACACCCCGCGGGCGGCTCCTTAACCTGGAGTGTGGCGTTAAAGATCGGAGACAAGCTGGTGTTGAGCATTTCCGACGTTGCCTTTGGCGGCGAAGGCGTGGGGAGGGTGGAGGATTTCGTCGTGTTCGTACCCTTCGTGATCGACGGCGAAGAGGTCGAAGTGGAAATCACCGCCGTCAAACAGCGCTTTGCCCGAGCCAGACCGCTGCGGGTCCTGTCGGCGTCCCCGCACCGTGTCGAACCCGTCTGCCGCCATTTCGGCGCCTGCGGCGGTTGTCAGTACCAGCACATCGCCTACGCGCATCAACTGGCCGTCAAGCAGAAGCAGGTTGCCGGCCTGTTCGACCGCATCGGCGGATTTGGCGGGGATCGGGTCGAGGCGGTGATCGCGTGTCCGCAGCCGTATGGATATCGCAACCGGGTCATGATCCGCAGCCAGTGGAACAAACCGGAGCAGAAGTTGAACATCGGATTTGTCCGCTGGGACGGTGGTTTGGTGGAGGACATCGACGCGTGCAGCATTGCGGAGCCTGCCATCAACGAGCAGATCCGGCGCGTGCGGGCGAATCCACCGCCGAAAGGCGGGATCAAAGTGGTGTTGCGCATTCCACCCGACGGCTGGGAGGTGCCGCCGGACTCCTTCTTTCAGAACAATTTTTTCCAGCTTCCAAAACTGGTGGAGACGGTCCGCCAGGTCGTCCGGCAGGGCGGCTCCCGCCATCTGATCGATCTTTACTGCGGTGTGGGGTTTTTCGGGATCGAGCTGGCGGATGCGGTCGAGTCCTTCGTTGGCGTGGAATACGACCGCCAGGCGATTGAATCCGCGCGGCGCAACGCCCGCGCGCGCGGGTGCGCCAATGGTGAATTCATCGCGGCGACGGTGGAACAGGCGCTGCCGGAGCTGCTGAAGCGGTTTTCGCGGGAACGGACGGCTGTTGTGCTCGATCCGCCGCGCAAGGGCGTCCACCC
Source organism: Limisphaerales bacterium (assembly GCA_003159675.1). Taxonomy (GTDB): domain Bacteria; phylum Verrucomicrobiota; class Verrucomicrobiia; order Limisphaerales; family BOG-1460; genus BOG-1460. Next base: position 15,042 of record PLQC01000019.1, read on the forward strand.
GGAAGTGCTCCAGTGGCTGGGTCGCGAGCGGCCTGCCCAGATCATCTACGTCTCCTGCCATCCGGCCACCATGGCCCGGGACTTGAACATTTTGTGCGGGGAAAGTGTCTTTGAGTTGGTCCGCGTGATTCCGCTTGATATGTTCCCCCAAACCCAGCATGTGGAATGTGTGGCGGATGTCCGCTGCAGGGTAGAGTAACTTCTTGCCAAGTGAACCCCCATTGTTTCTATTCTGCCTGACGCATGACGACGCAAGCCGAACTCGGGCAGGAAAGCAGGTTTGTCCGCGTCCTTCTCCCGTGGCTGGTGGCTGCCGGTGCGCTGACCCTCTACCTCCTGACCCTCAACCAATGGGTTTCATTCACGAGCCTGCCCTTTGTGGCCAGGGCGACGGGCCAGATGTGGACGCCCGAGCTGTGCGGCCTTTCTGCCGCGCTGGGACCATTTACGCCTCTGTACTTCCTGCTGACATACCCGATCCGCCTGCTGCCGGAGGCATGGATCCCCCCCGCCCTGAATCTCTTTTCTGCTGTTTGTGCGGCCGGCGCGCTGGCCATGCTCGCCCGGTCCGTCGCGCTTTTGCCCCATGACCGGACCCACGAACAGCGCCAGCGCGAACATGGCGCGTTTGCGCTGCTCTCGCTCCGCAAGGCATGGATTCCGCCGATCGTGGCGGTGGCCGTCTGCGGGCTGCAGTTGTCCTATTGGCAGGGCGCGACGGCCGCGTCCGGCAGCGCGCTGGACGTGCTGCTGTTTTCCTATTTGATTCGATGCTTGCTCGAATACCGGGTCACGCAGCGGGATTCGTGGTTGCTGCGCGCCGCGCTGGTGTACGGCGCGGGCATGACGGGAGACTGGCTGCTGATCGGCCTGCTCCCGGCCTTCATCGGTTCACTGATATGGATCCGCGGATTGAGTTTTTTCAATCTGCGATTCCTGCGGGGAATGGTGCTCTGCGGCCTGGCGGGACTGACGCTTTACCTGCTGCTGCCGCTGGTCTATCTGCGCGTGGGCAACGGCGACATGAATTTCTGGCAGGCCCTCAAAGCCAACCCGCTGACGCAAAAAGCCTACCTCAAGACCATCTGGCATATCCCCAATTTTCTTCTTCTGTTGCTGGCCACCACCTCCCTTCTCCCGGTTGTGCTGATCAGTTTCCGTTGGGCCTCCTATTTCGGTGATCCGAGCAAGGTCGGCATCGCCATAACGACCGGCGTTCTTCATCTGGCGCACGGCGCGTTGCTGGTCATTTGTGTGTGGACGGCTCTCGATCCCGTGTTCAGCCCCCATCGCAAGGGGCTGGTGATCCCGGCCCTGGACTACCTGAGCGCCCTGTGCGTCGGTTATTTCACGGGGTATTTTCTGCTGGTGTTCAAGCCATTGCCTAGTCGGATGGGCCGCAGTTCCGGCTCACAGACCGCGTTGAACAGGTTGTCGCAATGGGGGATCTTGGCACTGGTGATTTTGGTCCCGCTGGGATTGCTCTGCAAGAACCTTCCCCAGATCCGGGTGACCAACGGATCGGCGACGAAGGAATACGCCTCTTTGCTCGTACAGAAACTCCCGCCGCATGCCGTGGTCTTGTGTGACAGTGAAAGCGCCCAGATCGATTATCCACAGAAGCTGTGGCTGGTCGAGGCCTGGCTGGCCCGCAGTGGCAAGACCCGGAACTACATGCTCATCGATACGCTGGCATTGCAAGTGCCGGCTTATCACGGAATGATGCGGCGGCGCTATGGCGACGACTTCCCAGTGGTGGTCAATCCCAAGAGCCTCAAGAAGGTTCCGGACGTCGCCCTGGTGAAACTGGCCTTGAAGCTGTCGGAACAGCATCCGATTTATTATTTGCACCCGAGCTTCGGATATTATTTCGAGTTCTTCTACCCTCAGCCTCACGGTCTGGTGATGGAAATGACGCGTTATCCGACGAACACGCTCAACGCGCCCCCGTTGACAGACGGGCAGGTGGCGGAAAACGAGAAATTCTGGAAGGAGAGGCAACAGACCTTCTCAACCCTGCTTCCCTGGATCTCGGAGGACGCAACCAACCGGGCTACTGGCATCGGGCCGTTGCTGAGTCGCCGGCTGCATATTCCATTTCAGCCGAACGGGACGGCGGTGAATCTGGGGCGATTTTATTCGCAAGCCCTCGATCACTGGGGCGTGCAATTGCAGCAATCGGGACGATTGCGGGAAGCCGGGCGGCAGTTTGATTCCGCGCTGGCGCTGAACCCCGCCAATGCGGCCGCCAAGATCAACGGCGACGCGAATCAGGAACTGCAGGCGGGGCACGTGCTCAGGGTTCCGAGCAACGATGTGCTCCGGCAAGAGCTTGGAAAATACAGCGACTGGTTCCAGATTCTCCGCGACGACGGTCCGTTCGATGATCCGACCCATTGTTTTGCACAGGCGGCGGTCTTTGCCCAGGGCAATCTCTTGCGCGAAGCCGCGCAACAATTCGAACGGGTCCGGAGCTTCGATCCGGACAATTTCCTCCCGCGTTTCTGGCTGGCCCGGTTTTATGCCAATTCAATGCCCGCCAAATCGCTCACGCTCCTCTCCGAATTGCGGGCTCATCCGGACACATTGGAGGAAGCCGGGATCCGGCAGCAGGATCTTTCCGTTGTCGAGGCCATGGCACTCTTTTACTCCCACAAAACACTCGAGGCCGAGCAGGTGCTCCAGAACTCCATGGCGCTGCACCCCGGGGACGAGGCCCTGCTGGCCACCGTTGCCCAGATCTCCTCAATGTTCGGCCGGGTCACCAACGCCCTGTCGGCCGTGGAACGCGAATTGGTCGTCAGACCAACCAACATGGCCGCCCTTGTTGTGGAAGGCTATCTCCAGATGCAGATGACCAACTTTTCCCAGGCCATCCCCCCACTCACGCGCGCGCTGTCAATCGATTCCAATAACTACACGGCCCGGTTCGATCGCGCCATTGCCAATCTATGTCTCGATCAACTGGATCAGGCCCAGCAGGATTACCGGATTCTGGAAAGAGTCTTCCCAGGCTCGTTCAAGGTGTATTACGGACTCGGTGAAATTGCGTGGCGGAGAAAAGACACCAACACGGCGATCCGGTATTACCGGCTTTATCTGACCAATTCCGCCCCTGAGAGCCCGGAGGCCAAGATGATCGCCGAACGTTTGCAAAGCCTCACTCCCGCTCCACCGTGATTCCGGCAAAGGATGCGCGTCACGCACGTCATCACGCGTTTGATCGTCGGTGGCGCCCAGGAAAACACCGTGGCAACCGTTCTGGGCCTGGGGCGCAGACCAGGATGGGAAGTGAACCTGATTTCGGGACCGTCCACCGGCCTCGAAGGATCGCTCGCCCCGGCGCTTTCCGGGTCCCCCGCGGCCCTGACAATCCTCCCGCAACTCGTGCGGCCGATCCGCCCGTGGAAGGATTGGATTGCGTTGTGGCGCCTCACGGAACTGTTTCGTGGAAGCAAACCCGGGATCGTTCACACGCACAGTGGCAAGGCCGGATTCCTGGGCCGCCTCGCGGCCGCCAAGGCCGGCGTGCCGATCATCGTGCATACAATCCATGGACCATCGTTCGGCCCGTTCCAGGGACCGCTCGCCAACACGCTGTTCAAACTGGCGGAACGGCGCGCCGGCCGGGTCACGACCCATTTCGTCGCGGTCGCCAATGCCATGACCAGCCAATACCTCGACGCCGGCATCGGCAGGCGTGAGCAGTATTCCCGGATCGTGAGCGGGTTCGACGTCGGAGCCTGCCTGTCCGCCGTCAACGATCCGCAACGACGCGCGCGCTGGGGCCTGGCTCCCGAAGACATCGTCGTTGGCATAATCGCCAGGCTGTTTAAATTGAAAGGCCACGAGGATCTCTTCGCAATCGCGCCCGCGCTGCTGCGGCAGTGTCCGCGCATCCGGTTTCTCCTTGTCGGGGATGGGGCGTGGCGGGCGCGGTTCGAAAACAAAGCGCGTTCGCTCGGTTTGAAACAACAGTTTGTGTTCACCGGACTGGTCGATCCGCGCGAAATCCCGGGCCTGATCGGGATCATGGACATCGTTGTGCACCTGTCACGGCGGGAAGGTTTGCCCCGAGCCCTGCCCCAGGCGCTGGCGGCCGCCCGGCCGGTCGTCGCCTACGACTGCGACGGCGCAAGGGAGGTTTGCCTTGAAAACGAAACCGGTTTTCTCCTGCGCCCGGGTGATTTGCCGGGATTGACGGATCGGGTGCTCCGCCTGGCCGCCGATGCCGGCTTGCGCGAGAAACTCGGGAAACACGGACGGAACCTGGTGAAAGACGAATTTCGTGTGGAACGAATGATCGACGACCTGGAACACCTCTATCGGAAACTCGCCGGATCCCACGGGATCCAATCGCCGTGAATTTTCCAGTCGCTCTTTATCTGCTCGCCGGGCTGGCCGCGTTCGCGACGGCCCTGATCGCGCTGCCATTCTGGAGCAGGTGGTGCCTGCGTGCCGGCCTGGTGGACGATCCCGGCGGCCGCAAAACGCACGCAAACCGCATGCCTCTGGCGGGAGGGTTAACGATCATGACCGCCTTGATTGTCCCGACACTGGCGGGGGCGCTGGCGGTCATTCTCGCGGGCCTACACCCGGCCACGCAACCCGGCGTCCCACCCCATTCCGCGCCCTTTTTCGCCTCCAACCCGGTTCCGCTCCTCACTCACGGGCTCGAAAGGCGAGGCGTCGAACTCTCGGCCGTTCTCATCGGCGCCTTCGGCCTGCTCGTGGTGGGGTTGCTGGATGACAGGAACGAATTGAAGCCCGCGACGAAATTCGCCGGCCAACTGCTGGTGGCTGCCCTCGTTGCCGCGGCGGGCGCCCGGATCACGCTGTTTGTGCCCAACCTGGTTTTCAGCTACACCGTGACCATCCTTTGGATCGTTACGGTCATCAACGCCTTCAATTTCATGGACAACATGAACGGCCTTTGCGGAGGCCTGGGAGCGATCGCCGCCTTTTATTTCGCGGCGATTTCCGCCGCGGCCGGGCAGTACCTTGTGACCCTCATCGCCGCGTTGACCTGCGGTGCGCTGCTCGGTTTTCTGCCGCACAATTTTCCCCGCGCAAAGACGTTCCTGGGTGACTCCGGAAGTCACCTGGTCGGATACCTTGTCGCGATACTCGCGATTCTCCCCCATTTTTATACACGAAAAAATCCCCACCTCCTGGCAGTCTTGAATCCGCTGCTGATTCTGGCGGTCCCGCTCGGGGATTTGGCCTGGGTTGTTCTCCTTCGCTTGCGGACCCACAGGCCATTTTATGTCGGCGATACCAGCCATCTCTCCCACCAACTGGTCCGACTCGGGCTGTCGCGTATGGGGGCGGTGGTGTTGATCTGGCTTCTGGCGGGACTTCTCGGCGCGCTCAGTTTGATTTGAATCGGTGGCAGCGCCCGGTCGCAGACCCGTTCGAGGCCGAGGATGTCCCGGCATCAATCGGCGGTCTTGTTGCTGGCGGCGATTGCCTCCGAGAAGAGGTTCAGCACTTCCGCGCGCGCCAGGGCTCCAATAAGCCGGTTCTCCTTGAGCGTGTTCACCACGGGAATATTGCGCTGCTCGCTCGCCAGCACCACCGGCAGCGCGTCCAGAAGCCGTTGGTTGGGCGTCACACACGGCGGAGGCGGCCGCATGACATCGTAGGCAATCACCGCGCTCAGCTCGCTGCCCGCATTCAAATACTCCTTCAAATCCTGCAAGGCGACGATCCCGACCAGTTGCTGCTTCCCATCCACCACCGGCAGGAAGTTGTTCGGGCTGGTCAGAAAGCGATCCGCAATTTCATTCAGCGTCGCCACTTCGCGGATCGGCGGCACCGGCGCGCGCATCAGGTCCCCGACGGCCTGTTCCGTGGGCACGCCGGCCTGGGCGGGTTCTCCGCTCAGCGACAGTCCTTTCCGGCGCAGCGGTTCCGTGTAGATCGAATCCGAATGCAGCCGGTTGGCGACCAGGGTGGCGACGACGCAACCCAGCATCAGCGGCGGCATCAGGGAATAGTCGAGCGAAATCTCAAAAACCATGATCATTGCCAGAAGGGGCGAACGGGTCGTGGCGGCCAGCATGCTCCCCATGCCCACAACGGAGAAGACGGTGATCGGCAATTCGTGCGCGACTCCGAGGTATTGCAGCTCGGCCCCGAACAATGCGCCCAAACTGGCGCCGAGAAACAGTGTGGGAGTGAAGACTCCTCCGACCGCTCCCGATCCCACCGTTGCGAGCGTGGCCAGCAATTTGGCGAGCAGCAGCCCGAGCAGGAACAGGCGGGGAAACTCCTCGTTCATGAAGTCATCGTGCAAAATCCGGTTGGTGACCGAGTAGCCGTTTCCCCACACACCGGGAAATTGCACCGCAATGATTCCGACGATCAGACCGCCCAAAGCCAGCTTGATGTAAATCGGAATCTTCAATTTGCCGAAGTATTCCTCGCTGCCGTGGAGCATTTTCAGGAACACCGCGCCCAGGACGCCACACGCGACGCCCAGCAACACAAACCACGGCAGTTGCGTCACACTGGTGAATTCAAACGGAGGAATCGAATACCAGGGCTTGATGCCAAAGAAGCTCCGCGACACCATCGTGGCCACCACGGAAGAGAACACCAGCGGCGCGAAGAGGTTCATCGAAAAGTTGCCCAGCACAATCCACGAGGCGAACACCGCCCCTGAAATGGGCGCGTTGTAAGCCGCGGCGATGCCCGAGGCCGCGCCACAGCCCACCAGCAAACGCAGTCGATAAGGCGGCCACTTCGCGAGTTGCCCCCACTTCGACGCCATCGTGGCGGAAAGCTGCACGATGCCTCCCTCGCGCCCGATGGAACCACCGGTGCCGATCGTCATCAGCGCCGACACAAACTTGATCAGCCCGCTTCGGAGCGGCAGCCGGCCGTCGCCGGCCACGACCACTTCCAGGAGATTGCCCGACCCTTGTTGCCGGACCAATCGCAGCCCCCAATAGAGAACCAGTCCGGCGCAAAGGCCCCCAACCGTCGGCAGGAGGACCCGGCTGGACCTGTCCATCATTTCCCCCACTTCAACAATGTCGCCCGGACGACGCAGGAACAGCAGCTTCACCGACTCCGTCGCATAATAAAAAAACAGGTTGACCATGCCGCCGATCACCCCGACGCCGCCGGCCAGCACCAGATGAAACGCCGCCTCGCTGAACCGGAGCTTCTCGCGGATGCGCAACAGCCGCTGCCAATGACGGTGAAGAAAGGCTTGGATCGCGCCAATTCTTCCTTTTCCCAGTAGTTGCACGAATCGATTCTAGCAGCCGTTCGCTCCTTTGACGAGCCCGACTGCGAAACCCAACCCCGTCGGAGCGCGGCTGTGTCCGCCGAGGACCAGCCGCAGCACGGTGAGATACGGCGAAGGCCGACGGATAGTGGTGATGAAGTCTGGGGCGCAGCGACTGGTGCTTCGCACAGTCGCGGTCCGTCATGAGCGTTGCCAATATCGGCTGTGTCCCTCAAACTGTCTGCCGCATGAGCAAGAGATTCTATGTCACGACCGCGATCGACTACGTGAACGGCCAGCCGCACCTCGGCCATGCCTATGAAAAAGTCGCCGCCGACGTGATCGCCCGCTCGCGGCGGAGTCTGGGCCAGGAAGTGTTCTTTCTCACCGGCCTCGACGAACACGGGCAAAAAGTCGAGCAGGTGGCCGCGGCTCAGGGTAAAAAAACCCAGGCTTATTGCGATGAGATGGCGCAAAGCTGGAAGGTATTTGCCGGCAGGCTGAACCTGACCAACGATGATTTTGTGCGCACCACCGAGCCGCGGCACCAGGAAATCGTCCGGGCCTGCCTCTCGCGAGTCAATGCCTCGGGGCACATTTACAAAAAGATTTACAAGGGATTCTATTCGACCAAGGAGGAGACCTTTCTGACCGAGAAAGACCGCCGGCCCAACGGGACATTTGACGCTGCCTGGGGAGAGGTCATTGAACTGGAGGAGGAGAATTACTTCTTCAAGCTCAAGGATCAGCAGGCATGGCTGATCGAGTATATCGAGCAGAACCCGTCGTTTGTCCGTCCCGATTATCGGCGCAATGAAGTGCTGGGTTTTCTGAAGAACAACGTGTTGGAGGATCTCTGCATCAGCCGGCCGATTTCCCGGTTGAGTTGGGGGATTCCGCTGCCCTTCGATCCGAATTACGTCACGTATGTCTGGTTTGATGCGCTGGTCAACTACATCAGCATCCCCGCGGCGCACGGCGATCCGGAGGTGGCCGGCGGCTTGAACTGTGAACCCGCGCTTCCGAGCGCCCGCCTCTCCCTGTGGCCTGCCGACATTCATGTCATCGGGAAGGACATTTTGAAGTTTCACGCGGTTTACTGGCCGATCATGCTCAAGGCCATGGGACTGCCGTTGCCCCGTCAGGTTCTGGTGCACGGGTGGTGGCAGAAGAACGGCGAACGCATGAGCAAAAGCACCGGCAACGTTGTGGACCCGGTCGCGGTCATCAATGAATGGGGCGTCGATGCGTTCCGGTATTACGTGCTGCGTGAGCTCGACATCGGCCCGGATGGGAACTGGACCGATTCCGGCTTTGCAGCGCGCTATTCCGCCGAGCTTGCCAATGGCCTGGGCAATCTGGTGAACCGTTCCCTCTCCATGCTGCGGCGCTACCGCAAAGGCCAGGTCCCGCCTCCCTCGGATGAACTTTCCGCAGAGGCGCAAAAAGTCATCGCGGAAACACGGTCGCTCCTCGAACAGAATCGTCTCCAGGCCGCGCTGCAATCGATCTGGTCGTTGATCACGCGCGCCAATCAGTACGTGGACCAGACCGCGCCCTTTAAACTGGCGAAAGATCCCGCCCAGGCCCGGCGGTTGGATGAAGTGCTCTATAATCTCGCCGAGGCATGCCGGATCCTGGCTGTGTTGCTCTGGCCGTTCCTGCCGGATACCGCGATCAAAATCTATTCCCAACTCGGGCTGTCCGACACGCCGGACAGATTCTCCGCCACAAACTGGGGCGGACTGACCCCAGGACATCAAACGGGCGAACCGGCTCCGTTGTTTCCAAGAAGGGACGCCTGAGGGTCCGCGTCAGATCAACCCGCCCGGCCATCCAACGCCTTGAGGCTGCGCTCGAAAATCTCCTCGGGCGTGCCCTCTGCCGAGACGGAGACTAGCAAGCCTTTGCTGCGGTAGAACTCGGACAGCGGCGACGTGCTCGTCTCGTACGCCGCCATTCGTACGCGGATGGATTCAGGCCGGTCGTCTTCGCGCTGATACAGGGCCGCGCCGCAATGGTCGCAAATGCCGCTCATTTTCGGAGGACGCGTGCTAACATGAAAAACCGATTTACAGACGGAGCAAATCCGGCGGCCGCTCAGGCGCGCGACAACCTGTTCCAGCGGCAGGTCGTAGCTCAACACCGCCTCGAGCGCCACTTTCTGCTTCCGCAAAACCTCTTCCAAAGCCTCGGCCTGGGCGACGGTCCGCGGAAAGCCGTCCAGCAGGAAACCGCCGCGGCAACGAAGGCATCCGGAACGCTCGGCCACCAGTCCGAGAACGATTTCATCGGGCACCAGGTCCCCCCGACTCATGTAACCCAGCGCGTTCGTCATGTTCGGAGTGCGGTCGCAGGCATCCAGGGTCTTGGCGGCGCGGAAAATATCTCCTGTGGACAGATGGCATGCGCCCAATCCTTCCGAAAGCAATTCAGCCTGCGTCCCCTTGCCCACGCCCGGGGCGCCGAGCAACACCAGCCGGTGCGGATGCGCCAGCTTCCGCGAAGCCATCTTGCACCGCGCATCGCCACCTTTGAGCCACGCCGTTCGATCGGATTTTACCTGCATAATAGCCTTAAACATGACGCCCGGTGCGCCGCAACCATTCCCGCCCCTCGACGGGCACTCGGCGGCGTTTACACGAGCCTTCACGGGCTATTGAACCGGAACGGACAGGATTGCGACACACGAAGATTGGCCTTTTCTGGACATCTTTTGACCGGCAAGAAGGACGAACAGAACGCTACCCGATCCAGCCGATCAACGCCGGCCCTGAAAAGAGCCGTGGGATCCGGAGGAGACACCGCCCCGGATCTGTCCCTGAGAGGAAGAGCGAAAACCGGGCTGACCGCCGAACCTGTTTGCGAATCCGGCCCGAACTCCAAATCCATGCCGATGAAAGCGGTCGAAGCCACCACCGCCGTAAAACCAGGGATAACCGACGGAATAACTGTAATACGGGTAATCCGAGTATCCGTAATACGGCATTGCCGTCTGATACGGGATGACATAGACGGTCGAGCCCGGCGCCTCCTGCGAATCGGGCTGACTGTAAACCGCCTGAGAGGAAGGCGGCGTTCCATAAGCGCTCGGCATCGGAGGATTTTGGGCAGCCATTCGTGCCGCCTGCGCCATGTATTTTTGCTTTTGGTTTAACATGGCCGATATCACGGGCTCGGAAATCCCCATGTCGTGTAGATAGACGATCTGATTGGCGTCGAGGTTGTACACCGTGCCCGCGTTGTCAATGTAAGCGAGAATCACGGAATCCCCCACCCTGGCGCTCTCCATTTTCACGATGTCCGCCACGCCCGGCGCCAGGTTGCGAGCCGGCGCTTGGGTCGAAACCGAAGGAATCGCAGCGGTTGCTCCATCTCCAGCATTTGCGCTGGAATACTCCCCGGCCACTGCAATCCGACAAAATAGTGCGGCAAGAGTCAATCCACCGAAACCGTGAAACACAGCGTTCATAACTTGGTTCTAATCTACTCTAGCACCACCCCGCCCGGGTTGCCAGTTGAATCCGCCCAATTCGCCAGTCACGGCATCACAGGTTCCGGCTTCAGCAGGAATTGGGAGTGATCCATCGCCGGGTTCAGGTCTCCCGGCAGTACATCGGGCACCGCGCCATGGTGCTTGATTTTTCGACATGTCAAACAATCACGGGCCGCGCGGGCGTCCTGTTCCTAAACATAATATCCTGGAGATCGGAATCCCGAGGCGAAACCGCGTTGGCCTTCGTATTGCTTCTGAGTCCGGGCGTCGGAACGGGCCTGGAAACGGCCCTGTCCAAACGAGACAGAGCATGACAAAACACGGGACAGTATTACTGATCGAAGATGACGCAGGCGACGTGTTGCGCATCAAGAAGGCATTTGCCGATGCCGAACTGGTTTACCCGCTGACGACGGTCAATTCGTGCAAAGACGCGGTCGCCTATTTCAGCGGCGATGGCGTTTACGCAAACCGTGACTCGTTTCCGCTTCCATTTCTCGTGCTGCTGAATTTGAAACTGGCCCGTGAAGAGGGCTTCGCCGTGCTGCGATGGTTGTACGAACGCCCGGGTCTGCGGAAGAAATTCCCCGTGGTGGTCTGGAGCGCAGGCGACCCGGCGCAGGACATCCAATTGGCCTATGAACTCGGCGCGCAATCCTGCCTCGTGAAGCCGATCGACCACCAACAGTTGCGCACCGTCGTTCAACGCGTGAAGGATTATTGGATCGAGCTGAACCTGCTTCCGGGAGATCTCCTTTAGTCACGCCCGCGTCATCCTCCGACGTGGACAGAGCCGCTCCCATCATTGTACAATCGTGGGTGACATTATGGGCATTGCGGACATCCGAAGAGAATACAACCTTTTGGGCCTGCGCCGAAGCGACCTGGATGCGGACCCTGTCCTGCAGTTCAGGAAATGGTTCGACCAGGCAGCCGGCACCCGATCGGGCGGGCGCGGGCGCAAGTTTTTCATCGGTTTGTACAAGAGCCTTCTCCTGCTGACGGGCGCGGAGCCGGCGGACCTCAACGCGGCGACGTTGGCTACAGCGGACAAGAGCGGTCGTCCGTCCGCGCGAACCGTTCTCTTGAAAGGCGTGGACGAGCGCGGGTTTATTTTCTTCACGAACTACGACAGCCGCAAGGGACGCGAGCTCGACGTGAATCCACACGCAGCCCTCGTCTTTTATTGGTCGGATCTGGAACGCCAGGTCTGCGTCGCCGGTACGGTCAGCAAACTGTCGCGGGAGCAATCCGAGGCGTATTTCAACTCCCGACCCAAAGGAAGCCGGCTCGCCGCCTGGGCTTCCCAACAAAGCGCCGTCATCCCCAACCGCGCGGTGCTGGTGGAAACCTGGAATGGGTTGAAGGCAAAGTACGCCGGTGAAACGGTTCCCATCCCGCCCAACTGGGGCGGTTATGTTGTCTCCCCCACCCGCATCGAATTCTGGCAGGGACGCCCCAGCCGGCTCCACGACCGTTTCTGCTACTCCAAACAATCCGACAACACCTGGCGAATCGACCGGCTTTCGCCTTGATGAGGGATCCTCCTCATCGGCGACCCGGCGCCGCGCTCGAAACGCGGTCGCGCCGATGCGCGCCCTGGAATGAACCCACAGAGTGTCCCCGCGGTCCGGCCCGCGAGGCACCAAGGTTCCTCGGGCGACGAAAACCCGAGATTCCATCGATGCCAGAGCCCTTCGGGCACTTTGGTGCACCGAATCGAATGAGAACCAGATTTCCCGGGTTTTTGAATCATAAGTGTTTTATACATAATTAGTTATAACTGTAAATGGCGGCCAGGAAGGCTTCACACAAGCCAATGCCCGCGATCTGAAAATAATTTACTTTTCCTGCTTGCAAGCCGCCGCGGTGTGTGATGGAGTCGTTCGCGCGAGGTTTGCTGGCGTAACTCGTTGCACAGGATCGGCTCATACCTTGGGATCAAACGAATGCATGCAATTTGGAGCCAGGTGGAGTGCTGCCTGCGGAGTTTTTGAATTTGACCGCTCGTGGTGTATAGTCTATGAGCGTCAGCCTTCCGGTGTTTGCGGTCTTCAAACGCCTGTTGCAGATATGCCGAGCGTGACAACTGTCGATAGGGTTTGCGGTGATTGAATGCCGCAGAAATTTCTGAACCAAAACGAATTGCGAGCGTCTGATTATTACTTATGCTGAATAGAAAAGGGAACAAAGCGCCGAATGACCGGTCCAAAGACCGGCGTCACGGCGGTGAGCAGAAGATGGCAAAGAAAACCGTACCTGTACGGAAACGCTTTATCATTTCAAACCGATCACTAGGTCATCCCCAACCCCGTCCTGATGAATCCCGCAACGGACACAAAAAAGCCTCTCCACCACAAAAGACGCCTCATTCGGCCGTCCAGAACCCTGTCACCACGTCCACAGGCGCCATTGACCTGACCGAGACGATCAAGACCCTGCTGCATCTGGCACAGGAAAACGGTTACGTCACATACGACGACATCAACGATATTCTTCCGGACAACCTGAATCCGAACGACCTGGATGAGCTCTACACGAAGCTTCGCACCCTCGAGGTGGAAATCGTCGATCAGGCGGAAGTGGATCGGGCCAAACCAGCGCCGCAGGAAGAGGATGAGGATGCGCGCCTCGAGATACTCGACGACCCCGTTCGGATGTACATGAATCAGATGGGGAAAGTGCCTCTGCTGACACGGGAACAGGAAGTCGAAATTTGCAAGAAGATCGAGGACGCCGAACTGGAGATGAAGCGGATCGTTTACAGTCTCGGGTTCGCCGCCAAAGAGCATATTGCCATCGCCGAGAAACTGCTCTCCGAGCCGCCCAAGGAGCGCTTCGACCGGGTGATCGTTGACAAGCAGGTGGCCAACCGCGATCGCCATCTGCGCAACCTCCGTCTGCTGATCAAGAAAGTGCGCGGATTGGACCAGCAGGTGGACGCCAAGTTTCTTTCCTGGCGCAAGACCGCCAACAAGAGCCGCCGCGAATCGCTTCGGAAGGACTTTGTGAAGCTCGATAAAAAGCTCCAGGGCGCCTTCCTGAAATTCTTTTACAAGCAGAAGGTCATCGAGGAAATGATCGTGGTGGCGGGCAACGTGCATGAGAAGTTCCAGGCCAGCCTCCGGCGGATCCAGGAACTCGAAGCCCTGCACAAATCCGCCCAGCGCTCCGCTGAAGCGGAATCCGAACGCGGCAAGATCGCCACGCTGGAATCGTTCGTGCGCCTGTCGCGGGACGAATTCTACAAGTCGTTCGGTGATTTGAAACGCTCGGCGGACCGGGCGCAGCAGGCCAAAACCCACATGGCCGAGGCGAACCTTCGCCTCGTCGTGTCCGTGGCCAAAAAGTACACCAACCGCGGCCAGTCGTTCCTCGATCTGATCCAGGAGGGCAACATCGGCCTCATGAAAGGCGTCGAAAAATTCGAATACCGCCGCGGCTACAAGTTTTCAACCTACGCCATCTGGTGGATTCGCCAGGCCATCACGCGTTCCATCGCCGACCAGGCCCGCACCATCCGCATCCCGGTGCACATGATCGAAATCATGAACAAACTCTGGCGCGCCCAGAAACAACTCACCCAGGAGTTGGGACGCGAACCCACGCCGGAAGAGCTGGCGGACGAAATGCACATGCCGGTCAGCCGCATCAATTCGCTCCTGAAAATGGCGCAACAGCCCATTTCCCTCCACGCTCCCGTCGGGGACGAGGGCGATGTCAGCGTCGGCGATTTCATCGAGGACAAGAGCGCTGAAAATCCTTCGGACGTGACCAGTTACAGTCTGCTGAAGGAGAAGCTGGGCGACGTATTGACCACGCTCACCGAACGCGAGCGCAAGATCCTCGAAATGCGCTTCGGCCTGGTGGACGGCTACGAACGCACGCTCGAGGAAATCGGCAAGATGTACAACGTCACCCGCGAGCGCATCCGCCAGATCGAAGCCAAGGCGCTGCGCAAGTTGCGCCACCCGACGCGCGTCCGCCATCTCCAAGGCTTCCTCGAAGCCGAAGAAGAAGCCGCCGCCTGACGGATGGAAGACCGAGCCCCTGCTCCCCGGCCAGCCAAAGGCGCCGGCTGCGCGGACCAAGCGTGGCCTAGGGATACGGACAATCGTTCCCCTGATCCGAACCGCTGGCGTTGCGTTGCTTCTCCAATTGCTGGGAACGCGTTTGCCAATAGAAACGCACGGCTTCACGTGTGTATTTCGGCAGTTCGGCAAGAATGCTCAGTTTGGCCATTGCGGCAAGTGCGGCAGATTCGGTCTGCTGTGGCAATTGTGCGGCGCGGTGCCTCCAATGCCCGATAAAGCCAAGACCGAATAGACAGGTGCGACGTGGATCAGGCTGGGCAGAATTCGATTGTGCCAGATTCGTGCCGCTCGGGGATGAACTCCTGCGCCGTCTTGAGTTTCTCGAGCCTGTGGCGCAGGGCAAACGTGAGTGCTTTGACGGTGATCTCAGCTTTGAGGAATGGTTTCGGGGTGATGTCGCTCGCACCGCACAGCGCGCATTGGCTGAGGAACTTCGAGTCGGTGTAATTGGTGACCAGCACCACGGGCGTATGGCTGTTGGCTGTGGTCTTGTGAATCCTCGAGCAGGCCGTGAAACCATCCATGCCCGGCATGAGCACGTCCAGGAAAATCACATCGTAGAATTGTTGTGCGGCCAGGACGAGCGCCGCCTCGCCGTTCTCCGCGAGGTCGGGTTTCTCGAAGGACATTTGCAGCGCGCCGGCGATTGCGCGGCGGGCGATGAGGTCGTCATCCACCACCAGGATGCGGATAGGCGGGTTGGCAACCCTGTCCATTTTAACCCCCTTCACGCACAAATCATTGAGCAACTCCACCGCAGCGGCGACGGTCTGAAGCGCGGCCCCGGTAAAATATCTGGGTCCCTCAAGGAGTTTCTTGAGCAGCCCTTCCAGAGCGGCACTCATTTGAAACACAGGACGCAGTCCGGCAAGATCGGCATTGAGCGTCAAAGAGTGGATGCGGAGGAACAGATTTCCCAACATTTCCAGCCGCACGTCCGCATCCGCATTTTGACTTATCTCCTGGATGAAATCCCGCAGCGCTCCAACCTGCGCAGGTGCGCGGGTGAAAAACGCCTCGGCATACGCGTTTGACTCCTGAAATGTATTTCGCGCCTGGACAGGTCTGTCGCCGGTGGGCGGGGCGGGCGACGCATCCCGCAGGCCGGAGACAACCAAACCAACGGGTTCCGGAAGTGACGATGGAAGCCCGTCCGAATCGACGGATCCCTTGGAAGCATCGGCGAGCGGGTCGTTTGCAAACAGCCGGCGGTGCAGGGCGAGCGTGAGTGCTTTTACAGTGATTTCAAAAGTGAGGAATGGTTTTGCGATGAGATCGTTCCCGCCGCAGAGGGTTGATTCGGCGCGCGCTTTGAAATCGCTCTGGCAGGTGACAAACACCACCGGCGTGGCACCGTTGCACTCGGTGGCACGGATTTTTGAGCAGAGTTCAAAACCGTCCATACCCGGCATCTGCACATCCAGGAAAATCACATCGTAGGGATGTTCCGAGGCCAGAACCAGCGCCGCCTCGCCATTCTCCGCGAGGTCGGGCTGATTGAACGCCCTCTTCACCGCGCAGGACACAGCATGCCGGCTGATGCGGTCGTCGTCCACCACAAGAAGCCGGAATGGAGGATTGGTCACAAGGTCCGAGTTCAATCCGTACACGCATAGTTCGTGGAGAAGATCCAGGCCGCTGCCGACGGTTCGCAGGGTGGATTGGGTGACGTCGCTGGCTTTGCCGGTGAGTTGTTTGACAAGCCCCTCCACGGCGCAGGCCATTTGCCACGCGGGGCGTAATTCCTGAAGGCCGGCCAGGCCTTTCAGATCACCGATGAGACGGCAGAGGTCGGCCAGAGCTTTTTGCCGGGCCGCCGTGCCTGATGCCCGGCAGATTTCCTCATGACACTTGTGCAACGCCACGAGCAGTTCTGGTGATCTGCCAAAGAATTCTTCGAGCGTATTGCATTCCGTCCTGCGCCCCGCATTGCCTGCCTCCCGCGGCACTGCGTGATCGGGGATGACGGTGGAGGAGCGGCGCGCAGGAGTCGGTCCAACCCGGAATGTCGCAAGAAACTCCGAAAAGGCTTCCTCCTCCGCGCGAACGTTCGACGCAAAGCCTTCCCCAGCCGGGCGTGAATACATCCAGGGGTTGAATTTCGTGTTGATGGAATCAAGGATTTGAGGGCCAAGTTTCCGGGCGGCCAGGATCCCGGCAAGGACACACACGGTGGCGAGCAAAAGATTCTGGAAGACCACTCCGGCAGGGGCACCCAAGTGCTGCGCTCCGGTCGTCTCTCTGGTCCGGGTGCCTGACTTGCGTGCAGGGGCGGATGCCACGGCACCTTCCCCGACGGCAGCAGGGATCGACACCCGTTTCCGGAAGCGTTCCTGTTCCGCTCTGGCTATCCGCTGATACATCTCCCGATCATGAGAAGTCGGCTCAGGCGGCGACCTTTCGAACTCGGAGGAATAGGGGTCAGGGGCTCCGCCTGTTTGGACGCAACAAAACACTGCCACGAGAACAAGGAATCGGAACAGGAACGCCGATCTCATTCACAGTGCCCTCGCCGCGCGAACAGTTCCACGAAAGCTCCGGTTTCGGGTAACTGATTCGGAGCGGCCTTTCAGGCTGGAGTTCATTGGCGTGCCTAAACAATGGCTGTCAGTTGACCGGAGGTGTTGTCTGGTTGGGAGCCACGGTGGCCCACTGACCGCGAATTACAGTCTCCAAACTGGGAGTCAGCGGAGGAAGCTTCGCGGGGTTGTTGAAGTTGACGTCAAAAGTCCAGTTACGCGCCGGGGGTGCGTAAACGTTCGCGTTGCCCCAGATATTGGTGGCATACTGGCTTGGAAACATCTTCACCATCGAACCGTTATAAGTGAAAGGGTTGGCCAGACCCCAGGTCTCAAGGAAACGAGGGAAGTTTTCCATTCCGCCGCCGTAATTGCCTCCGGCCGTGTCCACCGCACCGGCCAGGATGGCGGCGTTCACCGTGGTCGGAGTTGCATTGCGCGAGGCCACGGCGGCCTGGCTGTTTGCATCGGTCCAGTTCGCGGATAAAATCGTGACTGCATCGGCCACCAGCGATGCGGGCAGTGTGGTCGTGGTGTTCGAGGTGCCCAGGTTCGCCGCGTTGGTCTGGTTGTAGTTTCCAAAGACGTAGAGTGGACTCGCGGTGGCGACCGTGAGTCCGCGCGGAGGCAGTTGCAGGCCGTTGAACACGCGAACGGCTCCGAGGTCGGTCCCCGTCAACGTCCGCTTATCCAAGACATAAATCGAGGACACATCGAGCCCCCCCAGGGCGGTGCGCTCACTGGAATTGGTGGCGCTCCAGGCCGTGAGGCCGGCGATATTGATATCGATCGGCCGGATCGTCTTGCCCTCACGCGCGTCGAAGAAGCTGTTTGTGGTTGAGACAAAGCCGTTCAACTGGTCAGCGGGGATGACGGTTGCGAAAGAGTTGAAGTCGCCGCTGGTCCCGCTGATTCCGCTGCTGGAGACCACCAGCACCACATCGGACAGGTTATAATAACGTTCCCGACCCAGCGGCGAGTTGGGGTCTTCGAACGGCGGTGGGGGCTCGATGATTTCCCGGACTGCGGTCGGGGTATTGGTGATGCCGATTGGAAGGCTCAACGCAGGCTGGTTGGGATCATGCACCCCATCGTAGGCCACCGAACCGGCGGGAGGCCCGCGACTGTCGAGCGGGCTGCGCTGAAACAGGATGTCGCCCACGGCAGTAACGGAGGATTCAAAGATCATAACGTTGTCCGGCTCGACATAGAGCTGACCGTTGGAATGGACCAGGCCGGTGATGGCGAAGGGTTGGCCGCAACTGATTTCCATGTCTCCCGTGGTGTACATGGCGAACTGGAATATCGGGATGCGGGTCAACTCCAGTTGCTGGAGCACTCCCCCGACGACGTCCTGGGCTGCGGAAGTCTGCCGGGCGTCGGAAACGATCGTGTAGAAGGAGGCGTAAGCATTCAAGCCGGCGTAGCTGGAATTCTGGAGGATGAAATTGCTCGAGACGCCGGGTTGGACATAGGTCTGGCCGGTGTTTCCGCTGGCATCGTTGAACTCCCAATCGGCCCAATAGGAAGAGTCCGACGCAAGGAGCGTCGTCTGGCGGTATGCGGTCAGATTGGCATTGACCAGGCCCTCGCCGCCGCTCAGAAAATCCCTTGAGATCATGGTGATTACTTTCTCGGTGTCGCCTTCGGCGGCGGCCACCGCACGGTAGTACTGATTCGACCGATAGTTGAGTCGTGCATTATTGGCCGAGTAGCTCAGAACACCGGCCACCGTGGCCAGGGCAATGCTGGTCATGATCATCGTCAGCGCCAGGGCGCTGCCGCACCGGCCACGCTTTTGAGTTGGGAGAAGAGTCGTCATCATCGTTATAGAGCACGCCGGGTCACCGAAGTTTCAAGCTTGTAGTAATCGGGAACCGGGAGCAGGGGTTGTGGCTGATAGAATTCGAGGGTCAGGTGGATCACGCGGTTGTTCTGGCTGTTGGTCAGCACATTGCCCAGATAGTCCTGAGCGCGAAAGACCATCGTGTTGGTGACCGTCTGCGCAATAATCGCGGTGGTTCCCGGTGTGCTCGTGGTGCGCCGGAAGCTGTTGTCGATGGGGTCGACAAAATAGACGATGAAGTTTGCGGCATTTGTCGTCGGCTGGATCAACAAACCGCTGCCTGTCTGCGATACTCCATCGAGCAGCGCTGTGAATTCGCCATTCGTCGAAACGTTGCCGATCCAGACGCTGGTGCAGGTCCGGATTTCATCAGTGATTTTCCCGAGGGCGTTGCGGGCGCCGTCGCTGGCGTTGAGCTTGGTTTCGACTGTCTTCTCCATCTTCAAGCCGAACACATGGGCGGTGAGGATTCCGGCCACCAGGAGGAGGAACACCGACACCGCGACGAGGAGTTCCGCCAAGGTGAACGCGGCAGTCGACTTTGTCGGGGTGCTCTGGCGTGAGCCTGGAAAACGAAGATGCACTTTCATTGGTCAGGAGCGCGGCAAGTCTCGATCGTGTTGGTAAATAGCTGAGAACCCTTGAAGCTCCAGATGCAGTCCACGCGAACGCGCCTTAGGGGCGGGTTGGCGGAGATTTGTGAGATCTGAGTGATATTGGTGGCATAGACGATCCCCGAACCCGAACCGGAATGGTCCAACACGACGACTTCATTTGGAAAATTCGTGACTACGAGATCATCGACGTTCGGCCAACTCGCCGTATCCCATGTGGCACTGCGTATTTCCTCGATGCGGGCCATCGCCTCGGCGTTGGCCGCAAGCGATAGAGCCCATTTCTGCGCGGAAGTTATGCTGAAGATGTACCCCGAGACAATGCCTGCCACCGCCATGGTGGCGAGGGCCAATGCCACGACCACCTCCACCAGCGTCATCCCGGCCTGAATACGCAGTGGCAGCGACCCACACGTCTGCTTTAAATATCTCATTTCCATTTGATTCTTCCGCTTCTGGTGGACTGGGAAGAGCAAGTCCTTTGCCTTTAACGCAATAAAGATTCAAATGGTCCGGAGGAACCGTTGACGGCTGTCGCGGAGACTGATGCGAACGAATTTGGTCGACATTAGACTGAATCGGTCAACGGGAGGAGGTCTGAGAATCAATGATTTGCAGAGCCGTGCGCACCACCAACCCGGTCAGGGAAGACAGATTTGTCCATAATTGAAAAGACAGTCCTGCATCGGCACACATGATTTAATGACCCTTTCGTGGCACGGAGGACTGGTTTCTCCCCCGGCCCGCCAGACACGGCAACGCTCTGGCTCCAGGCTGTGAGTCTGTCCTCCCCTGACAGTCCAAAGAGCATACAGTTTTCCGTAAATGCATAAACGGGTCCTCGCTATTCACACTAAGCGGGTGCTTCGGGAATGGTAAAGGGGTCGCCCATCAGGGCGCGTGGTCAACAGCAAAACGTTATCCCTTCCCGCTTTTTCCTAAAAGATAACATGGGGTGGTCA
>PLQC01000043.1 GCA_003159675.1 Limisphaerales bacterium
CGTCCGCCCCAGCTGCGCCGCCTGCGCCAGCGGTCAAAAACATCTGGCTTATATGCTCTCCTTCACCCAGCGAGGCCGGCGTCGATGCATGTACGTGCCAAACGCGCTGGCACCGCTCATCCGACGCGGATTGCGCAACGGACGCATCCTGGAACAAGTGCTTTGCCAGATGGGTCCGGCGCTCCTGCTCGATCATCGTCAGAAAAGGGCGCTCACCGCCCGAAGACCCTTAAACGCTGTGAAGTCAGGATCTTCCTCCAAAAAAGCGCACGCCAAAAACTAGTGGCATTGGGCGGGTCGCCCGTTCCACCCATCTTGCACACAGTCTCTAAACGCCGCGCCCCTCCTCGCATGTCCGCGGGATCGGCCTAATTGCCGAGAGGCGGCGTTTGATCGTGCCAACCCGTGCTCTGCTCGTAGGCGTGGGCGATTTTCAGAATGGCCTCCTCGCCGAATGGCTTCCCGAGCAGTTGCAGGCCGATCGGGAGCCGCGGCGAAGCGTTGCCGGTGAAGCCGCACGGAATGCTGATGCCGCAAATACCCGCCAGGTTGCAGGAGATCGTGAAGATGTCCGAAAGATACATCTGCAATGGATCGTCGGATTTCTCTCCGATCTTAAACGCCGCCGTCGGCGTCGTCGGAGTGACGATGGCGTCCACGGTCTCGAATGCCTTGAGAAAATCGTTTCGGATCAGCGTCCGGACCTTTTGCGCGCGCAGATAGAAAGCGTCATGATAGCCGCTGCTGAGCACGTAGGTGCCAAGAATGATGCGGCGTTTGACTTCCGGCCCGAACCCCGCCCCGCGCGTCCTGCCATACATCTCGATGGGGTCGCCGCCGTCCACGCGCCGGCCGTATCGAACACCGTCGAAGCGGGCGAGGTTGGCGCTCGCCTCCGCGGTGGCGATGATGTAGTAGGTGGCGACCGCGTAGTCGGTGTGCGGGAGGGAAACATCGAGAATTTCAGCTCCGAGGGATTCCAATTGCCTGACGGCCGCATCGACCGTCTGTTTCACTTCCGGATCCAGTCCGCCGATCATGTACTCCTTCGCCAGGCCGATCTTCAGTCCCTTGATGTCGCCGGTCAGGCCGGTGGAATAGTGTGGAACGGGCCGGGGCACGCTCGTCGAATCCCGGGAATCAACGCCGCCCAGGACTTCGAGCATCAACGCGGCGTCCCGGACACTCCGGGCGAACGGGCCGATTTGGTCGAGCGAGGAAGCGAACGCGACGAGGCCATAGCGCGAGACGCGGCCGTAGGTGGGCTTCAAACCCACCACTCCGCATAATGCGGCGGGTTGGCGGATCGAGCCGCCGGTATCGGAGCCGAGGCTGGCGATGCATTCACCCGCGGCCACCGACGCCGCCGAGCCGCCTGAAGATCCGCCGGGAATGCGGGTCGTGTCCCACGGATTGCGGGTGGCGCCGAAGGCGGAGTTTTCCGTCGAGCTGCCCATGGCGAACTCGTCCATGTTCAGCCGCCCGAAGACGATGGCGCCGGCGGACTTTAATTTTTCGATGACGGTGGCGTTGTAGGGCGAGATGAAATTGCCGAGGATCTTCGAGCCGCAGCTCAGGCGATGTCCTTTGACGGCGATGACGTCCTTGATGGCGACGGGTACTCCGAGCAATTGCCGGGCGGCGCCGTCACCGGCGGCGAGCGCCCGATCCACGGCATCGGCCTGGGCCAGCGCATCCGCCGGGTCGCAACTGAGGAAGGCATGGATCTGCCCATCCACCCGCTGGATGCGATCCAGGCAGGCCTGGATGGCTTCGCGGGCGGAGACATCGCGCCTGACGATTCGGGAGGTGAGTTCGGAAATGGTGAGTTGATGCATTTGCCGACGTCTATTCGACAATTTTCGGCACGATGAAAAGACCGCCGGCCGTGGCCGGGGCATTGCGCAGGGCTTCTTCGCCTGCCATGGACGGGCGGGTCTCGTCCGGCCGTGTCACATTGACGAGCGGGAATGCGTGGGCGGTCGGTTCGACCCCCGCGACGTCGGCCTCTTTCAACTTCTCGATGTAGTCCAGGATATTGCCGAGTTGGGAGGAGAGCTTTTGCTCTTCTTCGGCGGATAGCGTCAGGCGCGCGAGATGCGCGACGTATTTGACATCTATTTCGGCGGCAGCCATGCCGGAAGACTAAAGTTTGAACTCCAAAGTTCAAGGTTCAAAGTAAAACGGCATCGCTCGGGGTGGCACATGCCGGCAAACTCAGCCATGCGGTTTGGACGCGGAGGGATGAGAAGACAAAAGACTCACTCTTCGTCGAACTTGCGCTTGATCAATCCTTCGAGTTCGGCGATCGCTTTGGAGGCATCCGGTCCATTGGCGTGAACGAGCAATTTGCTGCCGGGGCCGGCCGCGAGCATCATCAGGCCCATGATGCTTTTGCCGTTGACCTTTTCGCCATCCTTTTCGACAAAAATATCGCAATTAAACCGGTTGGCGGTTTTGACAAAGAGCGCCGCCGGCCGGGCGTGGATCCCCAGCTTGTTCGAAACGAGGAACTCTTTTGTCATGGAGTTGTCGTTTGGCAGCGTTTTGGCGCTCATCGGCTTCGACATTACAAATAGCTGAACCAGTTCGATTTGGCGAATGATTTCTGCCGGATCCAAACGCCACCCAGGGTCAATTCATGAGGGGTCGGGACCTCGTCCCCACTGAGATTGCAGAAACTCAAGGGATCCCGGGGACGAGTCCGTCGCCGCCCCGATATCGCCACCTTCATGAATTAGCCCTGAACACCACCGAACCGGTTGCACCCCGCCCGCAACCGGGGGGCCTGGACGGAACCGCGGAGGAGGCTCCCCGACGCGATGGCGGTCCCTGCGATGGGGCTACAGTTTGTTCGATTCCGCCATGCGTGCGATCAGGCGATCGTTCAATTCCTTGGCGGGATTATAACCGGACAATTTAAGTTTGGTTTGGAACGCGGCCACTTCGATGAGCCGGGCCAGATCGCGCCCGGGCCGCACGGGGATGGTGATGTGGGGGACGTCCACCCCGAGAATCTTCACGAATTCCTGTTCGATGCCGAGGCGGTCCACGTCCTGCACATCATTCCAGGCCTTCAACGTGATGACGAGGTCCACGCCCTTCTCGCTGCGGATGGCTTTGACGCCGAACATGGCCACCACGTTGATGATGCCGATGCCGCGGACTTCCATGTGGTTGCGGGTCAGTTCGGCGCTGGTGCCGATGACATCCCGGCCGTCCATGAGCGTCACCTTGGTGATGTCGTCCGCGACGAGGCTATAGCCGCGCTCGATCAGGGCCAGCACGCTCTCGCTTTTGCCGATGCCGCTTTCACCGCGGATGATCACGCCGACGCCGAGGATGTCCACCATGCTGCCCATTTCCGTGCTGCGCGGGGCGAACATTATTTCGAGCGCCAGCGTGGCCAGATTGATGAACTTCATGGTCACGAGCCCGCATTGAAAGATGGGAACATCGGCCTGCTCGGCGATCTTCAAAAACAATTTGTCCGGACGCAGGTTGCGGCTGAACACCACGCACGGGATTTTGTAGGAGAACAGCATTTCATAGCGTTTGGTCCGTTCCTCCTGCGTGAGCGATTTCAAAAAGTAGGCTTCGGCGTTGCCGACCACCTGGACGCGCTTGTTGGCGAAATAACGCGTGAAACCGGACAGGACGAGGCCGGGCCGGTTCACGGTCGGCTCGCGGATGATCCGCTTCAACCCCTTCGCGCCGGCCATCAGTTTCAAACCGAACGCCTCTGCCTGGTCCGTATAAAACCGTTCGACAGTGACTATATCGTGTTGCATAACTTTGTTCGTTGAATCATTACAGCGTTGGATCGTTGCATCGGAAAAAGAACCCTTCGATGTGATGATTCAACGTTTCTCGACGCATCGCTTACAGATTGAACTCCGGTCCGAGATAAATCTCCCGCGCCTTCGGATCGTTCACCAATTGTTCCGCCAACCCGTCATACACAACCTCCCCCTTGTGGATCAGGTAGGCTCGGTCCACCAGTTTCAGCGTTTCACGGACGTTGTGGTCGGTCACGAGGATCCCCAGGCCGCGCTCCTTCAGCCGCCGGATGATTTTCTGAACCTCGTAAACGGCGATGGGATCGATGCCGCTGAAGGGCTCATCCAACAGGAGCAGCCTGGGGCTGGTGACGAGCGCGCGCGTGATTTCCAGGCGCCGCTTCTCGCCGCCGCTGAGCGTGTACGCCTTGCTTTGAGCCAGCGGCGACAGGTCCAGTTCATCCAGCAGGTATTTCAATCGAACGGCCCGCTCGTCGGCGTCGAGTTTGCACGTCTCCAGAATGGCAAGGATGTTCTCCTCGACCGTCAGTTTGCGGAACACCGACGGTTCCTGGGTGAGATACCCCACGCCCCGGCGCGCGCGCAAGTGCATCGGCAGGCGCGTGATGTCCTCGTCCTGAAAACGCACCGAGCCTTCGTCGGGTTTGACGATGCCGACGACGATGTTGAACGTGGTGGTCTTTCCAGCGCCGTTCGGGCCGAGCAAGCCGACGATTTCGCCCGCGGAAACGCCTATCGAAACCCCGTTGACGACCCGTCGCTGGCGATACTCCTTGACGAGCTTGTCCGTTCGCAATAGAGCGGCTCCGGCTTCGACGGCCATTGGACTGGAATTCGTCGCGCTCATTTGGAAGTCCCGCCGTTTGTCGTGCCGGTCGGCGTCACGGCCGTCCCGTCCCGATCCCGGAACAGATCCGGCGTATTGGTGGTGTTCGACGCAATCTCGGATTTTTCATTGGCGGCATACACCGTGTTGCGGACCCGGTCCCAGACGATCGGATCGCCGGTGTGGGTGCCCTGCGGATTGGTCACCACCGGGTCTCCCGATAACGTCACGAGTTCGTTGGTCACGGAATGAGTGGCAGTATAACCATAGACCGCCTTGTCGGACCAGGAGTAGTTGGTCTGTCCCTTGGCGTCCAGCCACACGATCTCGACCCGGTTCTGTCTTCGCTCGGCAACGGCGTTCCTGGACTCTTCCCCCGGCCCCTGCGATAGGGACGCGGTCAGCAGATCGCAAAAGAGCCTGCCTTGAGGGTTTCGGAGGTGCACGTTGCCCTGGAAAACCCCGGAGTTCTCCCGGAGGTCATAGGCATCGCTGGAAATATCTACAAGCCGCTTGCCGGCGTCAACGGATCCGGGGCGGTTTGCACCCGCCGAGGGGCTCATCTCCACGATCCGGATTTGATCGGCCGGCAGCCTCATCCGGGCGTTGCCCTGGGCCCTCAATTCCTTGCTGACGCGATCCAGTATCAGCACATCGCCGCTCCCTTCACGAGGGCCCGATTGCCAGGTCGGTTTCCCGGTAAATGTGGAGGCCGAGTTCGTGGCGGAGAAGACGGCCTTTTCGGCCGTGATGCAGCCGTCGTTTTGCTCGACGACGACCTGGTCCTGGGCAACGACGTTCTGAACGCGGTTGGAACCGGAAAGCCAGACGGTCATCAGGCCGCAGCTCAGTTTGCCTTGCGGCTTGTTCTCGACGAATTCGGAACCCCGCACCTCCCGGCGGAACACGGCGAGGTTGGTGCTCAGTTCATAATCGTCGGAGAAAATCTCAAAAAACCGGTTTGTGGATTCGCGCGCGCCGGCCGGATCGGGACTCGATGTCAGCCAGAGGCTGCTCGCAGCCGAATCACGCGGGAGCTTCAGATACGCATGCCCCGTCGCTCGAAAAACATTGGTTGTCCGGTCCAGCACCAGTTCATCGCCTCGGCCTTCCCGGCCTCCCATGCGCCAGGAAGGGTGGCCCGTGAGGGTCACGACGTCGTTGCTGGCCAGATAGACGGCCTTGTCGCCGAGCGCGTGGAGATCCCCGCGATCGATCACGGCATGGCCTTCGGCCACGATGGTTTTGAACGAAGAGCCGGTAGCCGGCAATTCCAGCAACAGATTGTCGGCGGTCAGCAGCAGGTTGGTGCCGGTGACGCGAACATGGCCGTGATACGAGGCCAATCCGGAGTTCCGAGTGTAGAGGAACCAGTCGGAAATGACGTCGATATTGCCGGAGCTTTCGGCGGATGAAGCCTGCATGGGGAGCAAGCCCTTCCGGGTGACGGTGTGCACATGATTGGAAATCAGGAGGGTCGAGTTGGTCTGGTCCCAAAGAAACCCCAGGCCTTCCGTGAAGAAGCGCCCGTCGCCGGTGTGCAACTGCAAGGGGCCCGGTGAACTGACGGTTCGGCGGACGGAATCAAAGTCGCAGTGCGGCGACAGGGCCAGCAGTTCAAGCGTGCCGTTGGTGCTGAAGGCTTTCAATTGTGCATCCGTCATCAGGATCAGTCCACCGGGCTGGGGCTGGACTTTGGCGCTTTCGAGCAGTGTCCTGGGCTGCGCTTCGTAGGGTGGAGCATAATTCTCCAACTGCACTTTGAAATCCACCGCCTCCACCCCGGGCACCGGCTGCTCGCGGGCCGCGCCCGCCAGCAGGACGACCCCGAGCGCCCACCCGGCTCCGCGACGGAACGCCGGAATCTTCCATCGAAACTTCGGTTCAACCCGCATATTCGGAAACCACCTGGTTCCACTTTCCCTGCGCGGTTAAAATCACTTCGACCACCTCGCGAACCGCGCCGCGTCCGCCCGCGGCCATCGTGACATAGTCCGCGACCGCCCTGGCCTCGGCCACCCCATCCCCGACCGCCACCGCCACACCCGCGCGCCGAAGGACTCCCGTGTCCACGATGTCATCTCCGACATAACAGAGTTCCGGCCAGGTGACGCCGGTTTGCTTCAGGATGGATTCCACAGCCGCCAGTTTGCCAGCGTCCTTCTGGATCAGGAAATCAATTTTCAAGTCCTGCGCCCGCGCCCGGGTGGCGCTCGATGGCCGGCGCGAGACCCAGCCGACCCGGATGCTGTTTTGCTGCAGTATTTTCAAACCGAGACCGTCCCGGATGTTGAATCGCTTCACTTCCACCCCACTGCCCATCCACACCGAGCCGTCCGTCAGCACCCCGTCCACGTCGCACAGAAACAGCCGAACGCGCCGGAGGCGGGAGCGA
This sequence comes from Limisphaerales bacterium, assembly GCA_003159675.1. Taxonomy (GTDB): domain Bacteria; phylum Verrucomicrobiota; class Verrucomicrobiia; order Limisphaerales; family BOG-1460; genus BOG-1460. The sequence continues at coordinate 7,022 of PLQC01000043.1, forward strand.
AGTTTCGGAGAAAGGCGTTTGGGCATGGAACGGGATTTAAGAAATGGGGCGGAAAACATCCAACAACCAACATCGAACAACCGACATCCAAGCAACACCGAAACCGCCAGTGGCTGGGCGTTGAAGGTTGGATGCTGGATGTTGGAGGTTCATTTCCGGGAGGCTTTGAACACCCGGAGCAGTTCCTTCAGCAACGCCGGCATCTCCGCCAGCGGAATCATGTTCGGTCCGTCGCTCAATGCACGGTCCGGCCGGGGATGCGTTTCGATGAAGAGGCCGTCGGCTCCGGCCGCCAGCGCGCAACGGGCGAGGACCGGGGCAAACTCGCGCTGACCGCCCGATTGATGGCCGCCGCCGCCGGGAAGCTGCACGGAATGCGTGGCGTCGAAAATCACGGGAAAGCCGAAGCGGCGCAGGATCGGGATCGACCGCATGTCCGCGACCAGATTGTTGTAGCCGAACGTCGTGCCGCGCTCGGTCACCAGAATCCGTTTCGCGCCCGCGCGCGTGGCTTTCTCAACCACCTGTCCCATCTCTGTCGGAGACAGAAATTGACCCTTCTTCAGGTTCACAATCTTGCCGGTGGCGGCCGCGGCCTCGATCAGGTCGGTCTGGCGGCACAGAAAGGCGGGAATCTGAAGGATATCCACCACCTCGCCTGCGATCGCCGCCTCGGATTCGGTGTGGACATCGGTCAGCACCGGGACGCCAACGTTCTCGCGGACTTTGGCCAGCACCTGGAGGCCGGCTTCCAGCCCGGGGCCTCGGAACGACCTGGCCGACGTGCGATTGGCTTTGTCGTAACTGGCTTTAAACACATAGAACACGCCCAGGTCGCCGCAGGTTTTCTTGAGCGCGGCGGCCACCCGAAGGCAAAGCTTCTCGCTCTCGATCACGCAGGGGCCGGCGATCAAACTCAACCGGCCGGGTGCGTTCAAGGATTTCCAGATGGCATCGTCGTCGAGCACCCGCCATTTCTAACAATGAAGGGCGCGGTTGTAAATGAATCGTGTCTGCAAAATTCTTTTCGTGTGTTCCGACTTTGTCATCGCTATTCTCCGCATCCAAAATCCACACCCAGCAGGTCAATCCATGAATCGGAATTCAAAACAGGGCATCGCGAGGGCGGGATGGCTGCTCTGGTCTCTGCCTGCGGTCGCGATTTGCTGTTCCGGTTGCCACACGCCGGGCTATTATGCGCAGGCCATCAAAGGACAATACCAAATTGTCGCGCATCGGCAGCCCATCGATAAGTTGATTGGCGACCCGCGAACGCCGTCCGGGCTGAGAGAGCAGTTGCAACTGGTGCAACGGCTTCGCGCCTTCGCAGGAGAGGATCTCAAACTGCCGATAAACGGGCACTACCTCAAATTCACCGACCTGCATCGACCGTATGTCGTCTGGAACGTCCAGGCGGCTCCCCGATTTTCACTACAGCCAAAAACCTGGTGGTATCCCGTCGTCGGTAGCCTCGACTACCGCGGGTTCTTTTCGGAGCGCGCGGCGCGGGACTGTGCCCGGCGGGTGGAGGCCCGGGGATTCGATGTATGCGTGGACGGCGTCGATGCGTATTCCACCCTGGGCTGGTTCAACGACCCGGTGTTGAGCACCTTCGTGAATCGTCCGGAACCCGAGCTTGCCGAGATCCTCTTCCATGAACTCGGGCATCAACGGTTGTTCGCGCCGGGAGACACGGACTTCAACGAGGCGTACGCCACCACGGTCGGCCAGGAGGGCGCGCGGCGCTGGCTCCGTTCCGAAGGCAACACGAACCGTTACGCTGAATACGTGGCATCGCTCGGGCGCAACGATCAGTTCGTGCATTTGATCATGAACGCCCGCCAGCGCCTGGAAGCCATATATGGCGACACGCTGGACGAAAACGGCAACGTCAAGGCCGCCGGGAAACTCCCGGCGCCGCCCGACCAGTTGCTGCGCGAGAAGCAGGGGGTGTTCGATGAATTGCGCCGCGATTATGCCCGGCTGAAATCCGGGTGGGGCGGTTATTCGGGATTCGACGACTGGTTCGGCGAAGAGATCAACAACGCCCGGCTCAACACCATCGCCAACTACTACAATTATGTGCCCGCCTTCGCACAATTGCTGCGGCTGAATGGCGGTGACATGGAAAAATTCTACGGCGCCGTGGAACGGCTCTCCGCGATGCCGGAAGAAAAGCGCCACCTGTGGCTGCGCGAACTCGCCAGGGGAAATTCCCGTCAGCCGTGACCGGCGCTGTTCCGGCAGCGATTCCGATTCATCCGCGTATTTCCATTCCTGGCGCGCCGACATACCCCTCGTCCGGTCAGAATCCGCGCGCCCGGGGCGCCTCGGCAGGGCCCGGTGATTTCACTTCCCCGTGCCGCTCGGGGACGCAACGGCTGGTTTGGGTTTGTAAAGGCCGGCCTTGATGAACGGTACGAGCGACGCGCCGTAACCTTCTTCCTCCATTTTTTCCAGGGGAATGAATCGCAAGGATGCCGAGTTGATGCAATAGCGCAGATGCGTCGGCCCCGGGCCGTCATCGAACAAATGGCCCAGGTGCGAATCGGCCGTCTTCGAGCGCACTTCGGTCCGGTCCATGCCGAAGGAATGATCGGAATGTTCGTTCACTTTCGCGTCTGGGAGCGGCCGGCTGAAACTCGGCCAACCGCAGCCCGAATCGAACTTGTCCAGCGAATTGAACAACGGTTCGCCCGAGACCACGTCCACATAAATTCCGGGTTTATGATTATTCCAATAAGCGTTTTCGAAGGCGGGTTCCGTGCCCGCCTCCTGGGTGACGTTAAACTGCATCGGGGTGAGCTTCTTCTTCAATTCGTCTTTGGAAGGCTTTTGATACGGTTGCATGGATTGGGAGGGGGTGTGAGGTTCGGCCGGGGCCGGGGCATTGGTGGGTTCCGATCCGGGCGGTTCGGCCCGTGAAGCTGGAGTGGCGCAGAGCAGCAACACGCACACTCCGGCGCAAGACGCGGCCCTGATGGGAAAGTGGTTCATGCCTGAAATTAGCACAATCCCCGCGAACTGTGAACACACGATTTGGCACTACCGATTCCGGACCTCAGCCGTCGGCTTGAACGTCCAGACGCATTCGTCCGACAACGCGTGGCCGCCGCGCTGCGCCTGCGTTGCGACGCGGTTTTCGCCGGGCTTCAGCTCGACGTTCTTCCAGACGAAGACGCAGTTTATGGCGTTCGACCGTCCGCCTTGCGAAACGCCGTTCAGCAATAGTTCCACCTCATTGGCGTTCGAATAGACCTTCACATCGGTAACGGCGTTCGTGCGTTCGGTGAACCGGCGGCTTGTGATATAGAGCGTTGGATCCTCCGACCAGTTCGCTTTGTAGAAAAAGAAGGCGTCCTTTTTCGTCTTGCGATCGTAGGTGATGAGCCCTTTGTCATTCCGCCCGCGGACAGCGCCCTCGTGTCGCGAGTAACTGGTGAAATCAAACATATTCCAGACGAAGGTGCCCCACACGAACGGGCGCGTCTTCATGGCTGCCCAGGCCGCTTCGTGAACGACGGCCTGCCATTCCTCGGGGTGCCACTGTCCGTCGGGCCTGGGCTGCTTTGGATTCTGCTCGTGTTGCGCCACGTTGGCGCCCGCGCCGTACTCGCTCACGCAGAATCCGCCGTGGCGGCTGATCGAACGGCCCCGGTCCAGCAGGGGACCGAACGCCTGCAGGGTTCCCCATCCCTCGTACCATCCGGGATAAATATTCCAGCCGAGCCAGTCCGGGATCTTGTTCATCTGCGGCAACTGTTCCGTGGCGGTGGCGGCGATGGTGGGGCGCGTCGGGTCTTCCCCGTTGGCCACGATCTTCAAATCCTGCAGTTCGCGGTGCGGGTCGGATCGTCCCGGCCAGAGCTCGTTGAACAGGCTCCAGGCGAAGATGGAAGGGTGGTTGATGTTCTGGCGGATCAGATCGAGCAGTTGGTTGCGCGACGTCTCGGCGAATTGCGGCGAGGGATCGATTTCGTTTACCTGGGGAATCTCCGCCCAAACGAGAATGCCCGCCTTGTCGCACAAGCTGTAAAAGTAGTCGCTGTGCTGGTAATGCGCGCATCGGACAACCGTGCAGCCCAGTTCTTTGATGAGATTCATGTCTTCATCCTGGTCCGCCTCCGAAATCGCCCAGCCTTCGTTCCACCGGTCCTGGTGACGATCGACACCATGCAGGTGGTACGGCTTGCCGTTCAGGAAAAAGCCTTTGTCAGGGTCAACAGAATACGAGCGCAGCCCGAGCGGTTGTTCGACCGAATCCAGCACGGCGCCGTCCTTCGATCGCAACTCCAGGACGGCCTTGTAGAGATAGGGATCCGGGCGGCCGTTCCACAGGTGCGGCTGCGGCACCTCGATGTGCAACGCGAACGGAGCCGTGACGCGCGGGACAACGGGAATCGGCTGTTCGACGGTCGCGACGGCATGGCCCGAAGCGTCGAGGACCCGGGCGGCCAGGATCAATTCCTCCTTCCGCCCGGTGGCATTCGAGATCTGCGCGGTGACATCCAGTACGGCGCGGTCCGCGGTCACGCGCGTCTGCAGCCACGCGACCCCCGACGAGCCATGGTCGGTCAGACAGAAGTTGATGTCGCCGGTTTCAATCAGGTGCACCGGGCGGTACAATCCGCCAAACACGCAAAAATCGCCGCTGAGCGGGGCCACGTCGCGTTCGGGCGCGTTGCTGGCGCGCACCGCCAGGAGGTTGGTTCCCGTGGAAGACAACTGCCGGGAGATTTCAAAACAAAAGGCCCCGAACGCGCCGCGATGCTGGCCGAGCGGCTGGCCGTTCAGATAGACGTCGGCGACCGATCCCGCCGCTTCGAAGCGGAGGAAGTAACGTTTGCCGGGTCGGGGGGACACCTCCAGGGCGCGGCGATACCAGCCGGGGCCCCGGTAATAGTTCTCTCCTTGTTGCGCCTGCTCCCAGCCCCAGTTGTGCGGAAGCGTCACCGTCTGCCAGCCGTTATCGTCGAACTCCAACTGCCCGGCGCCGGCAACATCGCCTGTTCTATATTGCCAGTTCGAAACCAGGCGCGCATCTTCCCGCGCAACCAGACTCGGAACGAAAGCCAGCAGACCGGCTCCCACCGAAACCCGCATCAACAGTCTCTTCATAAGTTGGAGATTCAAAGGTTCCCGTAACGGGTCAGGAAAACAGCTCGCGAACCGGACTTATTGCTGGGGCGCCGGGATGAAAACCTTCTGCCCCACCCGGAGCCGCTTTGGGTTCAGGCCCGGATTGGCCGCCACGATCTGGTCCACCGTCACCTTGATGTTTTTCTCCGCATAGGCTTTGACAACGACGGAGAGGGTGTCGCCGGACTGGATCACATACTCATACCCCTTGTCGGAAGGAGTCGAGGTGGCGGCGTCGGCGGGCGGCGTGGCGGGTCTCGGCGCGACGGCCGGCCGGGCTGAACTGCCCAGTGCCTTTCCGAGCCCCTCAATTCTCTTGAGGATCAGGTCGTTGTCCTCCTGCCGTTTCCGGTCGATCTCCTGGAGCTTGTCGGCGAGTTGTTTCAAATCCTCCTGGGACGCATAGCTCGTGTTCGGCTTTCCCTGCTGGTCCTGGAGGGCCCTCAATTCTTTTGCCAGTTCCTCGATGCGCTTGTTCTGCGCGTCTTTGGCGTCCACCAGATCCTGAATCTGGGCGGTCAATTTGTTCAAATGTTCTTCGACCGCGGCGTCCTGCGCGCGCAATAATTCGGGCGCGGCGAGCAACGTGACGGCCAGGAAAAATGAAATCCGTTTCATGCGCCGAACATAGGAATTCCGCACCCGCAGTTCAAGAGTCAATGTGCCGGGGAAATGGGACGGCCCGCATTTTGCGCTTTGAAGTTCACGCCGGGGATGATTGAGTCAGGGCGTGATCGGGACGATTGTGAACGCGGCCTGCATTGTCCTTGGCGGGGTCGCCGGGCTGGCGAAGAAGACGCCGTTCTCGGCTGCGAACCAGAATTTGTTCAAGGTCGCCCTGGGAGTCTTCACGGTTTTCTACGGTCTGCGCCTGACCTGGCTGAGTCTGAACGGCCCGTCGCTGCAAATCGTCAAACAACTCGTCATCGTCGTCGTGGCGCTGGCACTGGGGAAGGTGGCCGGACGGCTCTTGCATCTGCAAAAGGCATCCAACGGTCTCGGCCAGTTCGCGCGCCGGACAATCAACGCGGCCAAGCCGGATGACCCGGCCCGTTTCACCCACGGCTTCCTGACCTGCTCGGCCCTCTTCTGCGCCGCGCCGCTGGGCGTTCTCGGCGCGGTCTGCGGCGGCTTGCCCATCCATGGCGAGCCGGGCGAATTCCTTTACCCACTCGTGGTGAAGGCGGTGATGGATGGCCTGGCGGCGATGGGGTTCGCTTCGGTGTTCGGGTGTGGGGTGATGCTCTCGGCCGTGCCGGTGCTGGTGTTTCAAGGCACAATGACCTTGCTGTGCGCGCGATTCCTGCAGCCGGTTCTGGGTGTTGCCGCAATGGGTTCGATCAACGCCACCGCCGGGTTGCTGATTTTTTGCGTTGCCTTGATCATTTTTGAAATCCGGAGGATCGAAGTGACAGAGTATCTGCCGAGCCTGGTGTTTGCCCCGCTGCTCACCTGGTGCTTTCGATGAAGCTCTGAGTCCCTGCCATACACCTGCCCAGAACCCCGCCGGGCGTGCGCCTGGAACTTGGAACCTCGAACCTGGACCAGCGACAGCCAACATGTTAATGGGTGAGGGTGTGGTTGATGCCAACGATAGAGCTCGGGCACACCGCATCTGTGGCACAAACCAGGCCAAAGTATCAAGGACCAAACTGAGGCGTTCGCGGGGGCTGCCTGGAGCGACGTTAGCGCCTCATTCGTTCCGGAGTGTTTCTTTCCCGAGCACTGTCCACGCCCAAGCGAAGAGGATCAGAAAGAGGAGATCGGCAATGCAAAATGGCTTCCACATGCCCGGGAGTCCGGCGGTAAACCAGTGGAACAAGACCACCCCACAGTAGGACAGCTTTAAGAGGATGCCGTAAGGTATGAGGTTTCGATTCTTGACAGGATTCACGGCGATGGCCACGAACATAACCGCAAAGACCATCAGCAAGGCGGCCGGAAACTGCACGTAGCCCGGGTGGTTCGGTGGAATTACGCCCAACCACTGGAACAGCGCACCGCTTCCAAACAGAAAAGCGGCCCCAAGTAACCCGTCGTATATGGCCGAAACAATGAATAGCGCTGTAATCGCTCGCTTTGTTCTCATGTCTGTGGTCCTTTCGTGTGACGCTGATCCCTGATGGCGCGTTTGAAGCGGCTTCTGCGCCAGTTTGTGAACTCCTCGCTGTACAACCCGACGGCCAGCTTCTTGAACCCGTCGTGCAGTTCCTGCACCGACATGTTAGTGGGCTTGAAGTTGATATCGAACAATGTGCATTTCTTCCAGTTCCGCGGTTCGAGCAATCTGTTCTCCCGTTCCAAGCGCGCGTAGAGCGGGGTGCCCGGGAAAGGCGTCATGAGCGTGACTTGAACCTCGTACAGTTCAGCCTCCCTCACAAAAGCAAAGACCTGATCGAAGATGTCGGCTGTATGCCCGTCGAGACCGATCATAAAACACCCGTTCACTGTAATGCCATGGGATTGTATCGTGCGAATCGCTTCTTTGTAGTGTGGGAACTTCTTGAACTTCCAGTCGTTGCGCAGTTCAAGTCCATGCAGACCTGATTCGGTCGGACTCTCCAACCCGATCAACACCTGCGCGCATCCGGTCTCCCGCATGAGGTCGAGCTGTTCTTCATCGTCGGCAATGGAGATGTCGGTTTCTGCAAACCATTTGAGACCTTTCCCCTTGAGCGGCTTCAAAAGCTCCTTGCAGTACGAGTGATTGACGAAACTGTTGTCGTCGGCAAACTCGATGAATGGACGGTGCCAGATCGCGAGAATTCGACCGATTTCTTCCAGCACTTTGGCCACAGGCTTTTGCTTGTACTTGTGCGTGAGCATGACCGAACTGGCACAGAACTCACAATGATGAGGACAACCTCGGCTGGTTTGAACAGTCAGTCGGTTGTATTTCGAGATGTCGAGCAATTCAAATGCGGGCATGGGTGCAGTAGCCAAATCGTACCCGTTGGCGTCCGCGCGGTAGTATTGTTGCAAGTGGCCACGTTCGGCATCTTCCAGCACCTGCAGCCACAGTGATTCTCCTTCACCGATGGCAACAGCATCGCAGTGTTGGGCCGCTTCGTCAGGGAGGGCGGTAACGTGCGGTCCTCCCATGACGGTCGGAACCCCAATCGCCCTAAACCGCCGGGCCAGCGCGTATGCCTCGTCAATCTGTGCGCTGTAGGAGGAGATGGCCGCCAAGTCAAGACCGCTCGGCAGAGAAGCGAGGAGGTTCACGTCCGGCACCTCGACATAGTGCACGCTATGTCGGGCAGGGGTCATCCCCGCCAGGGTCAGCAGACCGAGACTTGGCAAGGACGCGATGGTCTTGCTTCTCTCCACAAACCCCGGCAGCGTAAGACCTAGCCGAAGCAGTTCTGCGTCACAGACTCGTATACCGCTCATTGGAAACAGACCGATGTTCATAGATTGATGATCCTCCAGACAAACAGGGCGATGCCGACGGTGACCGACATGGCCGGAATGAAAAACAGGTTGCGGAAGGCTGGCTTCCACGCGGACAAGTAGCAGACCGCAGGCATGGTGACCGCCCCCACGATCAACAGGATGGCAGTCCTCTGAAATCCGGCGTCAAGGCCCAGCGTTCTTGAGGTCAGGGCGAATGAGAGATTGATGAAGCCAATGCCGAAGAAAGCGATGTGCGCCAGCCGAATCATCCGCCGTTGCCACGAGGCGTAACCACCGAGCCAGTCGCTGTTATGGAAAAACAGGCCGGGAATCGCACCCGCAAGGCAACCCAGCAGGATCCCGACCCATGCCACCTGTATGTTTATCATCATTGCGCTAATGTCCAATATGGGTCATCCGAAGTTATTCAGGATCGGCAAGGCCAGCGTTGCGGAATTCTGGCCGCAGCCGACTGTGAATAACTTCGTCACCGTGGGCGATAGATTCGGATGGCTGATTGGGTTCATCTTCCGGCATCCGTTTCTCCGGTTTTCCCGCCCCGGCGGGTCAGGTTTGCTAACGTAAAGTCGCCTCAACGACTTTGAGCTTATTGACCGGTCCGCCGGGCGGGCTTGGCCCTCTAACGACTACTCAAGACAAAAGGGCGTTGCTGTAACTCAATGATGACTCTTCTATATTGGCGTCGCCGGGTCAAGCCTGCGAAAACGAAGATCGGTCGGTTCTTGATATTGGCTGCTCATGCCCCTTCGGCCTGCCGCCGCCGATACAGGAGATGATTCACGTAACCCGTCCGTGTAACGCATCAAAGTGGGAGAATGGGCGGTATAGGGGTTTCCCGCGTTCTCGTTTGGGCCATCGAGAAACATGAGCATGCATCCGGTTTGTTCGGCAATCCGGTCATTTGGATTCGGTGTTTGCTGGCTGCGGCAGCGCAGCCGGCAGGATGTAGCGTTGCAACATTTCCAGCGGCTGGTTCATCAAAATGTTGTCGTTCAAGCCGGTGAATACCGCAACGATCTGCTGGTCTGGAAAGACAAGGATGAACTGGCCTCCCCGGCCTCGTGCGCCATAGAACGTCACGTCTCGAATCCCCACGTTCAAGGCGCCGAGCCACCATTGATACCCGTAGCCGTTGGCGGCTTGCAGCCACGCAGGAAATTGCACCGAGCCGGCGTGATTCCTGGTTGATGCCTTGATCCACTCGTCACTGATGATCTGCCTGCCTTTCCAGCGACCGCCGTTCAAGAAGAGATAGCCGACCTTGGCCATATCTCGTGGCCGCAGGAAGAGACCCCCTCCAGTCTCGACGATGTCATCCGGGAGTTTCGCCCAGTAGTAATCCGAAATGCCGAGTGGCTCGAAAAGATAGCGCTCGGCAAACTTGTCGGCTCGCAGCCCGGAGACCTTGTAAATGATTTGCCCCAGTGCGACAGAGATACCAGTGTTGTAGGTAAAATGAACACCGGGCGCTGCAACCAACGGCCTTTCCAGAAGGTAGCGGATGGGATCCGGACTGAGGAGTGCCTTGAAAGCATCGTTGCGGGCGTCGGCATAGGGATACTCCCACTCGTCCCAGGACAGGCCCGCCGACATGGTGAGGAAGTCCTTCAGGCAAAGCCTGTCCTTTCCGTCGTGTGCAAAGATGTCTGCGTATTCCGGGAAAAAGGTGGAAATCTTCTCATCAACGCCACGAATCAGATGCTTTTCGATCGCGAGCCCGATCAGAATGGACGTCACACTTTTTGTCGCGGAATAGAGCTGTTGTGGCGAAACCCGTTTCAGCACACGTCCTCGCCGCTCTCCCAACACCTCCTGGCGCGGAAAATACTCTTCGACGACGAGCTTGCCGTTTTTGACGACAAGGACACTGGTGATGTTCTTGTAAGTACCGTCGCTGATCCGTTCAAACAAATCCTTGATCAAATCGGCGTTGAGGTTCTCGCTGGCTAGAGAAGCGGTCTCCCAACCGTCATTCACTTTGTCCGGGACAACATACTGATACGTCCTGGGAGTATCAGCAGCGGCTAGGCTTTCCTCGAAGGCAACCCGCAGAGCGGGGACGGCGAGCAAGAGGCCGCAGAGCGCCGAGCTTTGCCTGATGAATCGTGCGTTCACAGGATATAGAGCACAGTCTTCGTGCGTGATTCGAGCAATGAGTCCATACATCGACACATTGGGGTCGCATCTATAGGGCGCCCCCAATTCATTTCTCCAGCGGGAGAAGGCGAATCCATTTCACCGACGGCATAATTGGAAATGCGCTTAAAGCCGGCCGGACCGCAGAGCCGCCTCAAGCTGACGAAGGTCTTTTGGCAATTCGGCTCTCCAGCTCATTTGCCTTCCGGTCCGGTCCGGATGTTCCAGTGTCAGGACTTCCGCGTGCAATGCTTGTCGTGGAAAATCGGCGGGTGAACCGGCGCGGCCCTCGGCGCGATATTTCGGATGATACGTACGGTCGCCAAGCAACGGCAGTCCGGCGTTGGCTGCCTGGACGCGAATTTGATGTTTCCGACCGGTTTCGAGGCGGAGCCGCAATTTGGTGACGCAGCCCCGGCTGTCGGCGAGTGGGTATTCAGCGAGGACTTCATAGTGCGTAATGGCCTCCCTGGCTTCGGACGGGCCGGCTTTTGCCTTTGGTTCGGAAACAATGTATTGACGCATTTCGTCCTCGCTCAACCGCAGCCATTGCCGCCAGGTGCCCGCGCGTGTGTTCGGACGGCCTTCCACAAAGGCCACGTATTCCCGCTTCATGGTGTGCGCCTTGAGCTGCTCGATGAGATGCCCGCGCGCGGCCGGGTTCATGGCCATGCAAAAGACGCCGCTGGTATATTGGTCGAGCCGATGAACGGGCAATGGTTCGAGCCGGCGATAGGCGGGTGGCAATGATTTTCCGGCGACGCCGCGGTCCCGGGCTTTCAGTCGTCCGGCCAGGAAGTCCGCGAGAATGCTGAGGGCGGACAATTCGCAATTCGGTGCGGGCACCGAGATCAGGCCGGGCCCCTTATTGACGATAGCGAGAGCGGAATCCAGGTAAAGCACGGCGACGCGGGGATGAATTTGCCACCCGAAGCCGCACGCCAGAGTGGTGGCATTTCGGTCGAGCAATTCCAGCGTGTCCCCCGGGTCCGGGATTGGCTGATGGGGTTTGCGAAGGACCACGCCGTTCACGCTCACGCGTCCTGCCAGAATCCATTGTTTGGCCCGCGTCTTCGGCGATTCAGGATACTTCTGCAGCAACCAATCCAGCAGCGGGCCAACTGTAATTTTGGTGGCGTCTCCCGTCATGATTCTACTTCAAATCTGATTTCCGGTTGCGCAGACGGGACAAGGTCGAGCGGGTGTTCATGTCCCGCCGGCGGAGATCCGAGAATTGATCCGCGTGGAACTGGACGCTTTCCAATGCTCCCGGCTTGGGGTTGGCCTTTTTGGACTTCCTGGGGCGATACGGCATGACCGGACTGTGCCACAAACGCAACCCGCCAGCGAGAATTTCCGTGTGACACGAACGGATACACAAAAACGGCGTGGAACCGTGGGGCTCCACGCCTGGTTTGAGAGTGTTCGTTTAGTAGCGCCGGCTGTACTCGCGGCGTCCGGCACCGCCGGATGGGCGTTCGGTCTTCGGCCGGGCTTCATTGACCGTGAGGTTCCGACCATCGAGCGTGGAACCGTTGAGCGCGTCAACGGCCTTCTGCGCCTCTTCGGCCGAACTCATGGTTACGAAGCCGAAGCCGCGCGGACGGCCGGTTTCACGGTCCGTCATCAGGTTGGCTTCGACCACCGTGCCATGGGCAGTGAAGGCGTCTTGCAGATCATTTTCGGTGGTGTTGAACGAAAGGTTCCCTACGAATAATTTAGTGTTCATGTGATGTTAAAGTGTCCTTAGTTTTACCCTGTTCTCTCCAAACTGTTCCCGACTGTCGGGTTTCAAATCATCACTGAACGAAGTTCAACTGAAGATTCACCATATGCTGGAAGCGACAAGCTATCTATTAGACGGGCCTAAAGTGGACCATTGCCGCGGGATTGCAAGCATTATCCGAGAAATCCCCCCGCCGCGGAAAACCTGGAAAAAGACCCACATTATGCTTGCCTGCGGGCATTGGAGTGTGACACTGGGGGCGTATTGGTCACAAATCACATAGTTCGCTGCGCCCTGGATTTCTTCCTGCATGAATAATTTCCAACCCGTGGGGGCTGATTGAGCCGCCCTTTCCCTTCGCGTTCATTTCGGTCCCGGGAACCCTTGCATCGTCGCAACGGGAAGATTCGTGCCCGGGAAGTCCGCGTGATTGATGAGACGAAGCAGCAATTGGGTGTCATGTCGCTCAATGAAGCGCTGCGACTGGCCCAGAACAAAGGCCTGGACCTGATCGAGATTGCGGCCAACGCCACACCGCCCGTGTGCCGCATCGTGAATTACGGCAAGTACCTTTACGAGGAAGCCAAGCGGAGCAAAGAATCCGCCGGCCGCCAGTCCGCGAGCCGGATGAAAGAGCTTCAAATCTCTCCCGCCATTGACCCTCATGATCTGGGGGTAAAGCTGAACCATGCCATCCAGTTCCTTTGCGACGACATGAAAGTCCGGGTCAAGCTGCGCTTTCGCGGGCGCCAGAAGGCGCACAAGGAGATCGGGTTTGATGTGGTGAACAAATTCGTCAAGGACCTCGCCCTTTACGGCCAGGCGGATTCGCCGCCCAAAATGTTGGGCGACCGCGACCTCAACGTCGTTCTCAGTCCGCTGCCCCGCAACAAGCGCGGCAAGAACCCGCGCGAAGCGCAGTCTTTGCAGTCTCCGCAGTCTCCGCAGTCTTTGCAGTCTCCGGAAACTCCGGCGGCTCCGATGGCGCCCTCCTGAGCGGTCTCTATGCAGTAGAGACCACGAAATGCACGAATGGGGACAAAGGCAACGTGGTATTCTGACCAAGGCTGAAGGCAGAATGAACCTGGAGGCACTCTCCTGCACGGGCGGAATGCCGCCTCTTTCGTGAAGACCGGCTCGCGGGTTTTTGTCAGGAGGGCTGTTGATTTTCGGCGCTCAATTGGATCCTGAGCGTGACGAGCATTTTGTCGAAGAACCCGGCGGATTCGGGGGTGGTGGTTACGGTGGAGTTAAAGTGGATGAGCGTGGGCAGCGAACGTTGAGTCGGAATGTCGTGATAAGGAAGAACGGCCTTGATCCCACCGGCGGGTCCCAGCCGCGAAAAGGAATCCTGCACGTGAATCTGCTTCGTCAGGGTCATTCGATAACCGAGTTTGGCCAGGAGATCCTCATATGAATTCGAGCGGCTCACGGCTTCGAACAGCGCCTCCCGGCTGGCAGACAGGCTGTCGAGGATGGATTTGAGTCCGTTGAATGGTTCCCGGGAGCAAACGCGTTCGAAATTCTGCTGCATCGGTTCCTTGCGCGCGTCGATTGATTGGTTTGGCATAGGAATGAGAACAAGCGGGCCTCGGTTTGCCGGAGTCCCGTCGCTCTGTTCAATCCATCGGGGCTGATTCCTACCGATTGGAGCGGCCTTCGCCGCCATAACCGCGGCCGCCGTCCGAACGTTCCTCGCGCGGGCGGGCTTCGTTGACCGTCAGCGCGCGGCCTTTCCAGTCCTTGCCATTCAAGGCGAGGATGGCGGCCTTGGCCCCTTCCTCGGTGTTCATGGTGGCGAAAGCGAACCCGCGAGCACGCCCGGTGACTTTATCCATGATGACATTGATCTCGTTCACGGGACCGTGCTTTGAAAGCATGTCACGGAGGTCGGTTTCGGTGACGTCGAAGGAAAGATTCCCGACGTATAGTTTTGTGCTCATGATTATTTTTAATCCAGACCTGCTGCTCTTTGCCAGACTGTTCCCGACGACCGGGTTTCAAATCATCACTGAACGATGTTCAACTGAAGATTCACCATGTGCTGGAAGCGACAAGCTCTTGCTGAGACTGATGTAAAATCAACTATCCCCGCCAAATAGCAAGCGCCATTTGGACGAGCCCGCTCGCGGCCGAAGCGGCCGGCCGCGCGGTCCTGGGGTCACGCGTCGGAATATCTTTCCCTCAGCATGACCAGGAACCGGGCCGCCTTCTGTTTCCGGCGTTTCCGGGCGCTGGGCTTTTCGAAGCGCCGATGCAGGCGGACCTGCACCAACGTTTGTTCGCGGTCCAGTTTCTTTTTGAGCCGGCGGATGGCTTTCTCCACCGGTTCCCCTTTTCTCAGTTTAACTTCAGACATATCCAAGACTCAACTTGTAGCGCAGCAGATTGCGGCACGGCTCTTTGGTTTCTTTGGGCAAGGCACGCCAGCCCTTGCACCGGATCTCGCCCTGGGCAATTTTGTGCCGATCGGTCACCGCCTGGGCGACTGCGCCGCTCAAATCAAAATCGCCGCCCACACATTCGTGGCTCGGGCATGCAAAGGAAAACACCGACTTGGCGTAATGAACGTTCACCCTGTATTTCAACTCGCCGCTCTTGGTGAGGCCGTCCGTGTCGAAGTACGCGAGATCCACCATCAGTGATTTCAGCTTCGGAAACTTTTCCGCGAGGCTGACCGAATTGTTCACCCGCTGGGTTTCGCTGAGGCGGTACTCCGCCCGGGGGGTTGTTTTTCGCCGATGCATCATGATTCAAATTGGAATTCAGCCGCACGAGAGAGGACACTCTGGAAGCTGCCCCAAAAGGCTTGGTCAAAATTCAGGGATAACATACCCCGGTCTGCGGAACCTTTACAAGCCCAGAATGTGCGATTGAAGGCGCTCGATAAAGATTGCCTTGGCGCGCATTTGTGCGACTGTACGGAGTCTCAAGACCTCGTTGAGATTCAAGACAGGCAAATCTTCATTGAAATCCGTTCACTGACGATTTGAAACCCGATGTCCGGGAACAGTTCTGAAAGAGCGAACGGGTGTGATCCGTCGAAAGCTGAAAGCGCAGGTTATGAGTCAACAACCGATTTCCTCCCCACAACAACCGCTGCCGGACACTTCCAGTTGGAAGCGCGTGGTGGCCCGATTCCAGCGGCCGGCGCTGGACCGGGCTCTCTGGCAGGTGGTGAACACCCTGGTTCCTTACGCCGTCCTCTGGTACCTGATGTCCCTCAGCCTGACGGTATCCTACTGGCTCACTGTGCCCCTGGCGATCCTGGCCGGCGGCTTTCTCGTCCGCGTGTTCATCATTTTTCATGACTGCGGGCACGGCTCCTTTTTCAAATCCCGAAGGGCCAACGACATCGTCGGTTTCATCACCGGCGTGTTGACCTTTACACCGTACCATCATTGGCGGTGGGAACACGCGCTTCATCATTCAACCAGCGGCGATCTGGATCGGCGCGGGACCGGCGACGTGTGGACGCTGACGGTGCAGGAATACCTGGAAGCGTCGCGTTGGAAACGGTTCGCTTACCGGCTGGCCCGCAATCCGATCGTGCTCTTTGTTGTGGCGCCCCTGTTCCTGTTCGTGATCAGACAACGTTTCCCTTCGTCCAGGGCGGCCATGCGGGAACGCCATTCGGTGTATTTGACCAATCTGGCAATCCTTGGAATGGCGGTGGGCCTGGCATCGGTTTTCGGCATCAAAGCTTATCTGATCATCCAGTTGACCGTGTTGATGGTGGCCGGTTCCGCAGGAGTGTGGCTGTTTTACGTGCAGCATCAATTCGAGGGTGTTTACTGGAAACGCGGCGAGGAGTGGGATTACACGTCAGCGGCGCTGGAAGGGAGTTCGTTTTACAAACTGCCCGGAATCCTCCAATGGTTTTCCGGCAACATCGGGTTTCACCACATTCATCACCTGAGCCCCCGAATTCCCAATTATCACCTGGAACAATGTCACAAAGCGGATCCGCTGTTTCAGGGGGTGAAACCCGTGACCCTGTTCTCCAGCCTGAAATCCTTCACATTTCGCCTCTGGGACGAACAGCGCGGCAAGCTGGTGGGCTATCACCGGCTCAGGACGATTCGAAGGCGGCACGTCAAGCGGTTCTGCAGTGACGCGCCGACGAGCCAATGACAATCGTGCGCCGCCGCCAGCTCGCAGTTTCCTCACCGTTCAATTCGGAGCCCCGGTAATGATATGCCGTTGCAGGGGATCGAACACATCGTCGTGGTGATGATGGAAAATCGTTCGTTCGACAACCTCCTCGGTTGGCTGTACGACGCGCCGAATCCTCCTCTCTTCAACATCCCGCAGCAATCGCCGACAACCTTCAACGGGTTATTGCCCGGTGTTTGCTCCAATCGGCCCGACGCCTCCAGTCCACCGGTGTTCGCGAGCCGTCCGCCGACAGCGTGGCCGTCCTGCCCGATGCCGAACCAGGTTCCCACTCCGGATCCTCACGAGGAATTTGACCACATCACCGCCCAGATTTATGGAACGGCTACGCCTGCTTCCGGAGTGGCGGCCGACATGAGCGGATTCTTGAAGGACTATGCCAGCACGGCCGCCGGAGCGACGTCCGCCGGGCAAATCATGCAGTCCTACGGGTCGCAGGACGCCAACGTCATCAACCAGCTTGCGCGGAGTTTCGCGGTCTGCGACCGATGGTTTGCGTCGGCTCCGTCGCAAACCTGGCCGAACCGCGGGTTCGTGCACACCGGTTCCTCCGACGGCCACATCAACAACGACGACTACGAGCCCTATGACATCCCGACGATTTTCAACGTTCTGCAGGCCCGGGGCAAATCGTGGGGCGTGTTTCACAACACCACGCTGATTCCGTCCCTGACGTGCGTTCAGTTTTCCCCGCGGCTCCTTCCCCTGACGTCCAATTTCCGCGCATACGAAACCTTCAAGGAGCTGTGCGGCGCCGCAGTCACGGCGGATCCATCCCTGAAGTTGCCGGCGTATTCCTTCGTCGAGCCGAGATTCACGCCGGAACCCGCATTCCTGAAGATGGATTACCCGAATGATTATCACCCGCCGCACAATGTTTGCCGCGGCGAACAGTTTCTGGCCGACGTGTACCAGGCGGTGCGCAACTGTCCGTATCGGGACAGCATTCTCCTGGTGATCACGTTCGACGAGCATGGCGGTTGCTACGACCATGTGCCGCCGCCGACCGGCGCGGTGGCGCCGCAGCTGGGGGCGGTTTCGCGCGACGGGAGCTTTGATTTCAGCCGTTACGGAGTGCGGGTACCGGCCATTGTGGTCTCCTCGTATGTGCAGCCCGGCACGGTTTTCCGGGCCAATGAACCCGGGGAGCCGCCGTTCGACCACACCTCCATCCTGGCCACACTCCGGGACTGGTTTGACCTGGGAGCGGATCCACAGAATTCATTTTTGCCAAGCCCTCGAATCCAGAAGGCGCCGACGCTCGACCGGGTGCTGACTCTGTCCGATCAGAACAAGAACATCAACTGGCCGGACATCAGTGCGGCCTGCGTCGTGGACGGGACGGACGAATCGCCGCAAACTCCGCTCAACGACGTCCAGAGAAGTCTGCTGGCGGGGGTGGTGCGCCAGAACACCGGCAGCACGGACTTCACCGCCGCGGCGCAGCAGGCCAGATCGATGATCACTTACGAACACGCGGGCAGTTTTCTGTCTGCCCGCGCGCTATAGCCGCATTTGAGGGCGTCAAGGCCTGGTGTCCGATGAACTGTCCGGTTCGATTCCGGGGCGCCTGGAACGGCTGCGCTACTCCGCGCGGGACAGGGTGAAGAAGAACGCGGCGCCTTTGCCGGGTTCGCTTTTGGCCCAGACTCTGCCGCCATGGCTCTGGACGATGTGTTTGACGATGGAAAGGCCCAGCCCGGTGCCGCCTTGTTCCCGCGACCGGGCTTTGTCCACACGATAGAACCGCTCGAACACACGCTCCAACGCTTCGGCCGGAATTCCCGGTCCGTCGTCCTGGACGCACACCTCGAAGGTGTCGTCGTTGAGGGTGTTGCCGCTGACCGTGACGGAGCCCTCGAGCCGGCCATATTTGATCGCGTTGTCCACCAGGTTGCCAAAGACCTGTTGGAGGCGGTCCGCGTCGGCCCGCACGGTCACTTCCGGCAGATGATTGGTCAGAGTCACCCGCTTTGTCCGGGCGCGGGCACTGAGGTCGCCGAGGGCCTTTTCCACCATTGGCCGCAGGGCGAGGTTCTGCAAATTCATCCGGATCCGGCCGGATTCCAGTTCGGAAATGGTAAGCAGATCCTCGATGAGGAACTGGAGCCGCTCGGAGTTGCGCTGGATGGTCTGCAGGAATTTCGTTTCGACTTCGGGGTTATCCTTGGCGCCGTCGAGCAGCGTTTCGACGTAGCCTTTGATGAGTGACAGGGGGGTGCGAAGTTCGTGGCTGACGTTGGCCACGAATTCCTGGCGCGCCCTTTCCAATTGCTTGAGACGGGTAAGGTCGTGAACGACGAGGACGGTGCCGCGCTGCTTCCCGTTGGCGTCGGATATAGCGGCGGCATTGATCTGGAGCCAGCGTTCGGACAGGCCGGCCAGCCTCAGCTCGTGGCCGAGCAGTTGCTCTTGCGGCGTGACGCTTTCGACCAGTGCCGCCAGTTCGGTCAGGCGCAGCGCTTCAACGATCGTTTTGCCGCGGACAGGGGTGGTGAGGCCGAACAGGTCGGAGAACGCGCGGTTGGCGAGTTGGATGCGGCCGTGTTCGTCGAGCAACAGCAACCCTTCGATCATGCTGTTGAACAGGGCTTCCTGCTGGGTCTGGACCTGGCGCGCAGCGTGTTCCTGGGATTCCTTGAGTTGTTCGATCGCATCGCGCGAGGTTTCCTGCGCGCGAAGAAATGCGCGCCGCCACCGCAGGTGCACGACCCCGGCCGCCAGGGCCATGAACGCCAGAACTGTTAGAATCGACCACACAAGGCAAAGGGACCCATCCGCGTCCGTTCAGCAGGAACCCCGAATCGCACAGCGCGGCGAAGCCGCAACCAAAGGAGCGCGTGCCTGTGACCCGCAGCACGTTGGACCCCAAGGCAGCCCGGGACGCTGGCATAGGCTTTGAACGTCTCAGGCCTCGACGAAACGATAGCCGACGCCGCGCACGGTATCGAGAAATTTCGACGCGGGCCCGAGCTTCTCGCGCAGCCGCCGCATGTGCGTGTCCACCGTGCGGGTGTCAACCATGTTGTTGTACTCCCAGACATCGCGGAGAAGTTGCTCGCGGGACTGGACGCGTCCGCGCCGTTGGGCCAGGACGGTCAGCAGCTTGAATTCGGTGGCGGTGAGGCCGATGGATTTGCCCCGCCAGCTGACGATGTGGCGCGGCACGTCCAGGTGCAAATCCCCGAAGTTGAGCTTGTCCTGTTCTTCCTGTGAAGTCCGGTCGCGCTGGAGAAGTTTTTTGATGCGCAACACGAGTTCGCGCGGGCTGAAGGGCTTTGTCACATAATCGTCGGCGCCGAGCTCCAGGCCCAGGACACGGTCGATCTCCGCCGCCTTGGCCGTCAGCATCACGATGGGAATGGCGGCTGTGGCCGGATCGCGCCGCAACATTTTGCAGACTTCCAGCCCGTCCACTTCCGGCAGCATCAGGTCGAGAACAATCAAATTGGGTTGCGTCGTCCGCGCCTTGTTCAGCGCGTCGGCGCCATCGGCCGCCGTCACGACGGAGTAACCCGCCTGCCTTAAATTGAATTCAACCAGTTCGACGGCTTCCGGTTCATCGTCAACCACCAGAACTTTCGATCTCACAGCGGACTTCGATACCATGCCTATAGTTATGCGACAATGCCATGCGTGTGACAAGCGTGTTACGATTCCGGGGCGGGAATGTGACTGTGGCCCGGTCGCGGCGCCGGCGCGCGGCCTAACAGGCTCTCCACCCGCGAGATCAGATGCTTCGGACTGAACGGCTGGGCCACATAGTCGTCCGCGCCGCAATCCAGCCCCGCCAGCCGTTCAGTTCGCCGGACAGGGCGGTGAGGAGTTATTGAGATGCACCCCCGCGTTGTTTGTGAACAAATTTTGCTTGAGATTTTGGAAAGAGTGACGATAGTAGAGTCATTAGCGGCGCGCAGGGGTAATTGAGATAGTGGCGCCGGTTCTTTGGAAAAAGGAATTTGATTGCCGAAGCCGGTCGGACCGGGTTCGAAGGTTTTCGGAATGAATTTCCCTGCCTACGCACGTGATTAGAAACTATGTCCTTGAACCGTAGTCAACAAATCAAGGAGCCTTAGTTGTGGTTGTGGCCGACAGGCCTTTATTGGACGTCGAAAGCAACCCGGCGGGTTCCAACTGTTTCTAGTAAGTTCAAAGGAACTGTTACTCACGGCACTGGTGGGGTTTTTTTTGCCCGCGTGTCCTGCGGAAGGACTGCTCGTCGGATGGATGCGGCCAGGAAGGGAAATCGAGCCCGACGCGGGTGTCACGCCGGCTCTTTCAGCTTTGCTTCGTACCGATCGGCTTCCCGCTTCAGGG
Source organism: Limisphaerales bacterium (assembly GCA_003159675.1). GTDB lineage: Bacteria > Verrucomicrobiota > Verrucomicrobiia > Limisphaerales > BOG-1460 > BOG-1460. Next base: position 27,933 of record PLQC01000043.1, read on the forward strand.
CCTCCATCTGGTTGAGCGCGGCGGTTTTGGTGCGTTGAAAGATGTCCGGCAGAAACACGTTTTTCAGCGCAGGCACACGCATGGCCGGTGGAAGCTTGAGGACGTTCTGCGCCATGAGCTCGTGGAGCTGCCCCATTACCCACGCGGCTTTTTGCTCCGTCGGTTCATTGGCGTTGTGCCGGAAAAAAATGCTTGGATTCCGTCCGGCACCGGAAGTCAGTTCCTCATCGGGTGCCTTGTCGCGAATGGTGGCCCAGCGCGTTTCACGCTTCAATTCCACGTCCAGTTCATACCTCTGAAACAACCCCGACTCGTGCGCGTAAACCAGGGGCGCGCAGTCACTGTCGGGAATAAACCCGACCTGCAGGGGTTGGCATCGCTCCAAGATTTGAGGCAGCCCGGCTGTGAATCTGTTCGTCATGCTCCATCGAAATACAACGGCATGAGCGCTGAAATGCACCCCACCGGATCCTTCTCTCGAGCCCGAGCCGCGCGAAAGCGAATCGCGGGCCCGGACCCGGTGTGAACAGTGCACGTTATTAATTTCAGGCTCATGCCGCTTCGCCTCCCAGCAAGAGGGATGCTGAACGCCGGGAATTCGGACAGAGATTGCATGAAATATTTTCACGAGGTTGATGAAGCGCGGCGATTTGCATCGGAACGGCGGAGTTCACGGGGTGGGGGGGGTGGCGGAACGCGTTGCGAAAGGGCAACCCGCCAGGGAGGGCCCGGGTTCCCGGCTGATGCCTTCTGTTCAGGCTGGCAAAGAATGGAGCGCCATTGCTATGTTGGCTGCATGGCGCGTGATGATTTGTTTGCGGCGGCGCCCGCTTCCAACATGGATACCCCGGGGAATCCGCAGACGCCGCGGCACGAGCCCCTGGCGGCGCGCATGCGCCCGCGCGATCTGGGCGAATTCACCGGCCAATCTCATATCCTCGGCCCCGGTCAACTGCTGCGCCGCGCCATCGAGGCCGACCGCATCCAGTCTCTCATTTTCTACGGCCCTCCCGGCACGGGCAAAACCTCGCTGGCCCAGATCATCGCGCTGCAAACGAAAAGCAAGTTCGAGCGGCTCAGCGGCGTCGAGTCCAACGTCGCCGACATGCGCCGCGTCCTGTCCGCCGCCGCAAACCGCCTCGAGAACACCGGGCAGCCCACCATCCTCTTCATCGACGAGATCCACCGGTTCAACAAAGCCCAGCAGGACGTGCTGCTGCCGGATGTCGAGAGCGGCGTGATCCGTCTCATTGGCGCGACGACGCACAACCCGTTTTTCTTCGTCAATTCGCCGCTCGTTTCACGCTCCCAGATTTTTGAATTGCGGCCGCTGGCCGAAGATGAGCTCTTCTCATTGCTCGAGCGCGCCCTGGCCGATGCCGAACGCGGCCTCGGCTGGATGAAGATTCAGGCGGAGGAACCCGCCTTACGCCACCTCGCCAGGCTTTCGGACGGCGACGCGCGCAAAGCGCTCAACTCGCTGGAAATCGCCGCGCTCACCACGGCGCCGGACTCGAATGGGGTCGTCCGCATCGACCTGGCCGTCGCCGAGCAGAGCATCCAGAAGAAGGCAGTGGTGTACGACGATGAAGACGCGCATTACGACACCATCTCGGCGTTCATCAAGTCGATGCGCGGGAGTGACCCGGACGCGACGCTCTACTGGCTGGCCAAGATGATTCATGCGGGCGAGGATCCGCGATTCATCGCGCGGCGGATCATGATCCACGCGGCGGAAGACGTCGGTCTGGCCGATCCGATGGCGCTGGTGCTGGCCAACGCGGCGTTCCAGGCGGCGGAATTCATCGGCTGGCCGGAGGCGCGAATCCCGCTCGCCGAGGCGGCCATTTACATCGCCACGGCCAACAAAAGCAACTCAGTCGTCATGGCCATCGATGGCGCCATGAAGGATGTCGAGTCGGGCCGTACCCTGGCGGTGCCGGAGCATTTGCGTGATGCGAGTTACAAGGGCGCGAAGCGGCTGGACCATGGCCAGGGCTACGAGTACGCGCACGATCATCCGGGACATTTCGTGGCGCAGGATTACCTCGGCGCGGACAAGCGCTATTACGAACCGACCGAGCAGGGCGTGGAGAAAAAGATCAAGGAGCGGGTGGAAAAATGGCGGCAACAGTTTGCCGAACTGAGAAATCCAAAGCGGCCATAGATGCCATCAGGGAACGGGGCGCTTTACGCGGACGGCGCGGACGAGGAGGTCGTCGCCGCCGTTATAGAATCGAAAGTCGGTGTGGCAGTTTTCGGAGCCTTGGAAGCGGGCCTCGGTGAGGTGGAATCGCGCTTTTCGCCATTGCCCCGAGTTGGTGCGGTGGACCACAAGAGGATTGGATTTATAGGCGCCTTTGACCGGCGCCGCGGTGTCCGTGGAATCGTGTTCCAGCATGACCTCCCCCGCTCCGGCGTCCAAAAATTCCATCTGGATTTCGAGGGTATCTCCGGTCTGCCGCCGGAATGCATCATCCGCGCTGAAGTAGAGGTAGCTCCATTTGTTTCCGTCCCTTCGCGGCACCTGCCAGCAACGGATGCCGTCGTGTTCGACAATGGTGAACGGGCCGTCGCCGGTTTTGCACTCCTCGCAGACCAGGAGGCCGGCGGAGCGGTCCGGTGTGGCGAAGACGTCGCCGGGGTTGAGCCGGTTGTCCTCGCACTCCTGGAGGGCGACCTTGAGCCACCAACTGCGGTTGGGGTCTGTTTCGGTTTTCAATGCCTTTTCGACCAGGGGCAGGGCGGCATTGGCCTGATCGGCCAGGGCTGAACCGCGGCATTCCGTTTTGAGTAGTCGCTGTCGTGGAGCCGGGCGATCCAGGTTCTGAGCTGCGCGTCGGACCCGGCCTTCTCCTGCACGGGTGCATCGGGTAGGGGTTGCGCGCCGGCGCAATTGGCCAACGCGAGCAACGCCAGGAGAGCCGCCGCGAAGAAAGGATGCATTGTTTTCATTGCCAGGTCGGTTTTTTTTGCGGGTTTACCAAGAGTAGTGGACGCTGTAGGAGACTGTTTTCTCCTCGTCCGGCTTCACTTGCACGAGGAACTCGACGGTTTGCGCGTCGGTTTTCAGATACGTGTCGGACTTTCGGGTGATCTCCCAATTATTCCAGCGATACAGGTGCTCGACGACACAGATTTCGACCGGTTCGGCCTTGTGGTTCCGCAATTTGATTTCAAACGACTCGTCCATCCACCGTTGTGTCTGGTTTTCCTGGAAATCGGTGCGCCGGCGTTCGCCCACGAGATCAAACGCGTTGCCGGTGAAGACCCGGACCGTTTCATCGCGAGGCGAATGATCGATCGTGTCTTCGCCGGTGAACTCCAGCCGGCCATCGGCGTCGCGGCGATAAAAGCGCATGCGGCCTTTGGGCAGCGGCAGGCCGAGATGGTTGGCTTCCGAATTCGCGAACTCGCGCATCACCCATACCTTGGGATTGGATTCCGTGCCGTAGTCGCGATTCTGTCGGATGTTTTCGTAACTCCAGCCATTGTAGCGATTGCGGTCGATCTTTACGCCATCATAGATGTAAAGCGGCGCGGACTTGACGCCGGAGGCGCGGACGAACTCGACCTGCTTGGTTTCGCGATCGAGCAGCGTCGTGGGCCGATCGAGTGTATAGAGGTGATATTCATCAAACGCTTTCTCGCTGACCGGAGGACGCATGGCCCCGCCCAGCGAACCGGCCGAGTATTCGAGCTGATCGTAGTTGCGGACCTCTTGAATTTTATTGACGTCCCCGGCCATGAGTTTGATTTTCGCGTTCTCGAATGACTTGCCACTTTGATTGTCCATGCTCACCCAGCCGACGAGATCCAGTGTCGCCCTTTTCCGGCGCCACGAGGTTGTAATCCGCGTGCCAGCTCATCCCGCCGGTGATGTAGCCCAACTCCGCGTCGAACTTGCCCGGTTTGTCCGCCTGGATCAGCCACGTCAGGATCGGCTGGAGGACAGTGTCGTCTCCGAGGGCGGGAAACAGCGGCTGGCCCGGCAGGCTGAAACGCAATTGACCGTCCACTTCAATGATCGGTTGGCCGGCGCCGTCCGAACCGGCATAGGCCATCTGGTTCATGGCGTATTGCGATCCGTAACGGCCCATCGCGGCATAGTGCGGCACGTAGCCGCTCCGGATGATTTTGCCTTTAATGATTTCGCGCCGGCCCTGGCCATTGACGTTCTGGTAGGATTCGAAGTCGATCATCTTGCCTTCGAACAGGGAGAGCAGCAATTCCTGGGAAACGGGATCGGCCCGGTAGTTCTGCTCGAGGATCTGGAGGTTGCGCTGGCCGGACGGATCGCGCAAAACGACGGAATCGGGCTCCAAATGCATCGTCGTTCCGGTGAAGCGCACCTGGTTGACGCCGGCTTCAGATCGAGCGGCACGGTGTCGCGCACGACGGCAAAGTTCTGGTTATAGATGGTTAAGGCTGGCTGGGACGCAAAGGCGCCGGTTGCGAGCAGGCAGGTGAATCCCAGGTATCGAGCGGTTCGTTTCATAAACGGTTACTCCAGTCAGACGGCATTTCCGGCAGAATGCTCCCGTGACTGAAAATGGCAAGCAGGTTTCGATTCTGTGCCGCGGGCGTGGTTACGATGGTGGGAGACGCGAGTGCGTTTGCGGGGGTGACGGCAGAACTCACAATTCAATGCGCTGGCAATCCTGGAGCCATCGGCACCCTGAGCGAGAATGTCTTCGATTTGGACGCTATCAGTTTTTCGCCAAGTCCTGTGCCAGAACCGACAAGTTGTGAAGCAATGCTCTTATTCGTTGGCTTTTGCCTGTTGCATGGAAGGAGATAACGCGCTTAAAAGCCCATCGGGAAGGGGCACAAATTCAGGACCCGGCGCATTGCCCGCTCATTGCCCGCTGTTGCAAATCAGCTTTTGCTGTGGTTATTTCGTGGAGTTGAAACGAAGAGATTCCAAGTCCAACCTCCGCCAGCAAGTTCGCGTCTGCTTGGATGGGATGACACCGTCCAAACGCGCTGCGGCTTCGGCACAGGCTTGTGCGTTACTCGAAAAACAGGCCGTGTGGCGGGAGGCTCGGTCAATTTTCTTCTACGCGCCCCTGCCGGAGGAGTTGGACATTTTGGCGGTGTTGAAAGATTCTCTGGCTGCCGGCAAAACGGTCGCGCTGCCCCGGTTCGATCTCGCGTCCAATCGTTACGTCGCCTGCCGTGTCCGGGACCTTGACGGCGACGTTCTCAATGGGCGGTTCGGGATTCGCGAGCCAGCCGAACGTTGTCCTTCCCTGGAATTGACCCGGCTGGATTTGACCCTCGTGCCTGGGTTGGCCTTTGATGCGCAAGGCCGCCGGTTGGGCAGGGGAAAGGGGTTTTATGATGAACTGCTGGCGTCCATTGGGGGCATCACGTGCGGAGTGGCTTTCGATGAACAAATCCTCGATGAAATTCCCATCGAGCCGCATGACGTGCGCGTCCACTGCATCCTGACGCCGACGCGCTGGATGGAGTCGTCACCGCAGTCCTGAGAAGAGCGATGGCTAGTGGCCCTCGTTCATCGAGCTGGGGAGCGATCCGGTTTCCCAGTCCTGGGGTGAATTCCACGGCCGGGACGACAGGTTCTCCGATTCGGTCGAGCTGCAGCCGATTGCTGTCAGCGTGAGTGCCGCCAGCAATACCAGCAATGCCCACCGGGATCTGGAGAAAAGTTGCGTCACGAAGAAGCGGGATGTGCGGGGATGACCTGGTCGCCTTCCAGGACTTCGCCCAATTTCCATCCGGGCATTACATTGGCGATGGCCCGGTCCTTTTGGATGCTACGGACGATCACTTTGGCCACAAGTTTTCCACCGCGGTTCACCAGCAATTCCCCGTCGGTCTTGACCCCTTGTTCCTCGCCGATGTTCAACACCACGAAGTCCCATTTCGGATCCGAGACCAGGATTTTGCCGCTGAGGGTTGCGGGCAGGTAAACCACGATATTGCTCCCCTCATACTTCGCCAGTTCGTAGGAGAGCCGGTCGATTTTTCTCGCCAGTATTTTATTCTCCGACTGCATGGCCGCCAATCCGTCCTGGGTTTGTTTGAGCGTCTTGCCGAGGTTCGCGACTTGTTCCGCGGTGAACCCGGAGATCTTGTAAGCCGCAAGGTCAGCCTGGGCGTCGTCCCGGTCCTTCTTGGTTTTGGCGAGCTCATCTGAAAGTTGCTCGGCCCGCTTGGTCTGAAGGGCGTCATCGGCGACGGCTTTGTCCCTCTCCGCGGAGGTGGCCTCCAGCGTCTTTTTGGTTTCGGCCAGATCCGTTTTGGTCTTGGTCAAATCGCTTTTGGTTTTCGCCAATTCGCTTTGGGTGGTGGCCAGGGTCGTCTTGGTGTTGGCCAGATCTGTTTGAAGCGTGGTGATTTTATCCCGGACGACAATGAAATTGAGGGCTCCGATGGCCAGCCCGGCGACAATAGCGACAATTAAACTGATTCGAATCAACATGGTATGGTTTTCTATCGATTCAACCGACCGGAACAGCCTAGTCGCTGGGCTTAAACGTGTCAACGCCCGTTTGAATTTCTCAAGGATTCCTTCCGCCGTTGCCACCCGGCGGATTTGCACTATCTTTCGCTCCGATGAAATATCGTCGCTTCGGTCGCACTGAACTGTCCATGCCGGTTTTTTCCTGTGGCGGCATGCGCTATCAATTCAAGTGGCAGGATGTTGATCCTGGGGAAATACCGCCGGAGAACCAGCGTAACATCGAGGAAACCATTCATCGCGCGCTGGAGCTCGGCATCCACCACATCGAAACCGCGCGCGGTTACGGCTCGTCGGAGATGCAATTGGGCCGGATCCTCCCCGCGTTGCCGCGGGAAAAGATCATCGTGCAAACCAAGGTCGGGCCCAAGGCCGACGCCCGGGAATTCATCGAGACGTTCGGCACCTCGATGAAATACCTGGGGCTGGATCACGTGGACCTGCTGGCCTTGCATGGGATCAACAACCGGGAACTGCTGGACTGGTCTTTGAAGAAAAACGGCTGCCTGGCGGCGGCGCGGCAGTTGCAGAGGGAGGGCCGCGCCCGGTTCATCGGCTTTTCCACGCACGCGACCTCCGACATCATTCTGGACGCGGTCAACACCGGCGAGTTCGATTATGTGAACCTGCATTGGTATTTCGTCAACGACCTGAACTGGCCCGCGATCGAGGCCGCCCGCGTCTTGGACATGGGCGTGTTCATCATCAGCCCGAACGACAAGGGCGGGAAGCTTTACGAGCCCACACAGAAGTTGAGGGAACTTTGTGCTTCGCTGACGCCGATGCAGTTCAACGACCTTTACTGCCTGGCGCGGCCCCAGGTACACACCCTGAGCTGCGGCGCGAGCCGCCCGGGCGATTTCGACGAACACATCGGCGCGCTCGAATACTATGATCGGATCCCGGAAACGATTGCGCCGATCGAGCGGCGGTTGCGCGAGGAGATGGACAGGGCGCTGGGTACGGACTGGTGCCGCCGCTGGTTCGAGGGCGTGCCCGACTACGTGAACGTCCTCGGACAGGTCAACATCCTGGAGATCCTGCGGCTATGGACGTATGCGAAGCCGCTGGATCTGGCGTCGTGGGCGAAGATGCGGTACAACCTGCTCGGGCAGGGCGACCACTGGTTTCCGGGTGAAAACGCGGCGAAAATGGGGGAATTGGCATTGGCCGGCTGTCTTGGACGCAGCCCGTTTGGGGGGCGGATCCCGGCGATTTTGGAGGAGGCTCACCGGCTCTATTTCGAAAAGCCGGCCCAGCGGTTGAGTGCGACCTGACCGCCTGAAAATGCCGGGCTACTGCTTGCTCTTCGACCCGCTTGTTTTCTCATCCGTCTTGGGCGTGTCGATTGGCGCGCCGGTGTTCAGTTGCGAAATCACGGCATCGGTCAGGTCATTCTTGTCGTCCGAATAGAGGACGCCGGGCGTATAATAGGGGCCTGACGGATCGGGCGCATAGGTCTGCGCGGCCGAGTCGATGACCAGCGAATAGCCTCCGGATTTGGCTTTACTGATGATGGCCTGCTTGATTTCCTCGAGGATATTCTTCCGCATGCGGGCTTTTTGTTCGTTCAGCGAGACATTGCTCTGACGGTCGAACTGGGCGATGCTGTCTTCGGTGCTCTTCATCTCCTTCAACTTGTCTTCCGCCGCTTGCTTGCGCCTGTCGCGTTCCTCGGCGGAGACGGCCTGGTTGTTGGCGTCCTCGAGCAGCTTTTGATATTCATCCTTGGACTTCTTCCAGCCGTCGATCATTTCGTTGCGCGACTTCTCCATCTCGCCCGCCCGGTCCTTGAGCGCGGCGGTGGCCTGTTCGGTTTTCCAGTATTTCTCGAACACTTTGGGCAGGTTCACGGTGGCGATCCGGGTTTGGGCAAACGCCGTGCCGCCCAGCATCGCGAAGAGCAGGGCGACCGGCACCAGTTTTTTCAAACAGGTCATCATAAAATTAGAAAACCAAGACTTGGAATAAAGACAATCCTTCCCTGCAAACGTTCATACGATCACGGCCCCACCGCTGAATTCGTGAAGTCGATTCTCGCCAGGAATGCATCGGGATAGACTCTGCTGCCATGAAATTTGGAGGTGCCGGTCATCGGGAAATTCGGCGAGGTCGTGGTGCCCACGATGTAGGCGACGACATTGGTTGATAGGGTGTTGTCGCCATTGGTCGTAATGACGGCGCCCAGCGCAACGCCGCTGGCCAGATCGCCTCCGGAGCCGCCGAAGTAAGCCCTGAAGACACCATTATTCGTCGTGCCTTCCGGATCCAACTGCATGATGAAAGCGTCCCTTGTTCCAAATGCGAGTACGCTGTTGTTGGTCGAGGAGAACCCGGGCGGCACCGAGATCGTGTTGGTGAGGTCCGCAAACCTCGTCCGCGACCTGGTGAAGCCCACGATGTAGGCATATTGGTTGGCATCGACAGCGATCCCAAGGGCTTCATCATTGGCAGGACCCCCGAAGACGACAGAGTACCCGAAATTGTTTGTGCCGATATTGTTTGTGCCGCCATCCGAATTAAAGCGAGTGACGAAAACGTCGGAGTTGAGATTGGTCGGGTTCGTCCATCGTGTGAAGTTGGTGACCGTAACAGGGAATCCCTGGGAATGGGTAAAGCCGGTGACATACGCGTTCAACAAGGGGTCCACCGCAACGGCCGTGGCAACGTCCCTGCCATTTCCCCCCAAGTAGGTGGAATAGACCAGATTGCTGCCATCCGGGGACAATTTGCTGATGAAAGCATCGGAGGCGATCACGCTGTTGGTCGAATGGAGGTTTTTAGCAATGGCATTGGTGACCGGGAAACTGCTGGACGATGTCACCCCGACGACGTAGGCGCAGAAGTTGGTATCCACGGCAATACCCTGTCCGATGTCCCAACCCCCGCCGCCCAGATAGGTGGAGTACTCGAGAGCAGTTCCGCCGGCGTTGATCCGGGTGACGAACGCATCGTCGAGCCCATGGAAGACGCTGCCGTTATAGTTTTCCAACACGTTAGTGAACGCATAAGTGATTTGACCGTTCACTTCGATCGGGTAGCGGACCAAAACGTTCTTGTAGCGGCCTCGCAAGGCGTTCATCGTGGGGAAATTCGAAGATTCAGTCTCCCCGGTCACATACGCCCGGCTCTGGTTGTCCACGGCAATCCCCAAACCCACGTCGCGGCCGTCGCCCCCGAGGTAAGTCGAATAGGCGATCTTGCCGTCCGCATTGAGCTTGGTCACAAAGGCATCGATGGGATAAACGCCCTGGGGATTGAGGTTGATCCCCCGGATGTGGCGCTGATAGGCGTTGGTGGAGACGGGGAAATTCTCCGAGTCGGTATATCCGGTCACAAAAGCGGCGCCGTTGGTATCGACGGCAATGGCGAAAGCCGCATCTTCTCCGCTCCCGCCGAGATAGGTGAGGTATTTCAAATTCGTGGTGCCATTCTCGAATTCTGCCACAAAACCGTTGCCGAAAAGACCATTGCCTCCCTGGTATTTGGGTCTTGCCGCTCCACTCGTTGTCCGCAGGTTGGGGGACAGGCTCTCGCCGGCGATCCAAACGTTGCCGTTGACGTCCACCGCAATGCCCCAACCCTTGTCGGTCGAGGAACCGCCGATAAAGTCGGAAAAGGTGAGTGTCGGGTCGATCACCAGCGGCAAGGTGTGATCATATTCTCCCACCCAAAACCCGGCGAGCGCGTTGCCCTTCAGGCGATAGCCTCCTTTGATCTGCTTTCGAGTCCCATTCACAACCTGGTAAATGGCCGGTGCGTGCTCTTGAATTTCCTGGCCGCCGGCCCGCAGCACCAGGTTTCCGGCCGCGTCCATGTCCACGCTGTCCGCACCTTCGATGCGGATCGATATCCGGTCCGGCCTGGCGTTGGGATCGAGGACGAAGTCATATTCGAGGCGCGCCGATTCATCCGCGTAATACACCAGGTGAATGCCGGGGTAGATCCCGTCGATGCGGACTTTGGAAAACAAGGGAACGCCGGTGCGCCATTGGGCAGGGTCGTTGCCGATGAAATAATTGGCCTTGGCGGCCAATTCATCGAGCCCCGAGGCAGTGGCTTGCCGGTTTGCATTCTCGAGCCGAAGCCGCACGGAAAGGGTCTCATGAATTCCGCCCGCGCGGGGCAAAAGCTGTTCCAACGGCGGGGCCGCGGAGGAGGTGTCCCGTTTGCCGAGAATCAGAACCGCTTCCGTCGGCGCGATCAGGACATCACACTGGCGCCCGCGGGCGACAAACCGGACGTCGCCCTCCACCTGGCCGCGGTTGGCTTCGAAGTAAAGCGGCGAATTGGCGGGCATGCGCGCGGGCGTCGCCTGGATCGTGTTTCGTTCCCCGGCATAGGCCGGTGCGGCGGCGTCCAGGCCGCCGAGGGCGGATAGCGCCACGAGCAGCGCCAGGTGAAACACCGGGGACGCGGCGGTCCCCGCCGCTTTTGGTTTATGCCACCAACTTGTGCTTCCAAAGGAACCGCACGCGCTAACGTCTGACATTCTCATATTAAAACGGTCGTGAATAGCCCACACCAAATTGGAACTGGCCCGAACCGCTGTTGTATTGATCGTGATGGATGGGAATGCCGTAGTCCAGCCGCAGCGGTCCGATTGGCAGATTCAGGCGCAGGCCGAGGCCCCAGTTGTCATCGAAGCCGGACCCGTGGAACGAGTACGGCTGGAGCAGCACGGCGCCGATGTCATAAAACACCGCGAAGCGCAGCCGGTCGATGATCGGAACGCTGTATTCGGCCGACCCGAACCAGTAGGTGTCGCCGCCGATGGGTTCGTCGGAGGGGTTGACGGCCCCCGGGTCCACCTCGCGCGGGCTGATGCTGTGGTAATGGAATCCGCGGAGCGAATAGAGGCCGCCCAGATAATAGCGATCGTAGAACGGCACGGAAGCGGTCGAGCCATAGGAGTCCGCCACGCCGGTGCCTCCCAGCAATTCGAGCACGTGTCCGGGGTGGAATCCTTTGAAATACCAGTGGGTTTTCAGCTCCAACTTGTAATAGTCCTTGTCGCCGCCGAACGGTCCGGCCACCTCCGCCGACAGCTCGGTGCGCTGGCCCTTGTCCGGAAGGAGAACGCCGTTGCGCGTGTCGTAGGCGAGCGACCCGTAAATCTTGGAGATGATGTTATAACCGCTCTGATCGAGCAGCGCTTGGGGCACGGTGGTCGGAACCAGGCCGGGGATCAACACCCCGGGCTTCCCGGCGCCGGTCGGAACCGCCACTTCCTGGTTGAAGAGGATGCCGATGTCCTCGAGGCTGTAACCCACGGTGCCGATCAGGAAGTCGCTTCCCAATGCGCGAGTCAGGCCGACGCGCAGGCCGGCGTCCACTTCGTAGTAAAGGTTGTTGAGACTCAAATAATCCAGGTTCCGGTAGAATAGATTGACGTCGAGCGCCAGCTTGCGCTGCAGAAACCATGGCTCGACAAATTCCAGTTCGTAGTCCTGCCGCTCCGTTCCCAACTGCGCGCGCAGGCGGATTTTCTGTCCGCCCCCGGTGAAGGTCGGCGGATGAAACAGATCGAAATTCCCCTGGGTGACCTCGGCAAAGCCCACCAGCGAATCCACCGAGCTGAACCCGGCGCCCACGGTCAGATTGCCCGTGTTTTTTTCTTCCACACCCACGATCAGGTCCTTCCGGTTCGGAACATCGGTCGGTTCGGGTCGCGTGTCCACTTTTTCGAAGTACTGCAGTCCTTCGAGGCGCTGTTTGCTCACGTTGACGTGGACCATGTCGAACACTTCGCCCGGTGACACCGCCAGCTCGCGCCGGATGACCCGGTCTTTGGTCTTGGTGTTGCCGCGGATCTCGATCTTTTCGATGTACGACTTCTGCCCCTCTTCAATCCTGAACTCGAGGTCCATCGTGCCCGTCTCGGTGTTGGGAATGCGCTCGACGATCAGGTTGCGCGCGGAGGCCGCGTCGATGTAACCGCGCGACCCGTAAAAATCCTCGACCTGCTTTTCGTCGTCGCTCATCCCCTTGGGCGTGAAGATGTCGCCCGCGTCCATCTTCAGGCCGTTCGGGCCGAGCTTGATTTTCTTGGTGATGACACCGGACGGCTGCATGCCCCGCAGCGCAGTGGCGATGTCCGCGGCGCTGAATATTTTGTTCCCGGTGAATTTGACCGACCCCACCTTGTATTGGCGCCCCTCGTAAATGATGAACACGATCACCATCGTCTTGGCCGTGGGATGTTCGAGCTGGACCTCCTTGATTTCGAAATCGATGTAGCCCTTCTCGCGATAGAAATCAGCCAGCTTCTCCTTGTCGTCGTCGAACTGGTCGTCCTTGAAGACGCCGCTGCCCGTGATCCAGGAGAACATCCAGCGCCGGCGGGTCTTGATCACTCCGCGCAGTTTCTTCTCCGAAAAGGCGTTCGCCCCGACAAATTCCACGTCCGTGATCCGGATTTTCTTGCTTTCGGTGATTTCGAACGTGGCGGTGCCTCGGCCCGCGCTTTCATCGATGCTCAGGACATACTTCACCTGGGTGCCCGGGTAGCCCGCCTTCTGGTACATTTGCTGGATAGCCTGGCTGTCCGTGAACAGTTTTCGTTCGTCCAGCGGTTCACCGACGGCCGACGTCAGCTTTTTCCGGAGCTTGGAGTCCTTGTAGATCGAATTTCCCTGGAATTTTATTTCCGCCAGCCGCGGCTTGCCCTGCAGGACGTACGTCAGCACCACCCCGTCGGGCGTGGTCTGTTCCGTCACCTGGATGTTGTAAAAAAGGCCGGTCCCGTAAAGGTTGCGCACGTCGTCATCCACCGCCGCGGCCCGGTAGGGATCCCCGGGCTTCACCCGGATGTTGGCGCGGATCAACTCGTCGTTCGCCGTCGCCGGGCCGACGTGTTTCAACTCGATTTTCGCCACCTTGGGCGGCGACAGTTGGCCCGAGGCAACGGGGAGCCACGCCAAAAGGAGCAATCCCCCGCACAGGCGAAACATTAATTTCATCTTGGTCAGTTCGGCACGTCGTCGTCGCTCACTTTGGCTGCGCCTTCAAACCGTGTGTAGGATTTCAAAAACGTCAGCGCCACATCGCCGGTCGGGCCGTTGCGTTGCTTGGCAATCAGCAGATTCACCGGCACCGCTTCCTGCTCGTTCCCCCCGCCATCCGCGCCTTCGTCCTCGTCGCTGCTGGGCTTGTAGAGCAGACCGACGACGTCCGCATCCTGTTCAATCGCGCCGGACTCGCGCAGGTCCGACAACCGCGGTTTGCGGTTTTTCTCGCGCTCCAGCTCCCGGTTCAACTGGCTGAGGACGATGACCGGAAGGTTCAATTCCTTCGCCAACGCCTTGATGCCGTTGGAAATATCGGCGATTTCCTGCTGCCGGTTTTCGGCACGCCGCGCAGTAGAATGGAGCAGTTGGAGGTAGTCAACCACAAAGAGCTTGATGCCGTACTGCTGCGCCATGCGGCGCGCCTTGGCGCGCAATTGAAGGATCGAGAGCGCCGCCGTGTCGTCGATGAACAGCGGCGCGCCCGCCAGCTTGCCCGCCGCGCCGGTGAGCTTCGGAAAATCCCGCTCCGCCAGGAACCCGTCGCGCACGCTGCGCAGGTTCACCCGCGAGCGCGAGCACAACATGCGCAACACCAGCGACTCCGCCGTCATCTCCAGGCTGAACACCCCCACCGGCAGCCGCTCGTCGATGGCGACGTGCTCGGCGATGTTCATGGCCAGCGAGGTTTTTCCCATGCTGGGCCGCGCCGCGATGACGATCATTTCGCCCGCGTGGAGACCGCTCGTCATTTTGTCCAGGTCCATGAAGCCGGTGCCCACCCCTGTGAGCATGCCCTGCCGCTGATGGAAATCCTCGATGGTGTTGATCGCCTTCTTGACGAGGTCCTTGATCAGGGTCGAGTGGCTCTGCACGCGCTCTTCACTGATCCGTAGAATATCGCGCTCCACTTCGTCCATCAGCGCGTCCACCTCCCCCTCGTAGTCGTACACGCGGCCCACCGCGTCCGTGCAGGTGCGGATCATTTTCCGGAGCAGATACTTCTCCCGCACGATCTCCATGTAATAGCTCAGGTTCGCCGCCGACGGCACGGCGTCCGGCAGCGTGGCCAGGTAGGCGATGCCCCCCACTTCCTCGAGGATCTGCTTGTCCTTGAGCCGCTGTTGGAGCGTGACCAGGTCGATCGCTGCGCGCTGGTCGTACATTTCCGCCAGCGCGGTGTAAATCGTCTGGTGCCGCAAATCGTAGAACTCTTCCGCGCCCCGCTTGAATGTCTCGATGCACTCGCCCATGCAGTCGTTGGGGGAGAGCAGCACACAGCCGAGCACCCCTTGCTCCGCTTCCGGCGAATGCGGGGGCAGGCGGTCGAGTTTCGTCGCTTCGGCGATGGTCGGGTTCCGGCGGCGGCCGCGCTTCAGGTCGGCGCCCGCGGCGGCGCTTTCATCGGTGACAGAATCTATCATGCGGTAACCAGATAGAAAAACCTTCGGCGACTCAAATACGAACTGTTTTTTATTGATAACAGGATGTTCACAAAAGCACAATGGAAACGCGACGAGGACAAGATAGGGGCAGCGTCGGACAGAATTTGAAAAGCCGGCCGGCCCGGATTCAGGCTTGGCTATCGATGGCTCCGTCATTACATTTTGGTCCGCGATGCGGATGGGCGGAGAAGAACCGCCGAATGAGATGAGCCGAACGACCCAATCCTCCTATGAAAGAGTACCAACCTGGTGAGATTCGAAACTTCGCAGTCGTGGGACACGCCTCCTCGGGAAAAACCATGCTCGGCGAAGCCATGCTTGCCTGCGCCGGCGTCATCAACCGGATGGGCACCATCGCCGCCGGCAGCACCGTTTCCGATTATCACGACAGCGAAAAGCACCGTCAGATTTCCGTGTCCGCCTCGCTCCTCCACCTCGAATGGCTCAACAAGAAATTCAACGTGATCGACTGCCCCGGTTACGCGGATTTCATCAGCGAAGGCCTCGGCGCGCTGCGCGTCGGTGACTTCGCCCTGGTGGTCATCCACGCCAACCACGGCGTCGGCGTCGGGACCGACGCGGTCTGGAAATACGCGACGCAATACGGCATCCCGAAAATGATCGTCGTCAATGCCTTCGACAAGGACGAAAGCGATTTCGAGAAGGTTCTGGGGCAGATCCGCGAGCATTTCGGCGACCGCGTTTTTCCCCTGACCATCCCGGTGAACCCTGGGCCCGGGTTCAACCAGGTGCTCGACGTGCTCCGGAGTGAAATCATCACCTTCGCGGGCGACAAGAGCGGCAAGTTCACCGAGGCGCCCGCCACCGGCGAATGGGCCGCGCGGGTCGAGCAGTTGCACAAGCAGCTCATCGAGTTCATCGCCGAGTCCGATGACACCCTGCTGGAGAAGTTCTTCGCGCAAGGCAGCCTGTCGGAGGAGGAAATGCGCGGCGGCATCCATGCCGCCGTCCAGAACCAGTCCTTCGTCCCGCTGTTCGCCGTGTCGGCCGAAAACAACATCGGTGTCGCCCGGCTCATCGATTTCATCGCGAAATACGGCTCCTCGCCCGTGGACCGCGCCAAGGTCAGGGCGGTCAACGGCGAAGGCAAGGAGGTCGAGTTGTCCCTCACGGATCCCGATCCGGTGTGTTACGTGTTCAAAACGATGAGCGAGGCGCAGTTCGGCGAACTTTCCTTTTTCCGGATTTATTCCGGCTCGATCAAGTTCGGTTCCGAGCTCTACAACACCGACCGCCGCAGCACGGAAAAAATCGGGCAGATTTACATCTTGAACGGAAAGACGCGCACCAGCGTGCCGACGCTCGGCGCCGGCGACATCGGCGTGGTGGTCAAGCTCAAGGACACGCACACGGGCAACACGCTCTGCGCGTCCAAAAAGCCGGTGTCCCTGCCGAAAGTCCAGTATCCCAAACCGAACATCAACGCCTCGCTCAAAAGCAGCGGCAAGGGAGAGGAAGACAAGATCGCCTCGGGCCTGGCCGCGTTGCATCATGAGGATCCGACGTTCCTCTACGCCGTGGATTCCGAACTGCGCCAGACCATCCTCTCGGCCCAGGGCGAGTTGCACCTGGAAGTCATCGCGGACCGGCTCCGGCGACGATACAACGTGCATGTGGAGTTGATCGAACCGCGCGTGCGCTACCGCGAGACGATCAAGAGCAGGGGCGAATCCAAGCACCGGCACAAAAAGCAGACCGGCGGCGCCGGCCAGTTCGCCGAGGTCTGGATGCGAATCGAACCGAAACCGCGCGACACCGGCGTCGAGTTCATCCAATCCCTGGTCGGCCAGAACGTGGACCGCGTCTTTGTGCCGTCGGTAGAGAAGGGCGTGATGAAGGCGTGCGAGGAGGGCATCCTGGCCGGCTACCGTGTCGTGGATGTGAAAATCGATTTTTACGACGGTAAGATGCACCCGGTGGATTCCAAGGACATCGCCTTCCAGATCGCCGGTTACTTTGCGTTCAAGGAATCGTTCATGGCGGCCAAAGCCTGCCTGCTCGAGCCGATCCATACGGTGGAAATCCGGATCCCCGAGGATTGCATGGGCAAGGTGATGGGCGACCTGTCGAGCCGGCGCGGAAAAATTCAGGGCATGGACACCGACGGCAGTTTTCAGGTGATCAAGGCGCATGTTCCGGCGAAGGAACTTTACCGCTACTCGAGCACGTTGCGGTCGCTCACCGGCGGCCGCGGGGTGCATTTGGAGGAGTTCAGCCACTACGAGGAAATGCCGCGCGAGATGGAACACAAGGTCACCGAGGAGAGCAAAAAGGCCCGGCAGCAGCAGCAGGCGGAATGACTCGTCCGGACGTCCGGCTCAGGCCGGCTGATCGAGCATCCGCACAATCGCACGGGCGGCCCGCTGGACGGCGCCGGGGCCCCCCAGGGAAGCAACAATCCTGGCCAGATCCATTCTCACCCGCCGACGGTGGTCTTGATCGCGAAGCAGACCCAGCGCGGCGCAGGAAAGGCTTTCCGGCGTGGCGGCGTTCTGGATGAACTCGGGAAAAACCTCCGCGTTGGCAAGCAGGTTCGGCATCGTCAACGATTTCACCTTCACGATCTGCCGGGCGATCTGGTACTCGACCCACCAGGCTTTGTACAGCGTGACCGCGGGCACGCCGAACCAGGCGCATTCCATGGTGACCGTGCCGGTTGAAGCCAGGGCGATGTCGGCCTGTTCCAGCGCCTCCGACAGCCCGCCGACCTGGATTTCCAGATCGGGCGGCATTTTCGACGACTTCGCCCGCTGCGCCAGCGACGGATTGGGCAGGACCATTCGCGCGCGCAGTTGGGGCGAGGAAGCGCGCATCAGTTCGAGCGCGCCGAGCATGACTGGCAGATGGTGCTTCAATTCACTCGGCCGGCTCCCCGGCAGGAGCAGCACCAAAGGCGCGGCCGGCAACTCTTCCGACCTCCGCCTCCCGCCTCCCGCCCTCTGGTACCGGTCCACGGTCGGATGGCCGACAAACTCCACCTTCAGCTTCGGCACCCGCTTCGCATACCAGTCCTTTTCAAACGGGAAGATGCTCAGGAGCAGGTCGTAGTCGCGGGCAATCTGATACGCGCGGCTCTCGCGCGAAGCCCAGACCTGCGGCGAAACATACTGCACGGTCCGAGGCTGCCAGTCATGGAACCAGTCGTGCCGGCGGCGGGCGTACTGCTTGATCGCGTGGGCGAACCGGCGGTTGAATCCCGAGAAATCCACGCAGACGATGACGTCGGGTTCGCGCTCCAGCGCCAGGCGGCAAAGCCGGTTGAAGAATCCGCGAAACTTGAAATAATGCTTCACCACGCCGGACAGGCCGATGACCGAATGCTCGGTCAGGTCGAAGGCCAGTTCCACCCCGGCGTCTTTCATGCAGGGTCCGCCGGCGCCGAAAAACCGGGGCTCGAGCCCGGTCCGGAGCGGCTGCAAATCGGACGAATACGCCGATTCGACGGCAGCCAGCTCCCGTCGCAAAGCGCCGACGAGTTCGGCGGCCAGCACGTCGCCGCTGGCTTCGCCGGCAATGATCATGATCTGTTTGGGCTTCACCTCTTTTCTCGGTTGCAGGTTGAAAATTGAAAGTTGAAAGTTGAAGGAGCGAACATCCAACGCCCAACATTGAACATCCAATGATTAAGGCTGGGCGCGCCAGCGTCCTGGAGTGCGGCAGTCCTCTGCCGCTGTGGAGGTCGGGAGCGAACATCCAGCATCCAGCGAAAAGCAGCTCCATTCCTGCCATTGGATGTTGGGAGTTCGATGTTGGTTGTTGGATGTTCTGGGTGCGCCTTCAGCCGTGCTAAGTCCATCCGTGATTTTCCGGTTTTCAACTGCTGCCGCGGCAATCCACGCCGGCCGGCCGAACGCCTCCTGTCGGGCTTGTCGATCGCGGAAGGGAACCAGAAGCGGGGTGGCATGGCGCTAACTTCCGCTGCCTTGAGTTCGCTTTGTGATTTCAAACGCCAGGTCCAGAGCCCGCCGGGCGGACTCGCCGCTGACCAACGGCGTCTGCTTCTGGCGGACGCAGTTGACGAAATGCTGCAACTCCAGTTTGAGCGGCTCTTCCTTCGCGATCGGCACCGGTTCGCGGACGATGCGTTTGCCGCCGAATTCGCTCACGATGGTCGAATCCCTGGAGGCCAGAAGCTTCTTCAGGAGCGAACTCTCCTCCTCGCCGTCGCGGGCGATCCGGTAAATGAACCCCTCCTGCGCCCGGTAATCGAGCGAGACATAGCTCGGCATTGCCCCGCCGCTGAAAACGCGAATCTTCCGCATCCGTTCCGGGCTGACGCGGCTCACGGTCAGGTTGGCGACGCAGCCGTTGGCGAAGCGGAGGCGGGCGTTGGCGATGTCCTCGGACCGGCTCAGGACGGGAATGCCCACGGCATCGAAACTGGTCACGGGTGATTTGACAAACGCGAGCACGACGTCCAGGTCGTGGATCATCAAATCGAGCACCACGCCGATGTCGGTGCTGCGGGCCGGGTAGGGGGAGAGCCGGTGTGTTTCGATGAAGCGCGGATCGGTGACAACGGTTTGGAGGTACTTGAAAACGGGGTTGAATCGCTCGACGTGGCCGGCCTGCAGCACGCAGTTCTTTTGCTGGGCGATACGGACGATCTCGACCGCCTGTGCGGCGTTCTCGGTCATCGGTTTTTCCACCAGCACATGTTTGCCCTGTTCCAGCAGGACTTTGGCGATGTCGAAGTGGGTGGTGGTGGGCGTGACGATGCTGAGCGCGTCGCTGGCGGCGGCGGCCTGCTCGAGGGAGCCGAAAGCGCGCACCTGAAACTTCTGCGCCCACTTGCGCGCAACCTCGGCGACCACGTCATAGACGCCGGCAAACTCGACCTGGCCCGCGGCGGCGAGTTCGGAATAAATCCGGGCATGCTCCTTGCCAAGCGAACCCACGCCCAGGACTGCAATTCGAACTTTCCCTTTCATCGACACGCCCCCAGTGTGCCAGCAGAATCACGTCACCGAAAGTCGAAATAACGTCACACGAGGGCTCCGGCACGCTCTCACTTTGGACTTTGAACTTTGGACCCTGCGCTCATAAAGTACAGCCGTGCCGATTCTTGGTTACTTTGCAACCGCCGTCGCCGCCTATCTGCTGGGCTCCATTCCAACCGGATTTTTGGTGGGAAAAGCCCGCGGCATCGACATCCGCACGGTCGGCAGCGGCAACATCGGTGCGACGAACGTGGTTCGCTCACTGGGGAAGGGCCCCGGCACGCTCGTGTTGCTTGCGGACGCCTTGAAGGGCTGGGTCGCCGTGCAGGTTGCGGCGCCTCTCATTGCCCGGCTGGTTTCGGGCGCTCCGGCGCCGGATCTCGAGGATTATTTGCGGATCGTGGCGGGCATCACGGTGATCCTGGGACACAACTACACCTGCTGGCTCGGGTTCAAGGGCGGAAAGGGAATCGCCACGTCGGCGGGCGTGCTCCTCGCGCTCGTGCCCTGGGCGCTGCTGATCATTGTCGGCGTCTGGATCCTTGCCTTCTCGATCACCCGCTATGTGTCCGTCGGCTCGATTGCCGCTTCCTTCACACTGCCGTTCGCAACCTGGTTTACCACCAGCCCTCATGACGCCGGATTGACCGCCGTCACCGCCGCCTTGGGCGTGCTGGCGATTTGCAAACACCGCCGGAACGTCCAACGGCTCCTCGATGGCACCGAACACCGCGTCCAATTCAAGAAAAGGGAGGCCGCGCCATGAATGTCGCCGTCCTCGGCGCGGGAGCGTGGGGAACCGCGCTGGCCAAGGTCCTCCACGAAAACGGCAACGCGGTGACGCTGTGGGACATCAACGCCGCGACGCTCGAGGAACTCCGGGGCGGGAGCAGCGAACGCTATCTGCCGGGCGTCCGATTGCCCACCGACTGGCGGGTGGAAGCGGACTTCGGGAAGGCGATCGGCGGGCGGGAGTGCCTGGTCATGGCCATCCCGTCGCAGGCGTTCCGGCAGGTGGCCGCGAAGTTGAAGGGGCATCCGGCCATCCTCCTGAGCGTCACCAAGGGCATCGAGTTTGAAACGGGCGAGACCATGAGCAGCATCCTGCGCGAGCAGGTTCCCGCAAATCGTGTGGCCGCGCTCTCGGGACCCAGCTTTGCCCGCGAGGTGGCGCTCGCCATCCCGACGACGGTGGTTTGCGCCAGCGAAAACGACGGCACCGCCCGCACCGTCCAGGGACTTTTTCATCGCCCCGAATTCCGGATTTACCGCAGCACGGACATCCTCGGCGTGGAATATGGCGGCGCGCTCAAGAATGTCATCGCCATTGCGGCGGGCGTGGGCGACGGGCTGGGTTACGGCGACAACACCAAGGCGGGCCTGGTGACGCGGGCGCTGGCCGAGATGCGCCGCCTGGGGGTGGCGTGCGGCGCGCAGCCGGACACCTTTGCGGGTCTGAGCGGCCTGGGCGACCTGATGCTGACCTGCTTTTCGAGGCAGAGCCGTAACAGGGACCTCGGCGAACGGCTGGGCCGGGGCGAAACCTTGCAGGCGATTCAAGCCTCCCAACCCAAGCTGGCGGAGGGATATCCCACGGCCCGCTCCGCCTACCGTCTTGCGCGCGAGAAGAAGGTGCCGACGCCCATCATGGACGAGGTTTACGCGCTGCTCTACGAAGGCAAGGAGCCGAAACGGACGGTGCGGGATCTGATCTCCCGCACGTTCAAAGCCGAGGATTGAAGGCCGTTTCTCCAACTTCGTAAGGCAGTGGAGCGTGGCTGTGGCGAAGCCCAGCCGCAGCAGGCCAAGCTGTTTCACATCGGCAACAGGCTCTCGGGGGCCATCAGCCCAGCCAACCCGCAGCGACCGGTGCTTTGCACACCGTCGCGGTCCGTTGTATGGATCGACCCCCTCTTGGGATTTGACTCGTCCCGCTCTTGTCGAGCGGCAGCTTCACGCCATCGCCTGCTGGATGAGCTTCAGTAAATCGGCGTAGGCCACGACGGCTTTGAACTGCGGGAATTCCCGCCGGACATTGTCCGGCGCGCGAAACAGGATTCCCACATTCGCTTCCAGCAGCATCGCGGTGTCGTTGAAGGAATCGCCGGCGGAGATCACGTGATAATTCATTCGCTTGAACGCGGCCACCGCTTCACGCTTCTGCTCCCGGATCCGCAACTGGTAATCCACGATCCGGTCGTTCTCCACGACCAGCCGGTGGCAGAGCAGGGTGGGCCAGCCAAGCTGGCGCAGGAGCGGCGAGGCGAATTGCTCGAACGTGTCGGACAGAATGATCACCTGCGTCTTCGATCGGAGCTCGTCCAGAAATTCCTTCCCGCCCTCGATCGGATGGAGCGCGCCGATGACCTGCTGGATGTCGGACAGCTTCAGACCGTGCCGGTCCAGGATCGCCAGGCGTCCGCGCATCAGCTTGTCGTAATCCGGTTCGTCACGCGTGGTGCGGCGCAGTTCAGGAATGCCGGTCTTTTCGGCGACGGCGATCCAGATCTCGGGAGTCAATACTCCCTCCATGTCCAGCGTGACGATCGATTGTTTCACAGGGCGGAAATCGAAGCAGGAAACCCGAACCCTGTCGAGCCCGCCGTAACGGGAATCGTCTCTGCAAAATGGGATGTCGGGTCGAGTCACGGATGCTTTGCACACAGTCGCGGTCCGTGAGGCTGAGGAGCGCGGCTGGGTCCGCCGAGGACTAGCCGCAGCACGATCGTAGACGAGGGCTGGAGACGGTTCCAACGGGCCGTGACGAGGATCGCGCGAAATGACTGGTGCTTCGCACACAGTCGCGGTCCACCTTCCGCTCAGAAGTCTTTGAAACTGTCTTCCAGCGGGATGGATTGGTAATGGAGAATGAAGGATCCCGGCGCGGCGCGGCGCACCCTCGAGCCGCTGTTGTTGCCCAATGCCGGGGCGGATCTTCGCGCGCACGCCCGGGAAATCACCCAGGAAATCAACCGCGATGATCCGCGGAAATGAGCCTCAAGGATGGGGATCTCCCGCCCCTCGCACGCAGGGTGTGACAAGGGTGTGACTCGCAGTTGACCTTTGCCGGTCATTCACGAAGAATCCCCTCCATGAAATCGCTCCGACCGATTTTATGCCTCTGCACCCTTTTCAGTTTCAGCCAGGCTCAAGCCGGCGTCCATGTTTGGGAAAAGGTGGAACTGACTTTTCACGCCAGGAATCAATACCCGAATCCCTACACGAACGTGGAGATGTGGGTGAACCTGAAGGGCCCCGGCTTCGACAAACGTTGCTACGGGTTTTGGGATGGAAGCAATGTGTTCCGCGTGCGGATTCTCGCCACCCGGCCCGGCAAATGGACCTGGCGCAGCGAGTCCAATCAAAAAGACGCCGGGCTGAACAATCAGAAGGGAGGCTTTATTGCTGTCGATTGGTCTGAAGCCGAGAAGGAATCGGTGCCCATCCGTCGCGGCTTGATCAAACCGTCCGCCAACGGCCATGCTTTCGAATACGCGGACGGCACGCCGTATTTCCTCCTCGGCGATACCTGGTATGCCGCCTCGACCTTTCGCTTCGGCTGGCACGACGATGACGTCGAACGTCCCATCGGCCCGGAGGCCGGATTCAAGGATTATCTGCGCCTGCGCAAGCGCCAGGGCTTCAACAGTGTGGCGATCATCGCCGCCTTCCCGAACTGGGCCGACGACGAGCAGCCGTGGGACGTTTGGATCGACAAGGGCGCCGGCCTCGGGGTCCGGTCGGCGTGGGTGGAACAATTCGAAATCGCCAGTCATAAACCGCGCGACCAATGGCGAGCCAAGGACATGCACAATGAGGGCGGCCGCGCCTTTCTATTCCCGGGCAAAGTTCCAGGCTACGAGCAGATCTACCCCGACGTGGATCGCATCAACCCGGAATATTTCAAGTTCATGGACCGAAAGATCGATTACTTGAACGCGCAAGGCTTCATCCCGGTCATCGAGGTGGCCCGACGCGACATGACTTCCTGCTGGGCGAAGTATTATGCGTGGCCGGAATCGTACAGCCGCTACATCGAATATGTCTGGAACCGCTATCAGGCGAACAACTGTCTCTACAGCCCCGTCCATTACGACTACCCGGAAATGACCGCCGGCATCGCCCGGCTCAATCAGGCCGCCAATCGGGTCATCGAGAAACAGGGACCTCCTCCTTTTGGAACCCTCGCCTCGTGCAACGCTTCGGTCTCCAGCCTGATGAATTTCGGCGGGCCGGATGAGAACAAGTGGCTGACATTCCATCAGATCGGCAATTTGCGGGAGCACGACGCCTATTGGTACCTGACCGAGATCTTTCACGCGAATCCACCGCGGCCGGCCCTCAATGGCGAACCTTACTATTCCGGCATGGCGGACAAGCGGTATCCCCCTTACAAATACGGCGCGCCAGGCGGGACGCAAGACGACGACCGCGACGTGCGATCGGGCATGTACGGCAGTTTCCTTTCCGGCGGCTTCGCCGGCCACATCTACGGATCGGAAGGTCTGTGGGGTGCCGACATCGAACCGGGGTCAAGTCCGTTCATGTGGGACGCGTTTCAGTGGAATTCCGCCAATCAGATGATGCACTTGAAGACGTTCGCGCTGTCGGAGGGTTACCGCTACCAGGAGTTGGTTCCGGATTCGAATCTGATTTCACCGAGCGAGACCCATACGACGAAGGGGTTTCTGGGCTGGGCTTATTGTGCCCGTACGCCGGCCCGTGATTTCTTCCTCGCTTATTTTGAAAAGGATTATCCCGTCGGGGGCATGTTCCGTGGCGCATCACCGTCCGCAACGTACAAGGCGGAATGGTTTGATCCCCGGACCGGCCAATGGTCCAAAGCCGGCAACGGCCTGCTCCGGGCCAATGTGTGGGGTTGGATCATCGTGCCCGACTTTCCCTCCGACAACGACTGGGCTCTGAAACTTACGCTCGAAAAACAGGGCGCCGGGAAGAGGATGCCCGTTAAGGTTGACGAAACCTGCGCGGCGTCCGCATCGTCTTTCTCGTTGGGAAGGGGTCGGTCCCGGAAGGGGTCGGTCCCGGCAAACGTGGAAATGAGTTGACGGGAAGGGGTCGGTCCCGGCAAACGTGGAAATG